>NZ_CALMPD010000024.1 GCF_937871865.1 uncultured Legionella sp.
TGATCACTATAGAGAAAAATTGATGGGTTTTTAAACTTTGATGCTCTTGCCCTGGGCTTTGTTGGCCAAAGCCCAATTATAACTTAATATACGTCACTTCCGTTATCCGCTACGACTCGAGTATGTCTGCCATAGATAACCAGGATTTTTTGTTTGTTTTTCAATCTTAAGTCTTCTGACTGTACTACAGAAATGATGCTGCCTGAATTTAATTTGATTACATATTCAACACCGCGGGTTTGGTTATAACCTCCATCAATGAAGTTACTTCCTTTTGATTGGTTCTCATTGGTTTCTGTATTTTGTCTGTGTAAATTAACTGGTCGTTTGGAAATAATGGTTCCAGGAATTACTTTTTTTATTTTTCCGATTTCATTAGCATCATATTCACCAGGAGGTAGATCTTTACTGCAGCTTGTTAACACAAGACCAATTAGAACTACGATAATGGATTTAAATACGGCTTTAGTCTTCATGGTTATTTAGACTCCAATTGATATTAATTAAATTACTTTGCCATTTTAGCTGAATTCCTCCTGAATTTTAATCAAAATTTAGGAAATCTAAATGCATCAATAATTCTTCTATTTGCTATTGAGTAATTCATTTAACAAACTGCTGGCACCAATTCTAAACCACTGCTTATTGATTTTTTTCCCAAGCATTAGTTCTGCTAGGTGGGCATAGTCTTGCGCCTGTTTTGTTGTTTTAACTCCTCCAGATATTTTTATTCCGCAGGTGGTATCTGGATGTTCTTTCAAAGCGCTTAAAATGGCAAAAACAGCTGGCAGCGATGCGCCTTGTGGAATTTTACCGGTAGAGGTTTTTATAAAATCACAACCTATTGCTATTAATTCGTTGCTGATGTGATATATTTTTTCAATATCTGAAAAGGCACCTGTTTCTATGATAATTTTTATGGTTACTTCATGTTTTTTACATGCTTGAATAACCACATCACACTGATTTAATGCTTTTTGTTTTTCACCGCCAAGATAAATCTGGTAAGGAAATACGAAATCAATTTCATTGGCACCTGATTGTATTGCATTGTCTATTTCAGTCAGACTCTGAATTAATTCATTAGCGCCATGTGGAAAATTGACTACAGTTGCAACATGAAGTATTGATGAACGATGGAAATAGGGTAAATATTGCGGGAAAATACATACGGCTGCTACGCGATGAGCTTTGGCTCTATTGTTTAATAATGCCAATGATTCATCGGATGCATCTGACTCAAGGAGAGTCAGATCCAGTGTGGGTATTAACTGCTCTTTAGACACAGCGTCAATCGATGGGTAGGAAAGAAGCTGTTCTAAAATAGTCGTTAAATTGGTTTCAAAGGTCACGATAATTCCAGAATATACTGTTTTAACAAAGTATTCAGTTTTATTGCCGCTCCTGAAGCCATTTGCACTACCGCGTCGTGACTATGGCTCGTTTTGGCAAGACCAGTAGCATAATTTGTAATCATTGCAATAACAGCTACTTTCATGCCGCAGTGATTGGCAACAAGAACTTCTGGTACTGTAGACATACCTACTGCATCGGCTCCCCATATTTGAAACGCCCTTATTTCAGCAGCTGTTTCATAATGTGGTCCTAATACAGAAATGTATACTCCTTGATTTAATTTAATCGAGTGTTTCTGAGCAATTGCCAACAGATCTCCCCGCATGTCTTGATCGTAGGCGTTATCCAGTGGGTAAAATCTTGGTCCAAACTCATCATCATTAGGTCCAATCAGCGGATTGCTTGGCTGCAAATTAATATGATCAGTTATAAGCATTAACTCTCCAGGACCAACCTCTTCCCTAAGCGATCCTGAAGCATTTGTTGCAATAAAATAATTGCATCCTAATACTTTTAAGGTTCTTAC
Source organism: uncultured Legionella sp. (assembly GCF_937871865.1). Lineage (GTDB taxonomy): Bacteria > Pseudomonadota > Gammaproteobacteria > Legionellales > Legionellaceae > Legionella. The sequence continues at coordinate 1,883 of NZ_CALMPD010000024.1, forward strand.
ATAAGTTTTAACCGACTCATAATTTTCGAGGCCTTCATAGGTATGAGCTCTTCCTTGAAGGCATACAACTCCTATGTCCCCACAATAACCTAAAATCAATTTTCCACCATGCCCTTTTACTGTGGTAACAGGAAATCCGGGGAGATCTTCGTAGTTTGTTGAAACAGCATTTTCAAGTTCTTCAGCAAACTGTCCAAGTCCTGAACCTAAGATCACTCCAACAGAAGGAGTAAACGTGGGATGTAATTTTTTTATATAGTCAGCTGCTACATGAGCTGGGTTTTTATTAGTTACTGGATGAGTCATTCTATTATCCAAATCAGGGTTTAAAATCGAAGGTCAAGGGCAACAGTTCATTAACTGTCATGCTTTTAAGTATTGAATCCTTATTACATAAATGAATCATGGTACTGGAATCTGAAAATTCAAATATTCGTTGTCTGCAAGCACCACATGGCGAGCAGAGTAAATTATTTTCAGCTAAAAGTACGATGCTTTTAATCCGTTGTTCGCCGGCTGTTACCATATTGCATAAAGCAGAGGCTTCAGCACAGATGGTTAAACCATAAGAACCATTCTCTACATTGACACCTGTATATAAATTATCCTTATCTGTACAGATACAGGATGCAACTTTAAATTTAGAATAGGGCGCATAGGCATAGTTCAATGAATTATGAGCCTTGGTTATCATTGTAGAAATTAATTTATCCATTATGTATCTCTTAATCGGCGTGCAGAATATACTAAATTATTGTCTCGGAGTAAAAGCCTGATTTGATAAATCAATATCAACTTTGCTCTCTTCGTTCTGAACAGTCTTAATCCGAGCACATTTTAGAAGTTCAGCTCCATGGTATGGCTGTGGTGACTGTACTGTTTGTTGGGTTTGTATGTTCCCAAGTGATTTATTCATATAGTTATAACTATGAGGAGATAATGGAGTCTTTTTATGATCTCCAAAAGTATAATCCAGCCAGTATTCCGTGGCTAATACTCCTAAGCCTGTACTGATAATCGTAGCTGTTATAATTATCGGAACGGTTATAGCTGGAAAGATAAAGACTAATGTAGTGCTTAGTGCTGTAGTTAGACCAGTCGCAGCCATAGTCATGGCATAAGCCAAATAGGTACTTTGGTAGCTGTGTGAATAATTTTCATCAGATTCGGGCGGGTTCTGCAATTTATTATATTCACCGATAGTCCAAAAAATATTGCTTGAAAAAAAAAGCCAGGATGCTGGAACAATCAATACAGGAAAAAAAATTGCCAAAATGCTTATTAATGAGGCGATAAGTCCCATCGTAGCTGCATATAAAAACTGTTCTTTGAATTGAGCGAATCCATACCATTCTTCTGTATTGTTTTCCTGATTGGGCTGAAAGTGGCTTGAAATAAACCATGCGCCATAGGCTAAAAAATAACATCCGAGAGCAATAATATGAAAGAACGAAGAAACAATAGTGACGGGTAAATACTGAATTTTTGATATAATAAAACCTAATAAAAAGAATGTACTACTGAGTTTTCCGAGTTTTCTGGGGTGTATCACTGACCTGAAATCCACTTATAATTATTTTGAACATAATACTTATTTTTGAGGCACAAATCCATATTGCTACTTTAAGGTAAAATATTCCTTTATTCTCGCAAAATCTTATTTAAATTTTGGACAGATTGTATGCTGGAATATATAATAAGTTATAGTGTACCTACGTTCTGAGGTTTGTATATGTTTGGTAAAATGCCTGATGGTTCTTCTTCTCTTAAAGAGCAACTAAAAGATTTATATAAAGAACTGGAGAATGGGAAAGCAGAAAGCGCCCCAACTGAAGAGATGGCTCTAAGGCAAAAATCTGCATCAGATAAAGCTTATGCTGATAAAGTCGCGTCAGATCAATTGGCAATGAATAAAGCTGCTGTCGAGATGGAACGGTTAAATGCAGCTAAAATCATTAGCGATCGGTTTTTTAACCTAATGATGGAAGCATTACATAAAAAAGGTCATTTCGAGAGTAATTTAGCAGAAGCAGCAGAACGAGTAGGTTTTTCTCAATTACCTGTGGCATTAAATAAAGTAATTAATAGTGATGGACAAAGCCCATTACAATACATGATACAAAAGCAAAATTTTACAGGAGCTCAGGCGTTAATGGATGCTGGTGCTAAAATCGGGACGATTGAACGGGCAGTTTTAGATATAGCCAGTGACAGTAAAGCGGGGAGAGAATTTGGACTAAGTGTCCCGACAGCTTCGGAAAAGTTGCATCCTGTTAAATATTTTGGATTGGTTTTAGGTATCGAGATGACAAGTCAGGACGGTACCACTTCTCAATATGGCCATATTGCTCCAACTTATCAACTCATGACGGATGCGGTAACAAACCATGCCCAAAGCAATCCTGGTAATCAGAGTTTTAAGGAAATTGCTGACGCGTTTCATTTCTCCAATAAGAGCGCTGCTTTTTCTAATAGTACACCTCAGCGTAATCCTGAGGCAGGCGCTGAAATGTCTGCTCGTATTCAAAGTGGGAAATTAACAACCATACCCGTCAGTTGTGATGGTCATGCGATGGGGCTTTCTATTGTGCCAGATGGTCCGGGGTCTAAATCGGGCTATCTTGTTTATACTAATCGTGGTTTAGGTGCTGATCCAAGTGAGTATGGTACACAAATCTATCGTGTAGATGATCTGAATAAGGTTAATCCCAAGTTTATCAACAATATGATGAATGGCTTTCATAACGGTACGTCACATGATGAGATTAAAAACCAAATTGCGCAGGTTACCAATGGTGAGAAGCCTATTCATTCCATTCAGCAAAAGGGGCAAAAGGTCGATAATTGTACTATAGCAAATTCAAGTTCCAATGTGCATGGTATATTGCTCTGCCAACAGGCTGCAAAAAAAGGTGGCTTTGACAAAATTGATAAAGCTGACATCAACATAGCAAGAGATGAATATAAAAAATTTAAAGCAAATATGAAAGCCGACAAAGTCAATGAGTTGGTCAATGCAATCACCAAGAACCCAAATGATAGTGATTTGATCACTCTGGGCAAAGGGTTCTTAAATAAAAAAAATGTTGATCCATCACTAAAAACACAAATGGAGAAGGCTTTGGGTCCACATCTGGAAAAAGATGTTAAAGGTGAGTATCAGCAACGAACAGAATTAAGAGGATAATTTTAACTAAGGGTTAAGCAGGATCTTTGGGGGGATAAAGCGGTAGAGTTATTCTTACCATTAATCCACCGTCCGGATTATTATTGGCGACGATAGTGCCATGGTGCAGAGCAACTGCTCGTGCGGCAATGGCCAAACCTAAACCATATCCTCCTGTTTTTTTCGTTCTCGAGGTATCTACACGATAAAATGGGGTAAATATTGTCTCTAATTGATCTCCTGGCACTCCAGGCCCTTTATCCTTTATATCGATGTAGATTTGTTCACGCGTATCATTGTAATGGGTTGAGATACTAACGAACTGTTCTTTGGGCGAATAATGTGATGCATTGCGTACGATATTTTCTATTGCTCTATGGATTAATCGCTTATCAATTAATAATTCGCAGGGTGAGATATTATGCATTTCTATCTTAACTGAGTCTTTTTCAAATTCATAATTAGCATCTCTAACTATATCTGAAAGTAAAAGTTCAAGATTTATTTTTTTTATATCCAAATCAGTGGTCGATTTTTCCAGCCGGGCAAACTCTAGAATTTCGCCAATTAATTCATTTAATCTGGAACTCTCGAGCGCCATACGATTAAACTCTGGATCTGCTAGTTGTCTGGTTTTATTCTTTCCTAGCTCGATTGCGATATTTAAGCGTGCTAAAGGAGAGCGTAACTCATGAGAAATGTCTTGGAGCAGTCTTTCTTTTGAGGTTATCAATGTCTCTAATTGTTCAGCCATACGATTGAATTCATTGCTGAGCTCGGCAATTTCATCTTTATTATGGCCCCTGAAACGGCCTACTCGCGTGTTGAATTTTCCTATTGCAATTGATTTTGCCGCCATACCTAAGGTACGCAGAGGCCTGGTTAGGTAAAGTGACAGTAAATAGCAGAACAACCCGCTAATGACAATGGCCAGTACCAGGCGTATTGTAAGTCCAGCCCAAGGGATCTGGATAAAATGGGATATTGGTTTTTCACTGACTGCAGCAAGGCGATAATACTTACCCGAAGTAGATAATATTTCATGACTTACTATTAACTTTCCTGATTTAAAAATCCCTTCACTAGGCAGTTCATCATTCATCAGATTTTTAGATATTAACTTTACCTGTTCTGGAGGAGTTTGTGTTCCAATGATCTCTCCCATATTGGATAATAAGAAAATGGACATATGCTGAGAAACACCAATTTGATTGAGCCACTTTAACAAGGCAGATTGCTGGCCCGATTCAAAAGTAGCTACTGCCGCATTGGCATAGCTGTCCATAAACATTTCTTCGCGCGCTGGCTGATAAGATTTTTGTGTAATATGACTGGTAACCCAGGCAGTGGTGAAAATAATTAAAACAGATGCTAACCAAAACGAAATGAATATTTTCCAATACAAACTACGCATTAAACATATATCCAAACCCGCGCACTGTTTTTATTATAGGTTCTCCCTGGGGATTATCACCTAATTTATTTCTTAAATTACTGATGTGTACATCAATACTACGATCATATGCGGTGTATTTTCTTCCTAATGCATATTCTGTCAATTCTTCTTTTGAGAATGCCTGACCGGGAGATTTAATTAACATTTCCAGAATGTTAAATTCTGCATTCGTGAGTTCGAGAAATTTTCCTGCCATCGTTACGTGTCGCTTGGAACAATCAACTACAATGTTATGTTGCTCCAGAATAGGCCGGGGCGTTGGGATTTTTTGGGTGCGTCTTAATATAGCCCTTAGTCTGGCAACCAGTTCACGAGGATTGCAAGGTTTTGGGAGGTAATCATCCGCTCCAATTTCTAATCCAACGATGCGATCGATGTCATCGCCGCGTGCGGTTAACATTAAAACGGGAGTTTCTAAATGTTCCCGGATTGCTTTTAGTACTTCAAATCCATTCAGTTTGGGAAGCATAACATCCAGGACTATGGCATCAAATACATGATTGAGTGCTTTTTTAACACCGTTTTCGCCATCATGCACACAGACAACAGTAAATCCTTCGGGTTCGAGATATTGTGCTAATAAATCGGTGAGCTCTGTATCATCATCAATTATGAGAATAGTGCTATTCATCTATTAGTTATCCTTCAACAGGTGTATTTGGATTATCTGAAATTCGCTTATCAATACATTCTAATAATTTAATTCTTCGTGCATCAGCATTAATTATTTTAAATTCAAAGTTATCTATGTTGATTACTTCACCGCGCGTAGGCAAATAACCAAAATTATTCATTACTATACCACCGATAGTGTCGTATGTCTCATCACTAAATTGAGCCTGAAGTTGCTCGTTAAATTCTTCAATTGGGGTGTGGGCTTTAATGATATAACAATGATCGTCATGAACTTTTATATAAGCATCTTCATCAATATCAAATTCATCTTCAATATCGCCAATGATTTGCTCGATAATGTCTTCGATGGTAACAAATCCTGAAACTTCACCATATTCATCAACGACTATGGCCATATGATTTCGGTTAGAGCGAAATTCGCTGAGTAAACTGTCTAGCCTTCTACTTTCCGGTACAAAAGTAACCTGTCGGCATATATCGAGTAAATCGAAGGATTCTGCGGCATCGGGTTGATGGCGAAGTAAATCTTTCGCGTGAAGAATACCTATGATTTCATTGGGATTTTCACCTGTTACTGGAAAGCGGGAATGTCCTGTCTGGGTTACAACCTGAATAATGTCTTTGTACTCATCATCCTGGTTAATATAAACCATTTGATTCTTAGGAAGCATGATGTCTCGGACACGCATTTTAGAAAAAAGAATGGCGCCTTCAATCATTGCAAGAGTCTCTGAGTTGATCAGCGATCGGATCTGCGCGTCTCGCAACAAACTGACCAGTTCTTCCTGATTTTGTGGTTCGCCTTGAATAAAATGCTTCAATCGGACAAACCACGAACCGCTTTCTTCCTCTTTATTCAAGATTACTTCCTTCTATGTCATAAGGATTACCGTATCCTAGTTCAGTTAGTAATTTAATTTCAATACCTTGCATAATCTTTGCATCATCGTCATTGATGTGATCGTATCCTAATAAGTGCAATACACCATGAATTACAATCAAAGCCCAATGTTCATCAATTGTTTTAGCCAGTTGTCTGCTTTCTTCAAGTAGCACTTCCGGGCAAATAATAACATCGCCAAGAAGAGGAAATTCCAGCTCAATGCCTTCAGGAAGGGCGCTTGGGAACGCGAGCACATTGGTGGTTTTATTTTGTTTTCTATAGGAATTATTTAGATAAATCATTTCTTCCGCATCAACCAGACGAATGGTTAATTCCGCATCTTTCTGGTGATCTCTAAGTGCCAGACTAGCGAGTTTTGTTAAATCATCATCCGTTAGGGGGATGGGATTTGGCGCTGCATTTTGTATGTCTATATGATAGGTCATTTCTTGGTTCCAGAATATTCATTGTCATAGCAATCAACAATTTTTGATACTAATGGGTGGCGTACTACTTCACGACTAGTAAAAGTATGAATACTGATGTCAGGTATGTTCTTAAATAAACGAATGGCATGTTCGAGTCCTGAGTCAATTCCTTTGGGTAGATCTACCTGCGTCGTATCGCCTGTAATTACCGTTTTTGATCCAAATCCCATCCGGGTAAGAAACATTTTCATTTGCATAATCGTTGTATTCTGAGCTTCATCCAGAATAATAAAGGACTCATTCAGAGTACGTCCTCGCATAAATGCCAGAGGCAATACTTCAATGATGTCGCTTTGTATTAACTTCTGAGTTTCTTTAAATCCGACCATTTCATACAGAGCATCATAAATTGGCCGCAAATAAGGGAGAACTTTCTCAACCAAATCGCCAGGGAGAAATCCTAATTTTTCTCCAGCTTCTACTGCTGGTCTTACAAAAATCAGTCGTTGAACTTCTCCTTTTTCAAAGCTCTCTATTGCCTTGGATACGGCCAGATATGTTTTTCCTGTTCCGGCTGGTCCAACAGCGAAAGTAATATCGAATTTATCTATTGAATCCAGAAATGCAGCCTGCTTATTATTCCGTGCTGAAATGGATTTGCGAGATAATTTAATATGATGCGTCATGGCTGATTGATAATCCTCATTGATTAATGCACGAATGGTAGCGCTGTCTATAGGGTGTTTGGACAAGGGATACAACAAAGTAAATATTTTTTCAATTTCTGCAATATTTTGTTCTGATTGTCCTTGCACCTGAAGCGTTTGATGCTTGATTTGGATGGATACGTTAAATTTATCTTCAAGAAATTTGACGTTGCTATGTAAAACACCACACAAGTTGGCCAGTTCCTGATTGCTAAGAAGAGGTAATTTTACAATGTTGCTGATCAATGTACTGCTCAAAGTGATTTATTAATTACTAAACATACAATAAGAATAGTTCAAAAGAGGCACTTACTGCAAGTAATTCGAAATTGTTCAGGTAGCAAGATCATTTCATTTCGGTATACCAAGCCACAACAGCAGTTCTTTTTTTGTTGTTGGTGCTTATCGAGCTTTTTGCGATCGATTTGATGTATAAAAAAATAACCCGGCTATACTATATTCGTGAGTCTGTCTAACTAATCCTATAAATATGTTATAATTTTTGTTTTAGAAGTTATAAGTATTTTATGATAGATCTTCATTGCCATAGTTATTTCTCTGATGGCGCGTTAAGCCCTGCAGAGTTAATTCAAAAAGCACAGAATCAACGACTGAACTGTTTGTCGCTTACTGACCACGACACTGTGACTGGTTATGCTGAATTAAATCAGGCTGCTTTAAATAGTGGTATCACCATTGTTAATGGTATTGAATTGAGTACTCGCTGGAAAAAATATGATATTCATATTCTTGGCTATCAACTTCAACATACTACTGAATTAAATAATTTGATTCTGAAGCAAAATAACAGCCGTATCGAACGAGCAGAGCAAATCGGATTAGCTTTGCAATTATCTGGAATTGAAAATGCTTATGCTAAAGCCTGTGAACTCGCGGGGCATACTCGAGTTGGTCGTCCGCATTTTGCTCAGTTATTAATTAATGAAGGCAAAACCAGAGATATGAAATCAGCATTCCGGCAGTATTTGGGCAGAGGGAAAAGTGCCTATGTTCCTACTCCATGGATAAGCATTCCTGAAGCAGTTGAAGGGATCGTCGCTTCAGGAGGACAAGCCGTAATTGCTCATCCTCTTAAATATGGATTGACGCGTTCAAAATTGCATGAGTTAATCAAAGAGTTTAAAGATGCTGGAGGGGTAGGGATGGAAGTAGTCTCAGGGGAAATGAATGTAAGTCAGATTAAAGAAATGGCAGCAACCTGCATGCGCTTTAATTTGCTGGCATCCTCTGGTTCAGATTATCATAGTGATGCGGCATCGAGGATAAGCCTTGGACGTCAACAACAACTACCAGTAAACTGTACGCCTATTTGGCAAGATTGGAACATTTAACAGGGGACTTTATGAGTCAGTTTTATGCGTTACATCCTGATAACCCACAAGCGCGCTTGGTTAGAAAAGCGGTCTCGATTATTGAAGAGGGTGGTTTAATCGTTTATCCAACCGATTCCGGCTATGCACTGGGCTGTAGCCTTGGTAATAAATCGGCTTTGGAGCGTATCAGGCGATTAAGACAATTAGATAAAAATCACAACATGACGTTGGTTTGTCGTGATTTATCACAGCTGGGTACTTATGCAAAAGTCTCTAATCCAATATTTAGGCTTTTAAAAACATTTACACCGGGATCTTATACTTTTATTTTGAATGCAACCCACGAAGTGCCCCGTTTGATGCTGCATCCTAAGCGAAGAACATTAGGGTTAAGAGTGCCCGATAATACGATTACTCTTTCTTTGCTAGAAAGCCTGGAAGCACCATTAATGAGTACAACGCTGATTCTTCCGGGAGCTAGCGCTCCATTAAGTGAGCCTGAAGCGATTAAAGATCTTTTGGGAGATCAGACTGATTTGATCATTGATGGCGGCAATTGTGGTCATGAACCAACAACGGTGGTTGATTTGACCGGGGATTATCCTGTGATTCTCAGAGAAGGAAAAGGAGATCCTGAACCATTTAGATAATTCAATTACTGCTGAGCGTCCATTCTAAATGCTGCTCAGCAGGTATTTTGTAGTATTTGTGTACGATTTTGTTTTATTTTCAATTTAAAGAGGAAATTGATGTCTGCATTATTTACTTCCAACAAACGAGTTGTTTCTGGAATGCGTGTGAGTGGAAGATTGCACCTGGGACATTACCATGGTGTATTAAAAAACTGGATAAAACTACAACATCAATACGATTGTTTCTTTTTTGCGGCTGATTGGCATGGTCTTACTACACAATACGAACACACTAATTTTATTGAAAAACATCTTTGGGAAATGATTATTGATTGGCTTGCTTGTGGAGTAAATCCAGGGCATTCCAAAATCTTCATTCAATCCTGGGTGCCGGAACATGCTGAACTGCATTTGCTGTTATCGATGATTACTCCTTTGGGATGGTTAGAACGAGTCCCCAGTTTTAAAGATCAGCAAGAAAAACTAAAAGAAAAGGATTTGGCGACCTATGGATTCTTGGGCTATCCATTATTACAAAGTGCTGATGTGTTGCTCTATCATGCTGATTATGTTCCTGTTGGTGAGGATCAGGTTGCGCATATCGAATTAACTAGGGAAATCGCGCGTCGCTTCAATCATATTTATGGTAAAGAAGCTAATTTTGAAGAACTAGCCATCGCTGCCATAAAGAAAATGGGCAAGAAAAATGGAAAAATCTACAGTGATTTACGCAGACAATTCCAGGAACATGGAGTGCATGAGGCAATTAAGACCGCTCAGGCTCTTTTAGAAGATCAATCGAATCTTTCTATAGGAGATAAAGAGCGTTTATTAGGATATCTCGATGGCAGCGGCAAAATTATATTGACAGAACCACACGCGCTGCTTACTGAAACAGCAAAAATGCCAGGTACTGATGGACAAAAAATGTCTAAATCCTATCATAATACTATTATGTTACGGGAAGAACCGGCTCAAGTGGAAAAGAAAGTATTAACCATGCCTACAGATCCTGCTCGAGTAAAGCGTACGGATCCTGGAGAGCCAGAAAAGTGCCCGGTTTGGCAATTTCATAAAATATACTCTAAAGAGGATGTTAAAGAGTGGGTGCAAAAAGGATGTAGAACTGCAGGAATAGGCTGCATTGATTGTAAGCGTCCGGTTATCGACGCGATTAACCAGGAGCTGAAACCTATTCAGACAGCCATTGCTGACTATGAATCTGATCTGGGCTCGGTTAAACGCATTGTGTCGGAAGGTAGTGAAGCCGCGCGGGAAGAAGGGATAAAAACATTGAATACAGTCAGAGAAGTCATGGGACTGGACTACTAAAATGAATGTTGAGTTATCTGTCAGACCTGAGATTAAAGCAATTGTTGATGGTAAAGAACTTACTCAGGTCCCTGATGACTTATTTATCCCCCCAGATGCTCTGGAGGTCTTACTTGATTCGTTCAGCGGACCATTAGATCTGCTTCTGTATCTCATTCGTAAACAGAATATAGACATACTCGATATCCCAATTGTCAGTATTACCAGACAATACTTGCAATACATTCAGTTAATGGAATGCAGAAGGCTGGAACTTGCGGCTGATTATTTATTGATGGCTGCCATGCTTGCTGAAATTAAATCCAGATTATTATTGCCAACGTCAACAAATCCGGAAGATGAGGAAGAGGAAGATCCTCGAATGGCATTAGTAAGAAAATTACAAGCTTATGAACAAATGAAAGAGGCGGCTCAATTGCTTGATGCGCTTCCAAGAAGAAACCGTGATAATTTTGTAATTCAAATTAATCCGGATGAAATTGAAGCGATTAAAGTTCATCCTGAAGTGAGTATGGAAGATCTGATTGATGCCATGAAAGGGCTATTGCAAAGAGAAGTACACCTTGCTCACCATCAGATAGCCAGAGAGACGATGTCGGTGCGTGAACGAATGAGTATGATCCTTCTTAAATTGCAAGAAAATAAAATACTGGAGTTGTCGCAGTTATATACTCCTGAGGAAGGACGAATGGGATTGGTTGTATCCTTATTGGCCATACTTGAATTAGCAAGGCAGTCATTAATCGTGATAACTCAAACTCAGGCATTTTCTCCTATTCATTTACAGGCTGCCTAATATGGATGAATCTGAATTAAAAAAAATTATTGAAGCATTGCTGTTAAGTTGCAATGAGCCACTTCCGTTGGATAAAATTCAGGAAGTATTTGATGAGTGGCAAAGACCGGAACTGGCTCTCTTAAAAAATGTTATGGCGCAATTGAAGGCTGATTATGAAGGGCGTTCCTTTGAATTAATTCAGGTTGCTGGCGGTTATCAAGTACAAACCCGTTCTGAATACAGCCAGTGGCTTGCTCGCTTACAAATAGAGAAGCCCGGCAAATATTCCCGTGCTTTACTTGAAACTTTGGCAATAATTGCTTATAAGCAACCTGTAACACGTGCGGACATTGAAGAAATTCGTGGTGTGGCAGTGAACAGCCACATAATGAAAACCCTGATGGAACGGGAATGGATTCGTATTGCAGGCCATAAGGATGTTGCTGGGAAGCCAGCTGTATATACTACAACTAAAGAATTTTTAAATTATTTTAATCTAAACTATTTACATGAACTTCCATCTTTACCTGAAGTAATGGAAACATTGACATTGCATACAGCAAACCAACTTAATGAAGAGTGTATTACTGAATGAGCAGCGAAAGGTTACAAAAAATACTAAGCCAGGCAGGCCTTGGTTCACGAAGAGAAATGGAACGGTGGATTGAAAATGGCTGGATTCAAGTGAATGGCAAGCCTGTCAAATTAGGTGACTCAGCAGGCCCACTTGATAAAATAACTGTCAAAGGCAAACTGATTCATAATCCCTTAAAAATAAAGCAAAATACAAGAATACTGCTTTATCATAAGCCTGTAGGGGAAATTTCCAGCCGAAATGATCCTAAATTTGAGAAAACAGTATTTGACAATTTACCACATTGTAGAAATGGTCGATGGATACAGGTTGGTCGCCTGGATCTGAACACCTCTGGCTTGTTGGTTTTCACTAATAATGGTGAGCTAGCTAATCAATTAATGCATCCCAAATATGGGTTAGAGCGTGAATATGCAGTAAGAGTTCATGGTCAGGTAAGCCCCGAAGCACTAAAGAATCTACAAAAGGGTGTGGCACTTGATGATGGTATGGCACAATTTATCAATATCGAATCCAGAGGAGGGGAAGGCAGCAACAGCTGGTACCATGTAACGCTTACCGAAGGGCGGAATCGAGAGGTCAGACGTCTATGGGAATCACAAGGCCTTGAAGTAAGTCGACTGATCCGGATACGTTACGGCACGCTTACCATGCCCAGATTCCTTACTCGTGGACAATCTTATGAATTATCTCCAAAACAAGTAAATGAATTTATCGATTCATTGCCAAAAGAATAGCCACGCTCATTTTCGCAAGTAAGAGCCACTGATTGACCTGCTCTTGCTTGGGAACTCCAGATGGCTTATAAAATTGCGTCAGCTAAATCAATACAGTTGTATTCAGAGTAAATTAATCGCTACTATATGATAAAGAGGGTGTTTGATATCCATCATAATGGATTTCAGGCAGAGAAAATCAAAAGTAGTCCGGATGCAGCCGAGCGAAATATGCATAGCGTGGTACATCAGTCTGACGGCTATGCAACTTCAGGCGCTTGGCTTTAATAATTTAATTGGTTCAAAGTGATACTCAGGGAGAACAATTGAGTACGATTACACTTACTAATAATAATCAAAATTCCCAAGATCTTAAGGTAACAATTAATCTCAAGGACGGTTGGTGTTTTTTTCCCGATGGACGTGAAATAGACCTGAAGCACTTCTTGCTGCAATCAGATTTTACCCATCCTTTGTTATCAGAGCCATTTATGGCACATAAGGATAATGTCTATCATTATGAATATAACAATGTTCGTGAGTTATTTGGAGCTGCCGTTTTCGTTTACGCCACGCTATTGCATGTTGATAACCCAAGTCTTTGTATTTTTAAAATTAATCCTTCTGGTCACTTTCATTATAATAAGCAGGTTGATGATTTATATTTTTCTATGAATAGCGATAAAACTGCGGAAGATACTATTTCTTTAGAGCAATTAAATTCTATAGTAGGGGATATGTTAAGGATTCAATTTAAGTTTTCTGAAGATTTGATTATTAATGATTCATTTAGCTTTGAGACTCTTCCATCAACAGTGGATGGGGATAAGCTTTTTACTGCTCAGCAATATCTTTATGACTTATTGGAAACTCCAGGTGATTTATCACGTTTCGAAATACGTTATATTGATCCCCTGATTGGTTTGGGGGTCTATAGCAGAAAGGTTATTAAAGCTGGTGATATTGTGGGTATTTATACCGGAATAAAAACAAATCGAAACCCTCCATACATGGGATTTGTCTTTAAACCAGAGAATGATTACCTGAATATGTTTCTTGATGCCAGAAGTCACGGAAATATAACTCGCTTTATAAATCATGCTCCTGAGCCAGATAGCGAGAATGAACGACATGAGTCTTCGCGAGGATTAATTGCCAATGTAAAAAGCTTTATTTATTATTTCAATGGCATTTCAATCATTGTTTTTATTGCTATTCAGGATATTGCTCCGGGACAACAATTATTAATTAATTATGGTGCAGATTATTTTCAGACCTACACTCCTTCACGGTTTAAAATCAGAAGACGATTCGGTGGTTTCTTTAATGTCTTTTCAACGAACCGATTGAAGCAAATAAGAATAATGGCAAAACATGGGGTTAAAAAAGCACAAATTTATCTTAATTTAAGATTGATTTATATATTCATAGGCATCTGCATTATTATGAGTGGATTGCAGTTTCTTTCATTCAATTAAATTGGTTCATCCTTATTAATTCATACCGTCTAGATTAATTTCATTGTGCTATAAATGGTTCATGGTGATTAATACAAAATATTTTAATTGTAAAAACTTGATTGAATTTGCTTAGTCAAGACTGTTTTTTTTATTTTTTTGTTGTTATCATGCTTGCCAAAATCTCTCTTTTAATTATCCCTCGTCTTGTGGATATTTATCACGAACTTCCTTGACATCCTATTTAAATTAATAATCAAATTATTTTACTCTCCCTTATTCCATAAGGGTTGTCGCCTATTTTTTTCTTAATTTTGTTAGAGTAATTTATCCACATTTTCTGTGGATATCTCTGTGTATAGACTCTTAGTCTTCTTATAAATTCAGCAGGTTATTGAATTGTGCAGAGATTAAACATAGTGCCAAATGGGGATTGATAATTGAAATAAGACATCATGGATTCGATATTGGAATAAATTTGGATTTGAAGTGGCAGAGGAGGGCCAACCACATCCTTGTGGTATTGCATCGTCCTTGATGCGTTGAATATTCCGTATAAAACATCCAATGTCCTTCCTCTTGTGTTAACTTTAGCATAGAGGGAAAAATTGTCTTCATGAATATGGTGCAAACTCATGTAAGAAATTTCTTTAATTAATGAGAGAAGATATCTCATGTGCTTTACAATAAGCCAATTTCTTATCCATCTCAAAGGATTTTATCCCTTCACTAAGAGATAAATTTCATTTTTCTTATCATACTCTCATCTTGCATTATTGAATCAGCTCTTAGGTTTGTTATATGGTTATTTTTTTGTTAGCTTTGGGATGGTGGATTGTATTAGTTTTCTCAGACTATTTAATTTAAAGGATATAGCAAATATGGCTGGAACAAGTTTGTTAGCGTTGATCGATGATATTGCTTCAGCACTGGATGATGTGGCCGCGATGACTAAATTAGCTACCAAAAAAACAGCAGGCGTATTGGGGGACGATTTAGCTCTTAATGCTGAGCAAGTGCTCGGTATTCATGCAAACAGAGAATTACCTGTTGTCTGGGCTGTAGCAAAGGGATCTGCTGTTAATAAATTAATTTTAATTCCATTGGCACTCTTAATCAGCTATTTTTTGCCGCCCTTGGTAAGTATTTTATTAATGTTAGGTGGATTGTATTTGTGTTTTGAAGGCTTTGAAAAAATTATTGAGAAGTTGTTACATAAAGATACGGAGCCCTCTACAAAAAAAATAGATATAAAACATGTAGATATGGTTCAATTTGAACGAGAGAAAATTAAAGGTGCTGTGCGAACTGATTTTGTATTGTCAGCGGAAATCATTGTCATTTCTTTAGGTGTTGTTGCTACCAGCACGCTGCTGAATCAAATCATTGTACTGGCCATGATTTCTTTAATTATGACCATAGGGGTTTATGGTTTAGTAGCTTGTATTGTGAAGTTGGATGATCTGGGCTTTATTCTGCGTGGGAAAAAACGTCCAATTAAAGATATTGGAATGCTGCTGATTGGCGCCGCACCGATATTGATGCGATTTTTAGGAGTTGCTGGCACTATTGCTATGTTCCTGGTTGGCGGTGGTATTATTTCTCATGGTATACCAATTACCCATGTTTACTCAGAAAATCTGTCTTCAATTGGAGCGATAGGATTTAATTTTTTAGTGGGCGTTTTTTCTGGGGCCCTCGCCGTTATGGTTTTTTATGTGATAAAAAAAATCAGAGCACAATTTTAAATTAATATCATAACGCAACTCTAGTTCTTTTCTTGGAATACGAATCACCGTGGCCTCGACCACGGTGTCCATGGTCAATATATTAATCAAAAGCTGAGAGCTTATGGGGCCTTGATAAATACCAATCTGGCAATTAAATAGCTACGTTGACTAGCCTAGGTCGAACGGATTTTTTTAGTTAAATCTGTTGGTCAAAGAACATATTGTTAAATTAGGTCTATACTTAAAACTTAAGTAAGTATCTTGACGCGAAAAGGAGATTTGATATGGAAGATTTAAAAAAGAAAGCCAGACATGCCATTTCAGAGGGGAAAGCTGATATTACCGGAGCTGCTAATCAACTCCTCAATGAAGGCAAAAAATTAGCTCATGAGCTTTACGAAGATAATTTGAAAAAAGTTGGTGAAACACAGGATCATCTTAAAGAATATTCAGATGAATTAACACAAAAAGTAAAGGAAAATCCTATTACTTCCTTGTTAATCGCAGGTGGGATTGGTTTTCTTATTTCATCTTTGTTAAAAAAATAAATGAATATTCTTGAAGAGGTGGAAGGGCTTATTTCCAGTAAAACCAAGAGTATGAAATTATTCATTTCGCTTTTGATACTGGAAACAAGCCTCGCGCGGTTAAGTATCATTCCCTTGATATTCACTATGGTGACGATGTTTGTTATTGTTTTTACCACTTGGCTTGCAACCATGATGCTTTGGGGCTATTTAATGTTTACGCTAACCAGCAGTTTGATTATGGCTACGGTATCTGTTGTTTTATTGAATTTAATCCTGCTGTATTTTTTACATCAATTGATGAAATACAATTTAAAAAATATGAGTTTTGAAAAAACTCGTGCGTATTTCTCTGATAAAGGATGCAATGAAGAGAATGAACCAAAGAAAGTTGCTGATAGAACAAATAGAGTTAGTAGACAAGCAATTAAAAAATGAGCATCATCAATATATAGCCTATAAAGAGCAAGTCTGGACTGTATTTTCTGATCCTCGTTTATTATTAGCTGCTGGTGTTTGCATGCTTGTTATTAGCTATAAAATTTATAAAGGTCCATGGAGGACTGTGTTTAAATCATTAGTGAGCTATGCATTATTTTTTGCCAGTAATCAATTAAAAAAACAAATTGTTTCCCGTTTTTAATTGATGCTGTTTTTATTTTATAGTCTGAGGCGACTATGTTTCATTCTGCTGTTGAGTATTTTTGTAATCAATTGAATATCAGACTGCCGATCATCCAGGCACCTATGGCCGGAGGGATTGTCACTCCATCATTAATCTCTGAAGTGACACTAAATGGGGGGCTTGGTTCATTACCTTTAGGGTATTTGTCCATAGCAGAGTCTCAAAAGGCAATTCGCGAAATAAAAACATTAATTTCTGCACCATTTGCAGTGAATATATTTATTCCAGACAGTAAAAGTAATCGAATACAAGAAACACAATTTCGAAAAATATTTGACTATATTAATGTGCATCGCGCACGAGTTGGACTGAATATCTATTCTGAAATTCCGATATGGGTTGAGCCGGATACTAATGAATTAGTTGAGATGATCATCGGTGAAGGAATATCGGCATTAAGCTTTACTTTCGGTATTTTAAATTCCCATTTAATGAGTCTACTGAAAAGAAATCATATATTTGTTATGGGAACAGCTACTACTGTTGCAGAAGGTTTGGCACTTGAAAGCGCAGGATGCGATGCTGTAATTGCTCAAGGAGCTGAAGCAGGAGGACATCGTGGAGGCGATTTTTTAGAAGGCAATCCTGGGGAGTTAATTGGAACCATGGCGCTTGTACCCCAAATGGTGGATGCCCTGACTGTTCCTGTTATCGCAAGTGGTGGCATTATGGATGGACGAGGACTGGTTGCTGCCTTAGTCCTTGGTGCTAGTGCGGTTCAAATGGGAACTGCATTTTTAACCTGTGATGAAAGCAATACATCATCTATGCATCAACAAAAGATTTTAGAAGGCCACGAAGACAGCACTTGTATCACCTCGGTGTTTACTGGGAAACCTGTCCGTTGTTTTAAGAATGAGTTTGTTTTTATGACGGAACAACAATTTCATAATAATGAATTGCTTCCATATCCATTACAGCATCAGCTAACCAAAGAGCTTAGGCGTCATGCAAACACAACAGCTAATGTTGACTATTCAGGTTTGTGGAGTGGACAGGGCATTCGTCTGAGCCGTTCAGTGTCAACCAGGGTTTTGATGAGTACGCTTGAAAAAGAGGTTGCAGCTGTTCTATCACAGTTTAAAATACCTTAAAAGAACGTTCCGAGATGCTGATAAGCCGTATATCATTGAAATTTATTCAATCCATTGGGTTCCCTGAATGGTTCGTTTATAGACTGAGCAGAATCGTAGGCAAATGCTCTAGATGCTGCTGTATTAAACTAGGCTCTCCAAACCCATGCATTGATAACACATGGGGCAGAAACCCTTCTCAGGGAGTGGTAATTGTTTATGCTGGTGAATTTGCAACACAGCCGCCCAGTATAAAAATATCATTGCCGTTTTTTATAACAAGCCCATGGGTCTTGCCATCCTTATTATTTGCCTAAGTTTTTCGATTCAGGAAGTTTTATTTTTATGCCAATCATTGCCGTATTCACATACGGTCTATATTGTCCTCGAAGTGATTCTTCTGACAGAGGTTCAACATGTTCCCATGTTACGCTGTTATAAACAGTGTATTGATAACTTAGCGTCGCTTCTATATGTTCACTTATTTGGGTTGACATTCCTGTTTTCAAACTACCACCGGTAAGCCATTTGTTAAATGAGCCAGTTACCCCAATATTTCCTGCTGTGTACCCTGATTTTATAGCAAATTTACTGGCTGAGATTCCTGGTCCAATAAAAAATTTAGTATGGCTATTAAATTGGTACGATGGTAATAAAAATACAGATGCGCCGTATTCGAGACGCTCTTCAGCAAGTGCATTATCAGTGATAAACCAATTATTTATTCTATGTTTTGATTGACCAACAAAAGCATCAGCATTGGTTTCAATTGCGGTGCCAATCTTATCATTTAGCTGGAACTCATACCCCAATGAAATTTGTCCATGGCCATTAGTATAATTCGTTCTATAGGTCGCTGTTGCCGGTAAAAGATCATCTATCGGGTAGAGTAACTCTTTTTTTATATCAACCGAATTAACTCCAAGATTAATTCCTCCATACCAGCTTGCATTAGAATTAAGGGGAAATAATGCAGCACACATCAGTATTAAATATCTATTCATGGCAACCTCTATTTTAAAATACTTGGAAGTACGATTGAGTTGGATGTTCTATTAACATTATTAGCATCAGTTGCTGTAATAGAAATCAGTGTTTTCCTCGGAGTTGTAATATTTCCTATAATGAATCGATTGTTTTTGTTATCAAGCCGAATGGTTACATTATTTAAACCATTCACTGTATAAGTGTCTTCGGATAAAGGGATGCAATCACCGTAGTTAACATAAGCTTCTGTAGTTCTCATCGGGTTACGGTTAGCCTGGAGTAGTACTGGTGCCTTTGGAACAGTGGGAGTGATAGATGTATTTATTCTGGATACATTAAAAAAGCTGCCATTTTCTGCTCTTACCATAATACGTGCAGTGGATGTATTAAAATTGGGCACACAAATTTGCTGCCGGCCATTATTCTCAACGTGACTTAAAATATTGAATGGGAATGTAAGGCCACCGTCTGTGGACATAAATATATCAACAAATTGGGCGTTAACTGGTCTATAGTTCGTGTTTGCCGTATTCCAGGTAATAGGAGTTGAAGAACCTCCAATCCAATTAATATTCGCTCTGTTTGGGTATGTGATAACAAAAGGTCCAGCGGTTGCTTCTGTTCTTAGAGAGACATCACTATAGGCATTACAGGAGCCACCGGGAGTATTATTTCGTACTGAAACTCTAAAATTCAGGGCGCGAGATACCGAGGGCAGTACCTCCCAGGTAAAAGGTCCGTCATTTGCCAAAGCCTGTAAGGCAGGTAAAAAACGAGTTGCATTGAGACTTGGAGGCATGCTGCGAAAATTAGGTCCCCCAAGAGAGGTACTTACAGGAGGTTGAGGACTAATTTCATTGTCTATCTGCTCCCAGGCATAAGTCAGTTGCGCTCCTGGAGCATCAGATCGTGCAACACCCGTTACTGCAAATGGAGTATTTGCTGGAATACTTATTATTTTTGTATCTGGAGTAATGACAGGAGCGGAGGCTATAGGAGCTGTGATTGGGCACGTATGTTCTGCACTTGAAATAAATGCGCCCATTTCCTGCAAGCTAACTCCATGAAAATAGGGATCTGAATTATTTTGCACATTAGGAGGGCAAATTCCCGCATATCCCATGATGGTACTGCCACTTCCTGGTTCTACAGCTGTGGGAGGGTTGCGTTGGCAGCGGTTATTTTGAGTATGATTGGCTCCAAATTGATGTCCTATTTCATGAGCGACATAATCTACATCAAACGGGTCTCCCTGGGGATCGTCCTTTCCTGTCACTCCCATTGCTTTTTCGTAAAAATCACACACACTTCTTAGTGCCGCAAGTCCACTGCCTGCTGCGTCAACAAGATGACCAATGTCGTAATTATCCGAGCCAATGATTGAATCAATATTGGTTTGATTTTCTATAATCAGCAATGGAGGCTCACCACTTGTATAGGGTTGTGGCGGGTTTACGTAGATGAGTTCTTCATTATTGCTAATTAATTGCAAGGTGACGGCTAAATTCGTTTCATAAATTCCGTTCACTCGATTTACTGTGACCGTTTGAGCCGCAACGGCATCAGCTTTAGTTCCACCGACAGCTTGGGTGTATTCTATTGTTGCTGCCATCGCCAAGCGGTATTGTCTTGATTGGCAAGTATTAAAATTTGCAAATTGATTTAATTGTTCAATGGGTTTTACATGAGCTGAACTAGTCGCAACACCACATTTTAATTTTTTATCCGTATAAAAATCCTTTTGATTGTAAACAATGTGATACTGAGTGTTATTTCTTTTAAATGGGTCTATGTAAATAGGGCTCTTGCCTGGCCTCATAATCATGGCATGAAAGCCACGATGAGTCGTATCCAACTTTACAAATTCATTAGAGTTAGTGATTCCATAAGCATCATAGGTTCTGATTTCTGGAAATTTAGCCGCTAGATCAGGATGCATCGTGTTATTTTGAACGATCTTGTAGTGATGAAGACTTCCATCAGGGAATGGAAGCGCAATAGTTGTTGGAGCTCCACTTTTTAAATTATCTTTCTTGGAAACATTTTTTAATAAATGCCTAAGCTGGTTCATATCAATCTGAATCACGCGATAATGATTGGCATTAATATCAGGCTTTCCCAACGTCGCGATTTTATTGGGGGCTACTTCATGGAAAAATTGTTGTGATTGAGCATAAGTCTGCAAGCAATGCAGAAAGAGAATTAGGCTGCATAATATCCGTATCATTTTAGAGTTCTCATTTTAAAAGACTGCTCATTTTATCAATTTATCAATTGCTTACAAGATTTTTTAATAACCTGATTTTTTTTATGTGTTCTCTACAAGTCAGGCACAATTTCTATTTGTCTGGAAATAATGAAGCAGGATAATATTTATGATAAAAATTTAGTAAAATAACCTTAGTCAAGACTGTTTTTTTATTTTTTTTGTTGTTACGATGTCTATCGACCTAAACCTAGGTACGTTCTTTCTCTTGTGGATATTTTTTTTACCTCCCTGACTCTCACTATAAATTAAAACTCAATTAAAATTGATAACCTCTTGATGTATATGACTTATCTTCGTTTTATGCTCTTCTTTGATATTAATTATTTATCCACATTTTCTGTGGATAAGTCTGTGAATAGGCTCTTAATCTTATTCCAAATTCAAAGAGGAAGTTAATCTGTTAGGTAATTATACATAGTGTTGGCAGGATACTAAGGTATAGCGAAGGAGCTCCTGAATCCAGGAGCTCTGCAAGATGATGGTCAAAATGGCAGTGAGCATGAGGGCGTATAAGCACAAATTACTTAAATTAATGCCATTACAGAACAACTTCTTTTATTTGTCCTGGAGTATATTAATTTTATTTACAAAGCATTTGGTTTCACCGCTCCAGGGCATGGTATATGCGTCACAATGATAACTAATAATTACGTGTTTGTTGTTTTGCATTGCATATTCCGCTTGTTTTACCAGTTCTGATTTAAATTGACCTAAGGTAAAAAAGAATGCTCGCCCACTAACACCACTGGCATTTTCCAGGCCGCCTAGAATGATCTCCCCTTCGTAGGTCCCCCAAAATTTGCCTTCTTTAGCTACTTTTACAATAATTCCTGATTTCTGTCCTTTTTGTACAGTCCAGCACCCAGTTAATAAACAAGTGGAAATGAGTACAATTGAAGATAAGAGTAATTTTTTCATGATTATCCATGTCTAGGGTAAATTAAATCTTTTTAGTTGATACCTGATAATATTATTATAGGATCGCAATGAAACGTAACACTATTTGCTCTTGCTTGAATATTAATTATAGTTCATTTCATCAATGATCTTGATGAAGGCACTTGTTTTATGGTTGGGCATCAATAAAATTTTTTATCTTTTCAAGGCAATAAAGGATAAATTGATAATTGAGTCTAATTTTATATGAATCGCTATGATGGGGATTAAATTTTATGATTTCAATCAGATCTGTGCACGCATCCGAATTAATTGTGTGTATAGTTTCTTTGGTATCTTGCCCGTATTGATCTAAATCTAACCTGCCATTTCCATGCAAAAGGCAATTACGAATTTTAGACATATTAATTAAAGCCACCCAATGTTCATTATTCAGACGATAGCCTAGCTCAAGCAGAGGAGTCTCAAATCGTGATATGCTCGCCTTTTTTTTTATTAGTTGATGTTCACATTCATGGTAGAGCAACTCTTCAAGTTTTGCATATATCTGTAGAAAAGTTGTATCAATTAAGAGATTCCAGCTTTCCTCACACCATTTCAGCTGCTTTTTCTCATCTAACGTCAGCGTTTCTTTTGATTCAAGATAAGTCATGTCACTTTGAACTAATCCAGCTGTCAACTCTAATATTTTGAGCTGATATACAAAACAATCTTGCGTTAAAAATTTAAATTGGTTCATTAATTATTATTGGTCATTACAAAATGAGGCGTATTTTGCTGGATATTATAATGAAATGCTAATTTTATATGTGAAATAACTTAATCTTGTTTGTTAAAATAGGGATTATTGATTTTTCCATTTAAAATTTAGATGTTCGCGCTATTTTTTGTGAGAATTATTGAGCTTACATTTATTTGGGATGACTTGTTCATTTTCGGTTAAATCGTCATTCAGTTCATGCTCAAAGCCAAGCTGGGTAAAATCCTGTTGTTCTAAAGCTTGAATATCAATCTTTTTTTCTTTCAACGGTATAGAGGAGGTGATGCAAAATTTATTATTTTTCAAAAAATGTGCCAGTCAAGACTGTTTTTTCAAAATTTTTATTGTTACCATACAACTCCCATTTCCATAGAAAATCGCTGTATGCTTGTGGATAAAATTTTTAACACCATCTTGCTCTTCCTTTGCCTCCATTATCTTTAAAACAATAAAACCCTTATAAAACAAGAACTAACTCTTTTTCTTGCTTATTTACGACAGCTGTATTTATCCACATTTTCTGTGGATATCTCTGTGAATACATCGGGGATATACAATAAATTCCGGCACTAAAGTGAGTGAGTGAACTTTTAGCAATGCGCTTATAAATACTTATGGTGTAAATAGTTCTTTAGGGGAGGCTAGTAGAAAGGGGAGACTCATCACTGCATAATGCATTAATGAGTCATGAATTTTTTCGAGTAGTCTTCCACATCCTTGTGGAAGGTATCATCCTTGATACCAGACAAAAGTCCTTTTAAGACGTCCATTGTCATTACTCACTTTAAATATAGCAAAAGCGCTTAAATAAAGCATAAAGATAATCCTTCTATATCATGTAAGAAATCTCTTATAGTGGCTAGAGATATAGAGGGATTGTTGATATTCGAATATTGATTTGCATGTAATGACTTGCGTTTTGCTGTTGATTCTCTGTAGGCCTTAAGCGACGTTTTGTACTACATATTTTCTAACTCTCTCCCCCAATGGGGAGAGAGGACAAACGGGCTTCGAAAGGGAGATGTTTTTAGCTGGTGGCGCTGCTTGTTTATTAACGGGTTGTTACTCTACCTTCTCTAATAAGATAACATCTGAACCGCGGATATGGGTAATTTTTTTTGCTGTTACCGATGTGTTCTGCAATATTTGTTGTATATCAAAAAATAAATCAAAACCATGATGATTTAGGGGGCGTAGTAAGAAATAAGCTTTTCCTTTGTTTGCAAGAGAGTTTTCTAGGGCCAGGATGAAGTCTTGGAAGGAGCTGTCTAAATAAAATCTGCAACGATTTTTGAATGCAGAGGGGGAAAGCATTCCGTGACCTTCGAGAAAATATGGGGGATTACTGACAATCAGATCAAATTTTCCTCCCCATTTACTTCCATGCAATTCATTATAATTTAAAAGATGCCAATGGCATTGTAATTCTGGTCGGTTGACGTTAGTTATATTTTGATAAAAATATTCAGTATATATATCCTGAATTTCAACAAACTTAATTTGCCGTATTGCTCGAAGGTGCCATGATAGCTCAATCCCTATGACACCGCAGCCAGCACAGAGATCTAATACTCGTAATGAATCAAGATCAGTATGGGACTCTAATTGAGTTGCAACAAATCGGGCCAGGTGAATTGAATCAAGACTAAAATGATATTCGTCAGGCTGTTTGTAATTATAAGTGAAATACATCGTTTGGTTCGTTCTGTAATGCATTAACAATTTTGAATGCATCGATAAACCACTATAATAACTCTATAACCAGAAGGCGACAAGTAATTGAATGAAAGGTGACCTAATACCTTAGTGTATCCTCAATAAGGGGAGGCTAAATGGCTGCACTGAATTAATGGGGGTACGATTGCTGGATACCGTGGCCAAGCCACGATAATTCGGTACGATATACTATATTCTGGGCCTTTTAGCTGCTGAGCATTTCTCATCGTCTTCGTCTTTGTTTTCTAAGGCTCTTTTTGTTCTCAGCTCAATTGCCGGCGTTTCTATTTCCATATTATCAATTTGCTTTAATTCTTCATCCATAAGATCAATAATTGCATTGATTGGCTCAATATTGGTTTTCGTGCGACCTTTACTCGGTAAAGGGGCATTTATATTGGCAGGAGGAAATAAACGGCCAGGAAACAAAGGATGAGGTTTCGTTGACAGATTGCATTGTCTCATAATTGGAGTTGGGGCTGATGTGTTGATTAATCTGGATTCCATTGTAAGAGGAGTTAATAACGAATTTGAGTTGCCTTGATTGAGAATAGGACGCAGAGAAAAAATGCTACGTTGTAATAGAGGCGGTTGAATCGGTGGAATATTTTTTTGAATCATTGGTGTAGCATGTTGAACCAAGGCCGATGGGATGTTGGTAGTTGATTCATATAAACTTCTTATATGAGGTGATGTCTTTATATATTTCCTAAAGCGTGTTTGCATCTGGTAACTTACGGTGTCTTTTGGCATTAAGGAGGCAATTTTTTCAAAATCATCTTTAGTTTTTATTGTCCTCTTTAAAAATGGTTCATCAGTGGGTCTTCTGAAGGGGTTACGTATACTTTCATGATTAGGATCATTAAAAAGAGCATAGATAAATGGAAGGCGCACTGTTTTCCGTGATATTTTATTGACCATATTTACAAGGCAATCGGCATCATTAATTACTGCTTTTATTTCATTAATTGTCAGATTGGATTGTGCACTAAAGATAGTATCCAAATATTCATTTGGTTTTTGTTTTTGGGTAGTAAGCTTCAAACGAGCATCCAGCTTTTGTAATACCAATGTTAAATTAGTAACCGTGTCATTTGTGATCCCATTTTTTTCTACTGAAGGCATTAGAGGGGGAAAAGGGTGGGGGCTGGCATCTATACGTTCTAGTATTATCGGTCTTACGTTTAGTGTCGGAATGCTGCTCACTCTTTGCCCGTTGGTGCTTATTCCCACACCGCCAATTCGTCGGCTTAAGTCATTCGTGGCATTTGCTCCCATAGTTTTTAGGGTAGCTGCAATTAAATTACTGGCGATTTCCACAAATTTAGGAGTTGATTTACCTTTTAGTACCTGGTCGCAACAATAAAGTGTGCATTGACCTCGATTGAGAGTGCTTAATTTGTTTTCAAAGTCTTTTTTTAACTCGTGCGGAAGATCCGTAATTTCTATTTTTGTAGAAAAAAATACATGTGCCAAATGCAGCCAGGCTTCCGTATTATTCCTATTGGCCAACAAAGTTTGGCCGATACAATAAGCTTGGCGTTGAGGATAGGTCATGTTGTCATAATTAAGGATGAGTTCTTTCCATTTTTAGTAGGTATATGAATGCAATATTGGAATTAATGAGGGCTTTGAAACACGGAGAACAGTAAGGTAAATCAACATTAAATATGCTTGAACTTCTTGTATACCGTTCATTGTAGATGAAGTAAATTATTTCGATAATTGGATAAAAACTCCTGACTTTTTAAATAGTTGATTAATGCCTTATTAATATTGCTCTGTAGCATAGGGTTAGTTGGATTAATGGCAATAACACCATGATATTCAATATCATTAATAGGCCCTAAATCAGCAATGGTATTGGATGAGTTGACGTTCCAATAACCTGCGCTATATGAATCAGTCAATGCATAGTTTATTTTGCCCTTTTTTAACGCATTAATTAATGCATCATCCTGATCGTAAAAAATAAATTTAGTGTTTTTGAATTTTAATTTCTGAAATTGCTCGAAATAGTTTTTATCAGAAGTGCCTATATTTGTATTATTTAGTTGCTCCAAATTAAACTGAGCGTTTGTATTATTTTTTAGTCCTATAACATGAATTTTTATAATTAAATAGGGAAGTGAATAGGCTACTTCTGAAGAAGTTTCATCAGGCATGCTTAAGCCACTTACTGCTATATCTATCTTTTTATTTGCAACTGCTGCAATAAGATCATCCCAGGGCATGGCCGTTAATGTACATTCATAATTTAATTTTTTGCATATGTATCCTGCCATGGATATATCAAAACCAGTGAAGTGTTGGGGAGTTATTTGCATCACAAAAGGAGGATCAAAGTGGGAAATTCCTACTTTTAGTTCTTGTCCATAACTATAAACAGTGAAAGGTAAGGTAAAAATACAAATTATAAGGATTAGACACTTTCTCACAGGAACCCCTTAAAATGTAATATTTACATTATAGGACAGGTTTTATAAAAATTATCAGTACCACTGCTGGTGGGCGGTACTGGGAAATAAGGGGACTCTGTTGCAATGTGGTTTGGTATCTCTATAGGATGCACATGTGTGTGTTCTGGGTAGGGAACTTTCCTGAAAATAAGCCCTCATCTGTGGATGATGAGGGATAATATTGATTTGAAAAACACTTTTATCTACTTAAAACCGATGCGGTCATTCTTGATATACAGGTTTTTTTACCTTCCTCATTAAAATGATAAATCTCCCATATTTGTGTGGTACGTCCGATGTGTATTGGTTTTGTTATGGCTGTAACAAGACCATCTCTCACTGAACGTATATGATTGGCGTTTATTTCCAGGCCAACACAGTAAAATTCGCTTAAATCAACAACCGCGTTAGCAGCAGTGCTCGCTATTGTTTCTGCTAATACGACGTTAGCACCGCCATGAAGAATACCTATAGGTTGTTTTGTTCGTTCATTGACAGGCATGGTGGCTGTTAAAAAATCATCCCCTATCTCTGTAAACTCGATACCAAGAAATTCAGACATAGTATTTTTGCCGCGCACATTCAACTCTTCTACAGTAATCTGTTTATTAAACCATATAGACATTTTAACTCTCTTTGTTATTGGCTTGTTATTCTTTATTGCCACACCGGACAATCAATTAAATTTTTATTTTGAATTGTTTCTTCAGAATATTCAAATGTAATTTGTTTCGTGTGAGATAATTTATTATTTAAAAATAACTGTTCGAAATCAATGGTGTTAATTGATATCTTGGTTTTTAACCAATACGTTACTTAACCTCCCTCGATATAGAGGACACCTTGTTTAAAAGGGTATAATCCCAGTAACGTGGAGTAATGATGAGCAACAACAGCTACACAAAAGAGCCATTATTCTTTTCTGCGGGTGGACTGATGGGCATTTTCTACCCGTATTGTCTCATAACTCACATCAATACCTCGATACAGCAAGCACTCTGAAACATCGCGGTAACTGTCATTAAACCGATGATAACTCCGTACTGCAATGCTGATTAACTCCAATGGGTAACGATATCTTTTCGGTTTCCTTTCTAGCATCCAGAGCGTCCTACAAATAAAATACAGTTTAGATCAATAGTTTAGTTGACGCTGCCTTTTGTTGCCTTTTTTCTTTATCAGTAACGGCCATGCAGCTGAAAGAAGCAATACAATTATCGTGACTAATAATACATCAAAAGATCAAGTGGTTTATTTACAACTTGAGCAAGGTAATAAGCAGACATTATCACCAGAGACCCAAGCTTATTACAAAAATGCAATTGGGTGCCAATTTCCTGATAATCCATTTAGTGGTCAGGGCAATGATCATACATGTCATTTTGCCTTGGCAAAAAATACTAGTGTCAATATAGCTATAGGTGCAAGCGAAACACACCTTAATCCCTGAAAATTGATTGTTTCCATATCAGCAGAAGAAAATCATTTTCCTCAAGGTCCATGCAATACAACATTAGCAGAATTCACTTTAGATGATGAAAATCTCGATAGTTATGATGTGAGTTTGGTTAATGGTCAAAATCTTAATATGACCATCCAGGCTGATACGAGCAACAAGCCTATAATTCTGAACTCATCAAATCTTAACGTCATTAAGAATACCTACGGAGTTTATCCTCCCGGATGCTCACGTTGTGTTGATGGTATTGGTATTCCACCAGCTTGGGCTGGTGAGCCTCAAAAAAATACTCAGAATTGTCCTGGATATGGTTTGACTCCAGGACCAATGCCGCAAGGATCGTGTAAGTCCGGAAATGAAATGGATCCCAAACCTAATGGTTGTCAGGTAACGTCTCAGTCAACAGGAGCAACCTATACTGTAATTTTTAGCGATAAAAGACCTTGATTTTGCTAAAACACTTCAGTCGGACGGATTGATGGTTCAAATACACTGAGCTAACTACTTATGGAGGTTGAAGGAGCTAGCCTTGAACCGAAGTAGATTGATGAAGCAAATAACAGTCAATTATTGCTTATTGATTGGCGTACAGACTTATTTTGCTATTTCGATACATGGAACTACTGCAAATTCAGATAAAATACTGTATATTACATGCCTACTTTAATCCCTATTAAGTTTATGAGAGTACTATGGCTGCTGATAATGATTTAGACCTATATAGAAATATTGGTATCTTCGCCCACGTTGATGCCGGAAAAACCACCACTACTGAGCGTATTCTGAAGCTCACTGGCAAGATACACAAATCAGGCGAGACTCACGATGGTACATCAACAACTGACTTCATGGAACAGGAAGCTGAGCGTGGTATTACTATCCAGTCAGCAGCAGTAAGCTGTTTCTGGAAAGGTACGCGTTTCAACGTAATCGATACCCCAGGACACGTAGACTTCACTGTAGAAGTATATCGCTCACTGAAAGTACTTGATGGCGGTATCGGTGTGTTCTGTGGTTCTGGCGGTGTTGAGCCTCAGTCTGAAACCAACTGGCGTTATGCGAACAATTCTAAAGTATCTCGTTTGATTTTTGTAAACAAACTTGACCGTATTGGCGCTAACTTCTTAAAAGTAACAGATCAGGTTAAAAAAGTATTGGGTGCTGATCCATTAATTATGACTTTACCTATCGGTGCTGAAGATGAATTTGTAGGGGTTGTTGATTTATTAACTCGTAAAGCTTATGTTTGGGACGAGAGCGGTCAACCTGAAAACTTCAGCGTTACTGACGTTCCAGCAAACATGCATGATGACGTTGAAATGTATCGTGCTCAATTGATTGAAATGGCTCTTGAGATGGATGATGAGTTGTTGATGGCTTATCTGGATGGAGAAGAGCCTTCAATTGAAGATATTAAACGCTGCATTCGTAAAGGTACTCTTGAATTAGCATTCTTCCCAACTTATTGTGGTTCAGCCTTTAAAAATAAAGGAATGCAATTGCTACTTGATGCAGTAGTAGACTATCTGCCCGCTCCTCAAGAAGTGAATCCTCAGCCTTTGACAGATGCAGAAGGTCAGCCAAACGGTGAATTTGCTATTGTATCTCCTAATGAACCATTTCGTGCTTTGGCATTCAAAATTATGGATGACCGTTTTGGTGCTTTGACTTTCGTACGTATCTACTCAGGAAGACTGAACAAAGGTGATACCATTCTTAATTCCTTCACCGGAAAAACTGAACGTGTTGGCCGTATGGTTGAGATGCACGCGAATGATCGTATTGAGTTACAAAGTGCTCAAGCCGGCGACATTATTGCTATTGTGGGCATGAAAAACGTTCGAACTGGTCACACTCTTTGCAGTCCAGATCATGAGTGTACGCTTGAAGCGATGGTTTTCCCTGAGCCGGTTATCTCTATTGCTGTTTCGCCAAAAGATAAAGGTTCTACTGAGAAAATGGCTATTGCCATTGGTAAGATGGTAGCAGAAGATCCTACATTCAGAGTTGAAACTGATGAAGATTCAGGTGAAACTATTCTTCGCGGTATGGGTGAATTACACCTGGATATTAAAGTAGATATCCTGAAGCGTACTTATGACGTTGAATTAATTGTAGGCCAACCACAGGTTGCTTACCGTGAAACCATCACTAAAACGATAGAAGACAGTTATACTCATAAGAAACA
>NZ_CALMPD010000025.1 GCF_937871865.1 uncultured Legionella sp.
TTTCTTTCTTTCCACTCGACGTGAATCACGAGTTAATAAACCACGTGCACGGAGTTTTCTTCGGAATGAATCTGGATTTGGTTCAGCATCTTCAGCCAATCCGTGCTCATCATAGGCAACCAATGCTCTGGCTATGCCAAGACGAACAGCACCTGCTTGACCTGAAACACCACCACCAATTACTGTAATAAAAATATCAAATTTATTCAGTACATCAACAGTTTCTAAAGGTTGCATTACAACCATGCAAGAAGTTTCACGGCAGAAATATTCTTTCAGTGAACGGTTGTTAACCTTGATCTCACCTTTTCCTGGGCGTAAAAACACACGAGCTGTTGAACTTTTTCTACGGCCAGTACCATAGTATTGCTTCATTTCAGCCATAATACTTATTCCTCAATCTCAAGTTGCTTGGGTTGCTGTGCAGTATGCGGATGTGCGCTACCAATGTATACTTTCATTTTGCGATACATTTCACGACCCAATGGATTTTTTGGTAACATGCCTTTTACAGCAAGTTCGATTATTCTTACAGGATTTCTTTCCTGCATTTTTTCGAAAGTAACCGATTTGATCCCACCAGGAAAACCTGTGTGATGATGATACATCTTGTTTTTAAATTTACGGCCAGTCACTTTGACTTTTTCCGCATTAGTAACAATGATGTAATCTCCAGTATCAACATGGGGTGTATACTCAGCTTTATGCTTGCCGCGCAAACGACGGGCAATTTCAGTAGCTAAGCGACCCAAAACTTTATCGCTGGCATCGACCACTAACCAGTCACGTTTGACTTCATGGCCTTTGGCACTAATTGTCTTCATTAAATAAACTCCGAACCGCCTAAATTGGTAATCTTTCTATCATGGACGGGCGATTTTAACCAAAACAGAAACATCCTACAAGTAAAAAGGATAAAAAATTTTGTTCAATTAATTAAATCCATATAAAAACAACATTATTCCTCATAATTTTGAGGAATAATTCCTATTATTGATACATCTTAATTTAAGGCTGATTAACTATCCATAATCCGAGAAGTATCATCGTACTACGATATTCATCATAATGAATGATCAATACAACCCTTTTAACATAAATACTATTCCAGAATTGCAATAGAAGCTATTCTATGAATAATTTATTTATCAATCAAAAGCAACTCTGCAGTCTCTCCTGCAATCAAGTGTCGTTCAATGATTAAATCAATATCTGCCAGAGAGGAATAAGAATACCACACACCTTCAGGATAAATCACCATGCATGGGCCGGAAGCACATCGACCAAGACAGCCAGATTTACTGACCCGCATCTTTCCTGGCCCATGCATGTCCAGTTCCAATAATCTGGTTTTCAGATAATCAAAATATTCGTCACCGCCAGTATTGGCACAGCATTGCTTACCTGCAGCCTTCTGATTGGTACATAAAAGAATGTGATTTGTATAGTATGCCAATATGCTACTTTCCTATTGCTTCTATTTTAGTTTTTAATTTCAAACCTGGTTTAAAAGTAACCACTCTTCTGGCAACTACAGGAATTTCTTCGCCCGTTTTCGGGTTTCTTCCTGGTCGTTGCGGTTTGTCTCTTAAGGTAAAATTACCGTATCCGGATAATTTTACATGCTGCCCATGTTCAAGTGCATGACGTAACTCTTCAAAAAAGTTTTCCACCATCTCCTTGGCAACAGGCTTTGCTAATTTTAAATCATCACACAAGGTTTCTGCCATTATTGCTTTACTCAGTGCATTCACGATTAGTCCCTCAATATGATTGAAAATTCATTTTCCAACGCTTTGATTATAGCACTAATTAATAAATTGATCTCAGTATCAACCAAAGTCCTGGTATCATCTTGCAAGGTCATCGCAACAGCAAGGCTTTTCTTGCCTTCAGGAATGCCTTTGCCCACATAAACATCAAACACATTAAATGATTTTAACCAGTTTTCTTTTACGGCAGCTCTCACTGTCAACTCAATTTGACGAGAATTTACTGATGCATCAACTAAAAATGATAAATCCCTGCGTATTTGCGGATATTTTGAAATGGTTCGATACAAGGGCGAAACTGAATTTATCAATAACTCCAAATTCAATTCAAATAATAATACATCATGATGTACATCAAGCGCATCGGATAACCGTGGATGTAATACTCCTAACCAGCCTGCGTGTACTCCAGCTATTTTAATTTGCGCAGATTGTCCAGGATGTAATGCTTCATTTACCGCAGGTAAAAACTCAACGTCATTTAATTTTAATGAGGCAAATAAAGACTGCAGATCACCTTTCAGATCATAAAAATCATAACATCGAGTAGTTTCATTCCAATTCAGAGTTCCTTGCTCTCCCATCAGTAATCCAGCAAGACAAGGGCGCTCGGTTAACTGTTGCTTCTCAACATCAAAAACCACCCCTATTTCAAAAAATTTAATTGCATTTTGTTGACGATGAACATTATAAATCATCGATGCAATTAAACCTGGCCACATACCAACTCTCATTTGAGATAATTCAGAAGAAATCGGGTTAAGAAGTTGCATAAATTCTTTTTGAGGATAGAGTGCTTCCTGAATTTCCGGATCAACGAAACTATAACTGATGGTCTCGTGGTACCCTTTGGCTCGAAACCACCGGGAAAGATCTGTAGCTATTTGTTCTTTAACACTGCTCACTCCAGCCTGAACTACGGTATTCATTGGTTGGGCTTTTAAATTATCATAACCATAAAGACGAATAATCTCTTCAACCAAATCAACATCCTGTTGCAAATCAAAACGATGTGTAGGAATAATGACATGCAATTGTTCATTAGATTCTTGAGTAATGACAATGCCCAATCCTTCTAATAAATTCCTCATTTCTGGTAACGATATGGTCAAGCCAGTCAGTTTTTTCACTTTAGTTGTGTCAAATATAAACGTGACTTGTTCGGGAAGCGAGTGTATATCGCTTGCTTCAATAACCGGACCAGCTTTGCCACCAGTTATTTCTAAAATTAATGCAGTTGCTCGTTCCAACGCTTTATGCTGCAAATAAGGATCAACTCCTCGTTCATAACGCTGTGAAGAATCACTGAATAAACCGTATTTTCTGGCGACCCCTGCGATAATAATGGGATTAAAAAAAGCACTCTCCAAAAAAACATCGGTTGTATGTACTTGTACCGCGCTGCCCGCTCCACCCATAATACCTGCCATTGCCAAAGGTTTTTCACTATCAGCGATAACCAAAACTTTATCGCCTAAAGTAACGCTTTGACCATCAAGGAGTTCTAATTGCTCCGAATCATTACTGAAACGAACATTAATATCACCGCGTATAGTGTCTAGATCAAAGGCATGCATTGGTTGCCCTAACTCAAGCATGACATAATTCATTACATCGACAACAGGGTGTAAAACACGTATACCACTACGGCGTAAGCGCTCACTCATCCATAAAGGCGTTTTAGCGTCCGAATTAATTCCGCGAATGATTCGCCCACAGTATCGTGAGCATGCGGCTTTATTGTTCAAATGAATGCTTAACACATCGTCTATTGCAGGTGTAACAGCTGGGACAGGTCGTTCTATTAACTGGGCCTTATTCAAAACAGCAACTTCACGGGCGATTCCTAAAACACTAAAACAATCAGCACGATTAGGTGTTAAGTCAACATCCAGAATATGATCATTCAGAGTCAAATACTCGCGCAAAGCCATACCTATTGGAGCGGTATCTTCTAACTCCATAATTCCTTCAGAATGATCAGCAAGTCCAAGCTCAGTAACTGAACACAGCATACCTTGAGATAATTCGCCTCTTAATTTGGACTCTTTAATGCGCAATCCGCCTGGCAAAACTGCGCCTATCATTGCTAACGCCACTTTCAGACCAGGTCTCACATTTGCAGCACCACAAACAATCTTTAACGGTTTATCAGCATTGACACTCACGTCACATAAAGTCAATTTATCAGCATCAGGATGAGGCTTTGTACTTAAAACCTCAGCAACAACCACATGAGTAAATTCGCCAGCAACAGGACTCACTGCATCGACTTCCAGACCAGCCATAGTTAATTGATCAGCTAACTCTTGTTCTGTTAATGAGAAGTTAACCCATTCATGTAACCATAACTTACTTAATTTCATTAATAGTCCCCATTATTCAATTAAAGCGTCATATACTTTTCATTTCACTAGCTTTTGTTGGCATCATACCGAAAACGCTCTCCTGGACGTGTAACAACCTTAACACGTCAACATTTTAGTCTGAATGCCCAACAACCCCAGCAACTATCGGCTAAATTAAGCCTTGTCATCTCTTGTAATGCAAAAGTATATGATTAAAATATCCTGTATTTAATGATTAGAATTGGCTTAAAAACGTTAAGTCATTTTCAAACATCATTCGTAAATCGTCTATGCCGTAGTAGAGCATCGCGAGCCTATCCATACCCATCCCAAATGCCCAGCCCTGATACTCTTCAGGAGAGATATTTACCGCTTTTAAGACGTTAGGATGTACCATTCCACAGCCAAGAACCTCAAGCCAACCGGTGAATTTACAGGATCGGCATCCTTTGCCACTGCATTGGGTACATTCAATATCAACCTCTGCAGATGGTTCGGTAAATGGAAAATAGGAAGGGCGAAATCTTAAGGCCAGTTCTCGACCAAAAAAATGGGCAAAAAAATCCTGGAGTAATCCTTTGAGGCCTGCCAATGTAGCCTGCTTATCTATGAGTAAGCCTTCAACCTGATGAAACATAGGAGTATGAGTCACATCAGAATCACAACGATAAACCCGCCCCGGAGCAATTAAACGAAATGGAGGTTTACTCTGTTCCATTGTTCGAATTTGTACTGGTGACGTATGTGTTCTTAGAAGCCGGCCATCGCCAAAATAAAAAGTATCGTGCATGGCTCGTGCAGGATGGTGTCCTGGAATATTTAGTGCTTCAAAATTATAAAACTCGGTTTCAATTTCTGGGCCATCTACAATGTCAAAGCCCAGGCGGCTAAAAAATTCATTGATCCGGTGTTTGACTTGAGTAACAGGATGTAAGGAACCAGACTGACTGCACCGTCCGGATAAGGTTACATCAATTTGTTCCGCAGTAAGTTTCTCTAATAACTGTTTTTCTTTTAATTCCAGCATTTTCGTTTCAATCAGAGTACTGATTTCACGTTTTGCCTGGTTTACTAACTGACCAATTTTGGGTTTTTCTTCAGCAGATAAATGAGCAAGACCTTTTAAAATATCAGTCAGCTTGCCTTTTTTACCTAAAAAATCGACGCGAATTAACTCTAGTGCAGTTATATCCTGAGCATTAGATATTGCTGCAGATGCTTGTTCTTGTATGGTGATGATATCCTGCATATTTATACCCACAAGTAAAAAGGAGGCCTTGGCCTCCTAGATAATTTTATTAGTGCTTTCAAATTACATTGATAGAAAAGATTGCTTATCCTGCAAGCGCAGCTTTAGCTTGTTCAGCAACTGCAGCAAAAGCTACTTTGTCATGAATCGCCATATCAGCTAATATTTTTCTATCCAGTTCAATCGATGCTTTTTTCAAACCATCAATCAAACGGCTGTATGACATACCGCATTCACGAGCTTGGGCATTAATACGAACTATCCATAAAGCACGAAATTGTCTTTTCTTCTGACGTCTATCACGATAAGCATATTGACCCGCTTTGATAACGGCTTGTTTTGCTACGCGATAGGTCCGACTACGTGCACCGTAATAACCTTTTGCTTGAGCTAATATTTTCTTATGACGCGCTTTGGCGGTCACACCACGTTTTACTCTTGGCATTTTTTAATCCCCCTTAACTACCGTGCAACATACGCTCTGCCAAACGCGCATCGCATGGCTTCAAAGTACTGGCACCTACGCGTAAATGGCGTTTCTGCTTAGTAGACTTCTTGGTGAGGATATGATTCCTATAAGCGCCGCGACGTTTAATCGCACCACTTGCTGTTTTGCGGAAACGTTTAGCTGCTCCGCGATGTGATTTTAACTTTGGCATAACAAGATACTCCGCATTTGTTACTTAGTTTTTTTGGGTGATAAAACCATCAGTAATTGTCTTCCTTCGCGCTTGGCATGCTGTTCAACAACAGCAACGTCAGCAGTATCCAGCTGTATGCGCTCAAGAATTTTCATACCGAGTTCTTGATGGGCCATCTCACGACCACGAAACCGCAGCGTAATTTTGACCTTATCACCATGATTGAGGAAACGGATCAGGTTGCGTAGCTTGACCTGATAATCTCCATCTTCCGTCGTAGGACGGAATTTTAGTTCTTTGACCTGAATTTGCTTTTGCTTTTTCTTTGCTTCAGCTTGTTTTTTACTCAGTTCAAAGAGAAATTTACCATAATCCATAATGCGACAGACAGGAGGTTTAGCTGTCGGTGATATTTCGACCAAATCGAGGCCCCCCTCTTCTGCTGCACGCAGAGCTTCTCGTATTGATACAATTCCTGCCTGATTACCATCGACATCAATTAAGCGTACCTCAGGTACATTGATCTGTTCATTAATTCTTGCGCGATCACTTTCACGCTTAGTTGGTGCACTAATGGTTTAATCCTCCGGTTCGTTATTTACTGAGATCCTTTACGAGCAATTTCTTGCGTCAAGGTATCACAAATTGCATCTATTGTCATCACGCCCAAGTCCACACCTTCGCGCGAACGCACAGCGACCTGACCATGTTCAACTTCTTTATCTCCTATCACGAGGAGATAAGGCACTTTTTGTAAAGTATGCTCACGGATTTTAAAGCCAATTTTCTCATTTCTCAAGTCAAAATGTGCACGAATACCATTTTTTTGCAAAATTGTTGTAACTTTTTCTGCATATTCGTTCTGTTTTTCACTAATGGTAAGAACAGCTGTTTGTACTGGGGCCAACCAAAGAGGCAGCTTGCCAGCATAGTGCTCGATCAAAATACCCATAAAACGCTCAAACGAACCTAATATTGCCCGATGCAGCATGACAGGAACCTGTTTGCTGCCATCTTCAGCAATATATCCAGCCTCAAGACGTTCAGGCATAGAGAAATCAACCTGGATGGTTCCACATTGCCAGATTCGTCCCAGACAATCAGATAAAGAACATTCTATTTTTGGACCATAAAAAGCTCCTTCACCAGGCGCATCAATCCACTCAATATTGCGTTCCTGCATGGCCAGTTTTAATGCACTTTCAGCTTTATCCCAAACCTCATCTGAACCGACACGTTTTTCAGGACGCAAAGCAAGGCGGTATTTTATTTCGTTAAAACCAAAATCAGTATAAACAGACTGCACCAACTCCAGCATCATAGCAACTTCAGACTGAATTTGATCTTCAGTACAAAAAATATGTGCATCATCCTGCACCATATTGCGAACACGCATTAAGCCATGTAAAGAGCCCGATGGTTCACAGCGATGGCAATTGCCAAATTCCGAAAGTCTTAGCGGTAAATCTCTGTAACTTTTTAATCCTTGGTTATAAACTTGCACGTGACAAGGGCAATTCATCGGTTTTACCGCGTAGTGCCGATTGTCCGTTTCGGTAACAAACATTTCATCTCTAAAATTTGCCCAGTGACCTGATTTTTCCCACAAAACTTTATCAACCAACTGAGGTGTTTTAATTTCCTGATATCCAAAGTCAGCTAATCGCATACGCATATAGCGTTCTAGTTCCTGATAGATAATCCAACCATTAGGGTGCCAAAAGACCATGCCTGGAGCGATATCCTGGAAGTGAAATAAATCAAGAGCTTTGCCTAATTTACGATGATCTCGTTTTTCGGCCTCTTCCAGGCGGAACAAATAATCAGCCAGAGCTTTCTTATCAGCCCAGGCAGTGCCATAAACACGTTGTAGCATTTCATTGTTAGAATCACCACGCCAATATGCACCGGCTAACTTGGTCAGTTTAAATGCTTTTAAAAAACCGGTTGAGGGTACGTGAGGACCTCGACACAGATCTTCAAAATCGCCTTGACGGTACAGTGAAAGCACTTCCCCTGCCGGAATATCTGCAATAATTTTTGCCTTATATTCCTCGCCCAAGCTTTTAAAATATGTAATAGCTTCATCACGAGGCAACTCTCTACGAGTAACAGGATGGTTTGCTTTGGCTAATTCCTGCATTTTAGCTTCGATTAATTCAAGATCCTCAGGAGTAAACGATCTCTCAAAAGCAAAATCATAATAAAATCCGTCATCAATTACAGGACCAATGGTTACTTGTGCTGAAGGAAAAAGGGATTTGACTGCTTGGGCCAACAAATGGGCCGTAGAATGGCGAATAACCTCAAGACTGTCGTCTTGTTTTTCAGTCACAATCACCAAAGAACAATCATCTTGAAGCAGATAACTGGTATCGACCAGACGCCCGTCTACACGACCAGCCAATGCGGCTTTTGCCAATCCAGGGCTAATATGATAGGCGACATCGTAAATCGTTAAAGGAGCTTCAAAATGTTTTACACTTCCATCAGGTAATTTAATGTTTGGCATAGTTCTATCCGCTTTCAGTCCGTCCAGCCTTCGTCTAAAAAAAAACCCTGCGAAGCAGGGTTAAAATCTTAATATTCAGTGCAGCAGATACTAATTGAATATATCTACTGTATGGTTTGATTTTCTTGGTAGGCACGAGTGGGATCGAACCACCGACCACCACCATGTCAAGGTGGTGCTCTACCACTGAGCTACGTGCCTAGAATTCGACCTGTATTCAAATTGGTTTGAATTATATATGAAACTTGCTTTACAAAGCAAATTATTTAATCGATTTCAGATATAATACTAAATTATGCCGTTAGTTCATACAGTAAAATACATTTTAATTTAAAAAATGTTTCTATTGATCCGGGTATATTTAGAATTTCGTGTCCAAACCTATTTTTTGTGCGATGGGTGCCGTGAGCAAACTACGTGATGTCTGGATTTTACAACAGACCTTAATTAAGATGAAAATAAGAGCCGAATATGTGGTTTAAAATAGAAAACACTCATGTAGATATCTTTATTTACGCCAAACCTAATGCAAAAAAAACGGCTTTGTTGGCCATATTCAATGACGCGCTGCATATTGCGATTCATGCGAAACCTCAAGACGGAGAAGCAAATAAAGAACTTATAACGTTCATAGCCAAGCTGTTTAAAATACCCAAATCACATTGTGAATTACAAAAAGGGAAAAATAGTCGTCATAAGCAAATTAGAGTCCCTCTTTCGGAGAACTTAATCCTGTTTCTCAATAACAACAGTTCATTTATTTTGTAATAATTTATAAGAAAAATATCCCAGCATCCCAAATCGTTTGTTCATGTTCATGTAGGGCGTCACAAACTCACCACAATCTATCTGCGGTTTTAGGTCATAAAATATTGATGAAAAAGAAAGGCCTGAATGGGTGGAGCCATTCAGGCCATATTGTGCGAGGTTTATTGCTATGCTTAAACCACGTTTCCTTTTGATTGGACTTCATTGTGATGCTGGTTCCATCGTGCATCACGCGCTTCCATGTTTGGACTGTTGAAACCTTTTCCGTACGTTTCGAGAGTCATTATAGACATTTGGTTTCCAATGTCAACAAATAATTTCCAATCGAAACCAATTGTTTCGCATTACGAGTTTATTTGCAGGTTGTGTTGCCCTTTGTTACACTCTACACAGTACTCAGCAATCAGGATATTCGCATCCCCATGGAAAAAGTTAACTTAACAAAACAGTTTGCTTACCGTCTGCGCGATGCAATGATAGCAGCTGGATTTAATTCCCAACGCTCTGCGTCAGGTGTATCCATCCATAAGTTGGCAGAGATTACCGGTTATTCGGTGCAAATCTGTAGAAAATACCTACGGGGAGAGGCCATACCGGAACCTATAAAATTAGTAGACATAGCAGCGAAACTTCATGTTTCCCCTGGTTGGTTATTATTTGGAGATGCTCATAATGACCCCAGTATTTCATCAGATAAATTAACTATCAGCAGAAATTTGCTTCACTATATTTTCACCAGCGCCGCATGTCTATATAATGGCGACCTAGTGGAACATGAAGTACCCGCTTTTTTAATGGAATTGATTAACGATGTCAGTTTAATCAATGCCAATGAAGAACAATCAAAAAAGATAATTGATCTGGCTTTGGCTTCAGTGAAGCATTTTAGCCATCCGCATGGAACGTAGAATAAGAAGTATTCATGGAAAATAGCCGTAATAATCTGGTGCTCCACCCGCAGCACCTGGAAGTTCTTTTTGCTTTTAAAAGTAAACTGTCCAATGTATTCAGAGATGTCTTGGGTATACATGAAATTCACCATATTGCGTTAACACGCATCAATAAAAAAAATGAACTCATGTCGTTCTCATCAACCCCATCACTGGAATTTAATTTATTTAGTAGCGTACTGTGGCAATATGACCAAATCTATAACCCAAAATGGTTTAAGTTATGTACACAAGCCAATTGGCAATCCTTATACATGCCAGCACGTTACGATGAACTTTATTATCTAAAACAAATCAGACACGCCTACCCTATAGGCATCGCACTGGCAGCGAAAATAGATGATGATTATGTAATCTATTCATTAGCCAGTCATAAATCCTGTCCTCATACTAAAGAGCATTTCGCAAATCAACATGAGGACTTCTACAAAATAGGTCAATATTGTTCCAATATTTTAAATCCACTTTTTATTTATTGCGATTCATTAGTTACAGAATCCTCAGCGCTGCAGGCTCATTATGAAACATCAGAATAAATCTATATTAGGCGGGTTAATGGGCAATGTCGTTGAAGCATACGATATGTCTATATGCTATTTCCTGTCTGCTGAATTGTCGCGCCATTTATTAGGTGATACCAAAGGTAAACCAACGGTCATGTTATCGCTGATTTTTATTGCTTATCTGGCGAAACCGATAGGCGCATTT
The DNA here is from genome assembly GCF_937871865.1 of uncultured Legionella sp. Taxonomy (GTDB): domain Bacteria; phylum Pseudomonadota; class Gammaproteobacteria; order Legionellales; family Legionellaceae; genus Legionella. The sequence continues at coordinate 10,949 of NZ_CALMPD010000025.1, forward strand.
ATTCTGGGGCTGCTTTCCGATCTCTACGGGCGAAAAAACGTGCTCATGGGGTCTATTCTCATCATGGGAATATCAACCTCTTTAATTGGCGCCATTCCCGGTTACGATCGCATAGGCATACTTGCAGCCGGTTTATTATTAATTCTTCGCATGATTCAAAGCATGGCTCTTGGCTCTGAATTTTTAAATTCTTCATCTCTATTGGTCGAAAGTGGCAATAGCAAACAACGAGGTTTTAGAGGATGTTGGTCCTCCGTTGGCGTAAAAGCAGGTTATTTAATTGCGTGTTTGACAGCGGAACTATTTCATTATTATGCAGCAGCAAACCCCGAACTGAATAATCTTTGGCGTATCCCGTTTTTATTCGCATTGATAACAACTCTGATTGGTTTTTATATCAGAGCAAAAATGCCGGAAAGTCTAGCCTATATTATTTATTACGCGAATAGAAAAAAACCTTCGACTCGTGATATTTATAAACAATCGCTGGATTTTGTTAAAAAACATCCTTTTATGTTTTATTTTGCATTTTTCTCCGTCTTTTTATCAGTAACTACTGGATTCTTCTTTTATTTATATATCCCCTTACACGCGATTCAATACGCTCATATTCCACGCGACATTATTATGACCTCAAATATTCTTTCATTATTATTTGTCAGCGCGCTCACTCCTGTTTTTGGCTGGTTATCAGACAGACAAGATCGTTTAAAGATGCTGATGTTTGCCAGTAGCGGCTTACTGATGATGACCTATCCCTTTATGCATGTAATTAATTATGGTAATGCCGGATATTTCATTTTAATGCAACTCATCATATCCATTCCATGCGCCTGCTATTACAGTGTTGCCACAGTATTATTAACCGAATTGTTTCCCTTACAAATTCGCTGCACAGCGTTATCCATTGTCTATTCAATTTCAGCCAGCCTGGCAGCAGGGCTTCCTCCTCTGTTATCGGATTATCTGGCAAGAAAAACATTGATGCCTAGCTCACCAAGCCTGATTATCATGGTACTGTCCATTATAGTGCTCATTAATATCAGGCTGTTGGCTTATAGATACAGACAAGGGAAAAACAAATACCAGATTTCAATATTGGAAACAGATGAACCAGTGTTTACCGTACATTATCAAAAACCCGTGTAAAACACGCTATTGAATGCAAAAATATCCTTACTCAGATGATTTATTACCTGTCACAGATTTTTTTGCATTCCTGCTCAAAGGATTTTAATTCACTATCAAATCACGCAACCAAATCAGAACAAATATTAAAGTCGCGATAAAACACCCAAAATTACCAACAAAGTCAGAAGTCGCTTTGATAAACGAGGTAAAGTTAAATGTGGGATTTCTTTTTTATTTTGGTTCAGCGTATTTTTTCTCATAAAGAAACATCCCTGTTTCTTCTAAGCATGTCACAACAACACTCTAACAGTTTAAAGTTCAATTAGGCTTGTGTTTATTTTATTTTTTTTTTCAATTCATTCAGTATACTCAATTGCTGTGTCACAATTTCATAAAATTTTTGCATGTCATCACTTTCATAAAATGCCAACTTCTCTTCTTCACTTTGCCTATTTGCCTGAGCCACTAAAGTGCCAACGTCATTAATTGTGCTATCAATTTCTGTTGTAAGAGTATGGAACTGATTAAGATACATTTCTTTATTTTCACCTTCATAAAAGGAAAAATTATGTATTTTAACTTCAATTTCGGCGCGTAAGCTCCTCAAGTCGTTATCAAGAGCAATAATTTTCTCAGGGGTATTAGAATCAAATAAAGTATTAACACTTAATGAGTGCGATTGAGATCCCATTACTATGCTCCAATCAATAATTGTTATTTATTCTTTAATTCTAGTTGAAGCACAGTATTTCGCCATTTGTTTTAATAGTGTTATCATTGTTTTTTTTAATAACAGTGAAATTTATGCTACTCCATTATCTTTTCTTGATGGGCATTTGTGTGGAAGCCATAACCGGAGCTTTGGCTGCTGGTCGTAAAAAAATGGATTTTTTTGGTGTGATGCTGATTGCCTGTATAACGGCACTTGGAGGAGGAACCGTCCGGGATGCCTTATTTAATACCTATCCACTAACCTGGGTCGCACATCCGGAGTATTTATTATATACCTCATTATGTGCATTCCTCACTATTTTCATTGCCCATTCCCTAGTCAGGATAATGAAGGTGTTTTTAATCCTTGACGCTCTTGGCCTTTCTGCATTTGTAATTATAGGAACCCAAAAAATACTGTCGCATGGAATGTCGCCAAGTATCGCTGTAATCAGTGGTATGCTTACCGGAATTTGCGGCGGGATGTTACGAGATATATTATGCAATGATATACCTTTGGTATTAAGAAAAGAGCTTTATGCGGTTATCGCTCTGGCTGGAGCTGTTTTGTATATCACTCTCGCCCATTTTCATGTCCCTCATAACCTTAATATTATTATTACCTTAATCAGTATTTTTACCGCAAGAATATTGGCAATATTCTTCCATATTGAAATACCTGTTTTTGATTATTCAGAAAGCATTAAGAAGCGAAAGAACAAATAAAAAATGCCCCTGAATCGGGGCATCATGATAATTAAAGAGTAATTAAACTTCTTTAATTTCAACAATACTGATTTCTTCAACGGGCACATCACCATGCCCCATCCGTTGACCCGTTTTTACTTTAGCAATCGCATCAACGACATCCATACCTTCTACTACTTCACCAAAGACACAATAACCAAACCCTTGAGCATGATCTCCGCTGTAATTAAGGAAACCATTATCTGCAACGTTAATAAAGAATTGAGCAGTAGCTGAATGAGGATCCATCGTTCTGGCCATAGCAATGGTACCACGCTTATTAGGCTTGGCAGTCTTCGCTTCATTTTTAATAGGATCTTCGGTTGGCTTTTGCTGCATATCAGCGTTTAATCCCCCACCTTGAATCATAAAGCCATCAATTACACGATGAAAAATCGTATCATTATAAAAGCCACTACGAATATAATTCAGAAAATTTTCTGCAGTACCTGGGGTGTTTTCTGTATCTAACTGTAAATGAATATCACCTTTAGATGTGCTAATTACAACCATTATATCTCCTGTTAAATCTTAAAATAATTAGGAATTCATTACCAAAGCCCGCATTTTATCACAAACATCATGCAAAACATGGATATTATGAATACTAGCCAAAGCCGTGAATAAATTAGTCTTGCGTTTAAATAAATGATGCAGATACGATCGCGAATAATTGAGGCACGTAAAACAAGTACAATCCGGCATGATAGGCGATAAATCCTCAGCAAAACATGATTTTTTTATTTGTATTCGTTCGTTCTCATATTCGCTGGAGAAACGCAACCAATTTCCTTCACGTATTAACTCGCCACAATACAGCGCTCCATGCCGAGCATTTCGGGTTGGCGCGACACAATCAAACATATCAATACCTTCAGCAACCACATCCAACAAATCCTGGGGAGACATGCCAACGCCCATAGTATAACGCGGTTTATGCTCTGGTAAATAATCACGAACCCAACGTATTACGTCAACCGTAGTGTTCATATCAAAACCTATAGTTTCACCACCAATAGCAATTCCATCTGTATGCATTGAAGAAACAAAATCAGCACTTTCACGGCGTAAATCCTCAAAAATACCGCCTTGAACAATTCCGAATAAAGCCTGCTGGTTCCCATAACGCGACGTGGGATACTTCTGATGATAATCAATCGACTGCTTCAGCCAACGATGAGTACGCGTCATGATATGAGCGACTTCATCCTTAGTACAGCTATCAGGAGTACATTGATCAAAAGCCATAATGATATCTGCACCGATAATTTTTTGAGTTTCCAATGACATTTCAGGAGTCATATGAATAAGCCCCTGGCTTCCTGGCAACTTAAAATGCGCCCCCTCCTCATCAATGGTACAAATTTCTTTATTTTTAGATAAGCTAAAGACTTGGAACCCACCGCTGTCGGTTAACATCGGGCCATGCCACCCCATAAAGGGATGCATTCCCCCCGCCTTTTCGATTACCGCCATGCCAGGCGCACAGAGCATATGATAGGTATTACCGCCCAATATAATTTGACTGCCCGCAGCAGATAATTCTCCTGGCGCCATATTATTCACTCCAGCACGTGTTCCTACTGGCATAAATACAGGGGTAATAAATTCACCATGCGGTGTAGTCACACGGGTAACTCGCGCTTTAGTACCTGCATGTCGGTACAGCACTTCACAAGAAAAATTATTCATCAAAAAGAGGATAACTCAAAAAAAGAGCAATAATAGCCAAATCAAACCATTATTACTAGTTAATCGATAGAAGATCGAGTACGAAAATATAATATCAGGCCTGTTATTGCCATAAATAGAAAATAAATAGTAGTCCATCCCGGCATAGAAATTCCAAGCAGACTCCAATTAGATTCAGCACAATCCCCTGCCCCCCAAAATAGAGCATGAGCAACAGTCTGCCATGGAAAATAACGAATCAATACATCAAGATCAGGCATGCAAGCAGGAGCTTGTCCTGCTGGTAATGACTGCAGCCATAAATGCCTTAAAGAAAAGTATAGACCAGCACAAGCAACAATAAATTGCAGTAGGCTAACCAAATGAGCCTTTTTTAAAGTCCTAAGGCTTAAGCTCATTATTGCCAATAATAAAAAAACACAAATTCGTTGCATCAAACATAACGGGCAGGGTTGAAGGCCAACTGCATATTGAAAATAAAAAGAAGTTAATAAAACAAAAAGTGTGATGAGCACAAGGAACGATTGAATTTTTCGATAGGTCAATTTAGTCATGTTTTTTTGGCATCATATATTGAATAGCAGCTTTCAGATCATCATCAGTACATTCAGCACAGGTCCCTTTTGCAGGCATTGCATTCATCCCCTTCACAGATGAAGCAACCAATTCATCAATTGTTCTACCCGAGATCCGAGGTTTCCAATCATTTGAATCATGAAATTTAGGAGCACCAGCTAACCCATCACGGTGACACACAATGCAATATTGCTCATACGTTGCTTGTCCTGGTTCCTTTTTTTCTACCTGTTCTACTGTTTTATCCTGCCCTTCTGTACTTGATGCCCCGTTTCCATCTTCTTGAACACGCACTTTGCCTATGGGTTGAATTCTCTGTTGTATTTGCTGTCTGTCTATATCATCCAATGCAAAAAGCAAAAAGGATATGACTGTAAACAGCGCTACGATAAACAACCTCATGGTTGCGCCCTCTTGATTACAATTTAAAAATCATACCGACAAGTGACTCTTTTTTCCAGTACGATTTCAATTTGACTACAGAAAAAAGCCTTACTGCATGTTACACTGTTATCAATGGAAAAAAGTATCAGAGTCAAGGATGCTAGTTCAAGAGATAAATTCTGCAACAGATAATCCAAAGCCATTGAATTTGAAAACCAGCATGGGAACAGAAAGCTATCCAAAGTTCCTCAATGATGCAATGGAGCAATACTTTGAAGAACGTGTAAAAAAATCATGGCAGGGAAAGCATATCCTAAGTGGAAAAACGCCTCCTCCTACCGCCCTTATATTTTCAAGTAATGATTATTTAAATATCAGTCGGCATCCAGACTTAATTAATGCCCAGATAGATGCGCTACGAAAACACGGCAACGGACAAATGCAATCGGCTGTATTTTTAAGTAATGACAGTTTATTGCTGAATACGTGTGAGCATCATTTCAGCAATTTTTTAAATTACCCATCCTGCTTGCTCACCCAATCAGGATGGTCTGCGAATGTAGGACTAATCCAGACTCTTGCCACACGCAAAACCCCAGTGTACCTGGATTTCTATACCCATATGTCCTTTTGGGCTGGGGCAAAGGCAGCCGGTGCCAAGGCAATTCCTTTTCAGCATAATTCAATCGATTCATTACGCAAAAGATTAGAACGACATGGTTCTGGAATTATTGCTATTGATTCGATATACAGCACCACAGGGACTATCAGCCCACTTCCTCATTATGTGAACCTTGCCAAGCAATACAATTGTTTGCTAATAGTAGATGAATCGCATTCACTTGGCACTTATGGCCCACATGGCAAAGGGCTGGTTACAGAACTTGGCTTATCACATCAGGTTGATGTGATCACCGCAAGCCTTGCAAAAGCATTTTCCGGAAGAGGGGGCTTAATTGCAGGGAACCAAAGACTCATCGAATTTGTACGTTACTCTTCGCTCCCGGCTATTTTTAGTTCCGCATTAGTGCCTCAGGATTTGGCGGGATTTTCTGCATCTCTAGAAATCATAATGAAAGAAGAATGGCGAAGAAAGCAGCTCCATAACAATGCAATTTTTCTACGAAGCACTCTGAACGACCAAGGTTTTAATATCGGAGACAGTCAGTCGCAAATTATTCCGATAATGACAGGAAATGAAGCAAAAACGATTTGGTTACGTAATGAACTAGAAAAAGAAGACATTTTTGGAGCAATTTTTTGCTCCCCGGCTACCCCTAAAAATAAGCCATTGATACGATTATCAGTCAGTGCCGGCCATGAAAAAAGAGAGTTAATTCAACTCGTTGAGTGCTTGATAAAACTAGCCAAACTCAATCCCGACATTCCATTTTTTAAGACCTCATAAAACAGAAATATCAAAACTCCTAATCCAAGAGTATTTCTTCTGCATCTAATTCTTCAAGGTATTGATGATACGGTAAAATTTTATCCAGACGGACATCAAATAATACCGTTCCCTGAACAAAAGCATAATAATAAGTTTCATCTGAAACAAATTTATGAGCAGGAATCAGGCAATTAGTCCACTCATTCCATTGGGGGGTCACCGAGTTAGATTGCCAGAAACAAGGGATTTTTTCACCGGAGAGCAAAAAATCCAATACCTCTTCACTAGCCCCATTATCTAAAGCCAAATCGTAATGCAAACGCATATCTGCTTCATTTTTTACAATTAAAAAACTGATATTGGCATCATCATCCAGCATCAAAAAACTGCCTGAATTATCAGCAAGATAAAACTCTACAATCCCTTTTTCCTTACATAACTCCCAAAATAACGCAGCAAATTTTTTATCATGCAAACAATTCGGTGACGTAACTGACAACATTCGCACCACCATATCAGACATATTTTGAAAATATTGCAGCTGCAAATCATGAATACTTTTGATAATAAGGCCTGCAACATCCGAATCACTTTTTTTAATATAGCGATGAATTAAGCCTTCATTAAATGCTTCGATGGCAAGTTTTTCATCTGCCTGCCCAGTCAATAGAATCTTCTTTATGTTGGTGTCTTCAATTCGACGACAAAACTCTAGTCCATCCATTCCAGGCATTGCATAATCAACAATGACAACGGATATCTCAGAAAATCGCCTGGAATTGTATACCTCAGCATGGATCGCCGCTAAGTCAAGATTGATTGTATGATTGGTTAAGGGACAGTTTTTGGCTTCAGTATATTCGCTAATACAACGTTGGCTAAGCAACTCCAGTTCACAACGCTTTTTATGGATACACTCCAGAGCTTTAAAAGGGGAATCAAATATTCGGTAAGCCAGCCCTTCATCTAAATGCAATACAAAATTAAGCAAGAAATCGCGGCTATCATCGACAAATACCGCAGTACTTGGAAAGTAACAGGTAGGTATAGAGAAATGTTGCATAGCTCCTCCTGAGCAAAACGATACGAAAACAAATCCTATTGAATAGCAGCAACCCCTTTCTAATTTTGTCTAAACAAAGGCTGAAACCTGTATATAAAATATCATGATTGATTACTTTAGCCAAATTATTTGCGTTTTATCTGCATCAAAGATCTATTTAATATCATTGAACTGCACTCATTATTCGTTCAAAAATCGATTGATAACTCAATCCTTGAACATTCGACAACTTATTGAAAACTAGTCTATATTAAAGAGACTTCATTACATTTTTAGAAGTCCTCTCTTATCTCAAATTGATGTAATTTAATAAGGATATTTTATGACTGACTCTAAAAAGGTTCGCCAACCAACTGTTGGTGGATTAAAGCGTAACTGGGGCTGGATTTTAGGACTGGGAATTCTATTTCTTTTTCTTGGTTGTATTGGTCTGGGTATGGTTGTTGGTTTAACGTTAGTTAGCATGTATTTCTTTGGGGCTCTCTTAATTATTTCAGGGATCACTCATGCAATTGACGTATTTAAACACACAGAATGGAAAGGCATCTTTTGGCAGGCATTAATTGCAGTTTTATATATTGCCGCTGGTTGCCTGGTATTTTATGATCCCTTCTTGGCATCAACCTTAATCACAGGAATTCTAGCCTCCGTATTAATAGTCATAGGGCTCACTCGAATTATAATGGCTATAGCATTAAAAGATTCGAAAGGCTGGGGTTGGTTGCTATTGGCAGGGATTGCTGCAATAGTCCTTGGAGGCTTAATTCTCGCTCAATGGCCAATTAGTGGATTATGGGTAATAGGACTATTTATTGCTATCGAGATGATAGTAAATGGCTGGACTTATATCTTCATCGCATTGTCATTACGTGCATCTTGAGTCGAACCATTTTCAATCAAAAATTATTCTCTTTGATACCAGTTGAGCTCAATAAAAAGAGTTCAACCGGTCAAATCAAGGGAAAAATATAGTTGGTCACGTAGCATTTAACTTACAACAGGAAAACTCAAACTAAACAATACATAACAACCTTCTTCAGCCTCACACACAATATTCCCACCAAAACCGTTCATCACTAGTTTACAAAAAGAAAGGCCAATACCGGTTCCCATAAACGTGGTTGTATAAAAATGATTAAATAATCGTGATAATTGCTGAGCGGTCATCCCTTTGGCAGTATCTTTAAAGTATAAATAATTAAATTTATCACTGTATTCGGTCCAAATGTGTATTTCCCCACGTTGAGCAGTGGCGATAGCATATAAAGCATTCTTAATTAAATTAAACAAAACATGCTGCATTAAAAGTTTGGAACCATTAAATTGAAAATCACCGTCCCAGGTAATCAACGTCCTCTCATGAGGTGATATAAATGGGTAACGAGAGATAGCTTCATTTAAACACTCAGCCATGGAGCATCGTTCCATAATGCAATTTTGTATACTGTTTTCTCGTCCAGCTTTGACCAGCAGCATATCGATAATCGTATTAGCATAGTCAATTTCATTCACAATGCGCTCACTAACGCCTCCCAATTGCAACAGTCGCCGATCTCTTAATGGAGCCTGAACTATCTGATGTTCTTTTGCCAATTGATAACCTTGAATTAATCCCGGCAAGTAATTTACCAAGGCTTGAGCCCCACTCTTGATTCCAAGTAACGGAGTGCGTAATTCATGGGCAATCATTCCTGCTGCTGCGGCCATCCCTGCCAAGCGCTGCTGTTGTAGCATGGCGGTTTTATAATTCAACGTAGAGCCAGCAATAATAGTGAAGATAATCACGAAGGCCATTTCTATATGTTCTTCACCAAAATACATTTGCGAAGAAAGACAATAATATCCCATCAATGCCAATCCAGCCCCCAAAATAAGCACAATGGTTAAACTTAACAAATCAACCAGTAATACAAGTAAAAAAACACTGCATAATAGAGACATCGCTGAAATAACACTGGCTTGATTCATTAAAAACAAGAAGGTGAAAAAGAAAGGCAAGGTAAATAATAAAGTTAAAAACCAATACCAGGATAAATAATTTTTCCATGATAGCGGCCAATAAGGAGTGAGCATTAATCCCAAACCTAAAATGCTGCCAATAAAACGCAAAGAGATGCTTTCATAAGTCTGAGGAAACCAATAGACCCAAATCAAATAAAAAAAAGGGAATCCGACAAATGCTATAGCACCAACCGCAACTAACTGATGTGCAGAATTAGATAAACTACGCTGCATCGACTCATCTAAATGTCGTACAATTTTTTTAAATTGCCACATCCTGTTTCCTTATTCTCAACAGCCCAATACTTAGCATCATCGCCTTGGTACGTCGCAGAAAGGCTTAATCAATGCTATGATGAGCCCTTAATTAACAAAAACTTATAATACATGAAGCAAAAAACAATTCGAATCGCAACACGCCAAAGCCCATTAGCGTTATGGCAAGCTAACTATGTCCGTGAACTGCTTTTAAAGCAATGGCCGTCACTAAATATTGAATTACTCCCTATGGTAACCTCAGGTGATAAATTTCTAAAAGACAAATTATTAATTGCTGGCGGCAAAGGGTTATTTGTTAAAGAGCTGGAAGAAGCCTTATTAGATAAACGAGCTGATTTCGCAGTTCATTCGACGAAAGATATGCCGGCAGATCAGCCTGATGGCTTGAGCTTGGCAGCAATCTGCAAAAGACACAACCCGTTTGATGCCCTGGTGAGCAATAATTTTAAAAGCCTTGATACGTTGCCTGCCAAAGCAATCGTCGGTACATCGAGCTTAAGGCGTCAATCTCAATTGCTCGCATACCGCCCCGATCTTCAAATTAAAACCTTGCGCGGCAATATAAATACCCGTCTGGCCAAGCTGGATGCTGGGGAATACGATGCAATAATTCTTGCCGCGGCCGGACTTGAACGCATGGGATTTGAAGACAGAATTACCGAATTTTTGACGGATGACATTATGCTACCAGCCTGTAGTCAAGGTGCATTATGTATTGAATGTCGCAATGATGATGTGGAAATACAACAAATCATAAGTGTATTAAATGACCCTGACTCCTCACTATGTGTTCATGTAGAACGAGATGTTAATGCCCAGCTGGGCGGTAACTGTCACGTGCCATTGGCGGTTTTTTGTAGAATAACCCCAACCGATCAACTCGTCTTAAAAGCAAAAATTCTAACATTGGATGGCACTCAGGCGATTGAGGACACTCAGACTGGCAACCGAAATCAGGCCATGTCATTGGCAAAACAATGCACCCAAAATTTAATAGATAAAGGCGCTATTGCCATACTGGATTCGAGCTCACAATGAGCCAATTACTTCAGGGGCTAAGAGTATTAAATACTCGGCCAAGCGAGTCTGCCCACATATTAACTCAATCGATTACCGCTGCCGGTGGTGTATCAATTGAATGCCCTGCCCTGGAAATAATTCCATCAGAACCAAGCTGGATAGATTTATTACCTGATTTAAACAGAGCCAATTTTGCAGTCTTTATCAGTGCCAATGCGGTACGTCATTGTTTTAGTCAGCTGAAAATGCATCACCTTATTTGGCCGAAGCAGATTAAAGTCATAGCCATAGGCCAAGGCAGTGCAAAAGCTCTTCACGAGTTGAATATCCAGGTCAATGCAATTCCAAAATTTCCTGATAGCGAACATCTGCTCTCATTAAGCTGCCTGCACCAATTAAAAAACCAAACCGTGCTATTATTTAAAGGAGAAGAAGGCCGGCAACTGATTGAAGAAGGTTTACGCCAAAGAGAGGCTAATTTATTCATTCTATCCGTTTATAAACGAGTGATGCCTAAAATTCGCCACCAATTTATGACCACTTTATGGCGTGATGATTTGGTAGATATTATACTGTTAACAAGTGAGCAATCCATACGTAACCTTTTTACAATGTTCGGCGAAGAAGCTCGTAACTGGTTAATAAAGAAACCTGTTGTTGTAATCAGCGAGCGCCTTGTCAATACTGCCAAATCATTTGGCATGACAGAGATTATCATAAGCCATCCAGAACGGATGATGAAGACATTAGTTGATTATTATCAAGGATTAATTCATGGCCAAGAATAATGAAGAAGAAAAAAAAGAGACCGAACAACAAGATCAAATCAATGTGCCAGAAGCCCCATTAAAGCAGCAAACGTCCACTTCTTGCTCGAACAAGAGTTCATTGCTCTCTGGAGCCGCATTGATAATTGCCGCAATAGCTATTGCTCTGACGGTATATCTCAATAAAACCAGTAAGAACGTACAAGCACAGTTAATAGACGAAAATAAAACCTTAATGACCCAGATTAATGAATTAGAAAAAAATCAATCAGATGTTCAGGCTGTAATTGATGCAAAAGCTAATCAAATGCAGCAAAATCAAATAAATATGCAAAGTAGGTTTGATGGTTTAAATAAAGAACTTCACACAGCAATGAGCCAGCGATTATATCAAAATCAGGATTGGATCTTGTTAAAAGCACGATACTATCTTGAATTAGCCCAAATTAACGCTCATTGGAGTGATAATTATGAAGCCACAATAGCGCTGCTCCTCCAGGCAGATAATCTATTAAATCAATTAAACACCCCTCAAATTTTCGAGATTCGCCAAGTTATCGCAAAAGAGATCACCCAATTAAAAGCACTACCCGCTCTTGATCTTGCCGGCTTGCTCAGCCAATTAGATGCGGCACAACATAGTGTCAACAGCCTTGCGATTCAGTCTGCTCTTGAAGATGAAAAAACAATCAATCCATCAGAGCTGCCCCAATCATCCAATCCATCGAATTGGCGTGCCCGATTCAAAGATAATGTGAAACTTCTGGAAAAACTGGTGATAGTCAGACGTACTGATGAAAACATCAAACCGCTGATGTCTCCTTTGTTTGAATCGATATTAAAAGAAAGTATCCGCTTGAATCTTCAGGAAGCACAATGGGCCATATTGAATAATAATGCCTCGGTCTATCAATTAGCCCTCAAACAAGCCAGCACCAACATTAAACGAGTTTTTAATGAAAAAGAGCCTAATACTGCAGCATTACTAACTCAACTAAGTACATTACAACAGATTAAATTAAATCAGGAAAAACAAGAAACCGGCCAGGCCTTACCTCTTCTGAACCAGATGATAGAGAATAATGCGCTGCAGAATAATCAGATGAATAACAGCAAACAGGGAGAACACTGATCATGATAAGAGTTCTCTTTGCATTTATTGTCTTATTAGGCTCTGTCTATCTGGGTATTCAACTGAACTATGATCCTGGATATGTGTTAATCGCAATCAACCATTGGACAGTCGAAACTACATTGTGGGTAGCGATTTGTGGCCTGCTGCTCTTTTTTTTACTGACCCACCTGGTACTGCAGTTTTTTCATAAAATCGCCAAAACGCCTGGAACCTTGAATAAATGGAATTCTAGACGATTAGCTCATAAAGCACAGGCAACCACCAGAAAAGGATTAATCGAATACAGTGAAGGCTATTGGCAAAAAGCTAAAACTCATTTAATTCAAGCCTTACCTAATACAGATACCCCCTTATTGAATTATTTAACTGCCGCACGAGCAGCCCAAAAAATGGGGGATAGCCAACTACGAGATCATTATCTGCGCGAAGCCCAGCAATCCATGCCAGAGGCAAAAATTGCTGTAGAATTAACGCAAGCACAGCTACAACTCGCCAATAATCAATGGGAGCAGGCATTAGCCACATTAAGACATTTACAAGACTTGGCTCCCCGACATCCGTATGTATTAAAATTGTTAATGAAACTTTATGAAGAAGTACGTGATTGGCCGCAATTGATAGCTCTTTTGCCCGACTTAAAAAGACATCATGTCATTTCAGATTCAGCCTTTGAAGCACTACAAAAAAACACCTATTTACAAGCTATTATTGATCTAGCCAAACAAAATCAATCTGAAGCCCTCATCAAATTGTTTAACTCGCGCCCCAAAGCCTTGGTATATAACCCTGAAATTGTTTCAGAGTATGTAAAATTTCTATATAAAAACCAGGATTATGTTAATGCGGAAGAACTATTAAGACGCGCTCTTCGCAAAGAGTTTAACACACAGTTGATTGATCTTTATGGTTTATTCTATAGTGGAGAACATCAATTAACCTTTGCAGAATCCTTATTGAAGAAACATCCCCATTCAGCCCAGTTATATTTGTGTCTTGGCCGTCTATGCATGGCACAACATTTGTGGGGAAAAGCCCGACAATATCTGGAGCAATCCAATGAACTAAATCCAACACCTGAGGCCTATAACGAGCTGGGCAAGCTCCATGAAAAGCTCAATGACCCATTTCTGGCTTGTGATAGCTTCAGGAAAGGACTTGAATTCGCGCTTAAAGGATAATAGGTTCTACCCTTTGCACTCCACTACTATCAATGCCATTCGGTCTAAAGGCGCGATATTGGAGAATGACAAGCGTCATTACAATCGTTTTCTGTTTTTTCTGTCTGAATAGTCACATGTTGAATGCCAAATGTTTTTCTTAACTGCACCACCATATCGGCTCGAGATTCATCGGTCAAAAAATCATTAGGCATATAGAGGTGTACCGACAGAGCATTTTCTTTCGTGCTCATTGCCCATATATGCAAATCATGGATACTCTGCACTCCAGGCCAGGCTACGAGAAACTCGCTAACTGCAGCCCAGGAAATAGCTCTGGGCACCCCATCGATGATTAATCTGAAACTGTCCGCGAACAATGACCAGGTACCTTTCAAGATGACCATGGCAATAAGCAGGCCCACGATGGGATCAATCCATAACCAACCAGTCCATAACAATAAGGCAGCAGACACAACCACACCAACAGAGACCAGTGCATCATAAAACAAGTGCAAATAAGCACCGCGAATATTTAAATCATCTGAACCCCGTAAAAATAACATCGCGGTAGAACCATTAACGATAATTCCAATCCCTGCAACTATCATCACCGATACAGCCTGCACCTCGACTGGAGAAATTAACTTATACACCGCTTCTGTCGCAATAATGCCACAAGTAAAGATTAAGACACCTCCATTAACCAAGGCAGCTAAGATAGATGTTTTCTTCAAGCCATAAGTTGCTTTTCTGGTTGGTTTACGTTTCATAAGACCTAAAGCAATCCAGGCCAATACCAGACCCAGCACATCGCCTAAATTATGAAACGCATCCGCTAATAAACTGGTTGAGTTCGAGATATACGCATAAATAATTTGCAAAACCACAAAGATGCTATTAGCAATAATCGCTATCAAAAACGCTTTATTATAGGTTACCTCACCATGATTATGTCCATGGTGGCCATGCGAATCTTCATGCGAATGCGCGCTCATAATCTTCCTGTTTATTGCTGACCATCAGTATAATAATTTATTCCTATCTTAATTCTGTCACGAGTTTTTTGTTTTCGCCAGGCATTAGTGTCTCGTAATGAATAAACGCAGCCGCAATATTCTTGTTTATAAAATTCTTCGCGTTTAGCAATCTCGTACATCCGTTCTGAACCACCATTTTTACGCCAATTGTAAGTCCAATAGGTTAGGTCAGGATAATGACTTGCAGCACGTATTCCAGATTCATTAATTTGATTCATATCCTTCCAACGAGAAATCCCTAAAGAACTGCAAATCACCGGAAATCCATTCTCATGAGCATACAAAGCCGTTCGTTCGAAACGCATATCAAAACACATGCTACATCGTTTTCCCCGCTCCGGCTCCCATTCCAAGCCTTTAGCACGCTCAAACCAATTGTCTTTATCATAATCAGCATTGATAAAAGGGATATTATGTTTTTCAGCAAATTTAATATTTTCCTGCTTTCGAATCTCATACTCCTGAACGGGATGAATATTCGGATTATAAAAATAAATAGCAAATTCAATTTCTGAAAACACTAATGCTTCCATGACCTCTCCAGAACAAGGCGCACAGCACGAGTGTAATAATAATTTGTTAGCACCATCAGGTAGTTCCAATCGTTCTCTTTGTATCATTCTTTAACTTCCGGCAAATTGATAAAGTGCTGGCGATAATAAGCTAATTCATTAATTGAATCTTTAATATCGTCCAAAGCTAAATGTTTAGATTCCTTGACCACTCCACTTAATAACTCAGGTCGCCAACGAATTGCCAATTCTTTCAGAGTACTCACATCCAAATTTCGATAATGGAAGAAAGCAGCCAACTCAGGCATGTATTTATATAAAAATCGTCTATCCTGACAAATACTGTTTCCACACATAGGGGATTTACCCTTGTCCAGATAATTTGTCAAAAAGGCTATAGTAGACTGCTCGGCTTCAGTTTCACCAATTTGGCTTTCCAATACCCGTTTGACTAAGCCAGATTGATTATGTTGTCTGGTATTCCATGAGTCCATTCCATCAATCAAAGCTTGGGGCTGAGATACAGCAATAACAGGTCCCTCTGCCAAAATATTTAAATGCGGATCGGTTACTATCGTAGCCATTTCTATAATTCTATCCTGTTCCGGATCAAGACCGGTCATTTCCAAATCTATCCAGATTAAATTGTGATTATTTTTCATTAGATTTCCAAATGTTTAGTAGGTGTTCAACACATGCCACCCGGCGTGCATGTAAAGCGTCCTTGATACCTTTTCCTTCATAGCCTTCAGTTATTAATTCTTGGGGATTTATTTTAACGCATTCAGATAAAATATCAGACCATAATTGAATTTGCGTGTATTGTACCGGTTTGCCACATCCTTTGGCATCCGCTTCACAAGCTAGAAGCATGCTTTTAAAAATTTGTGGGCGTCTAAATGCATCCGTTCGTTCTAATATTTTAACGACTGTACTTGCTCGTAATTCAAAAAGTCGATGTACAGTTAAATGATAGCGTGCAACCAAGCTACTCAGGATACGATAATCATTAGGTATTCGCAATCGCGAGCACATGGCATCGATCACCTCAACGCCACTCTCTTCATGGCGGTAGTGTTTGGGCCATTCGTGAACAGGAGTCAGAGCCTTACCTAAATCATGGACCAGTGCGGCAAAACGAATCACCGGATCACTACTTGCGGCTACTGCCGCCTGCAATACCAACAAGCTATGAATCCCACTGTCAATTTCATGATGATACTGATATGGGTTGGGCACGCCAAACAAATTATTTAATTCTGGGAGAATAACTCGAAGGGCATCACAAGAACGCAAAGTAATAATAAATTGCTCCGGATTTTTTTCTTCCAGACTTCGCTGCATTTCCTGCCAAACTCGCTCAGGTACCAAATGAGCTAATTCTCCGCGCTTAACCATTGCATACATTAACGAACGTGTTTCATTTGCCAGCCGAAAACCAAGAGAGTAAAAACGCGCGGCAAAACGTGCTACACGCAACACTCGAACGGGATCTTCAATAAAAGCAGGAGAAACATGACGTAAAATTTTGTTGTCTATATCCGTTTGACCATTATAAGGATCGATTATAGCTCCTTCATCATCCATCGCCATTGCATTTATCGTTAAATCACGGCGAGCTAAATCTTCTTCCAACGTTACAGTCGTTCTAAAATCACATTCAAAGCCATAATATCCAGGAGCTGATTTCCTTTCAGTCCGTGCCAAGGCATATTCCTCATTCGTTTTCGGATGCAAAAATACAGGGAAATCACGACCTACCCGTCTGTAATTCAAATGCAACAATTCTTCTGGTGTAGAACCAACCACGACCCAATCACGTTCCTTTACAGGAATACCAAGTAATTGATCTCGAACTGCACCACCCACCAAGTAGACTTTCATTAAAGATGATTTACCTTCATACTGTATCATTAACAAACGCACCAATTATAGTATAGATCGACACCATGAGTAAAAGACGAATTAATAAACAACAATCTGCCCGAATTGAAAAAATTCAACAAACCTATCAGGAAAACAAAGAAAATAATCTGGATTCTTTAGCAGATGGATTAGTCATCACGCGTTTTAGCAGACATGTTGAGATTGAAGACAATGAAGGCAATCGTATACGTTGTTCGATACGGCCTAATCTAGATACATTGGTAGCAGGAGACCGAGTGATATGGCAAACCGAAGGAACGAAACAAGGTGTAGTCGTCAGCTTGTATCCACGAGGAAGTATTCTTGCACGCCCCACAGCAACCGGTTTAAAAAAACCAGTTGCCGCCAATATTACTCAACTGATCATTGTCTTCGCTCCCAAACCTGAAATCAGCTGGCCATTACTGGATAGTTACCTCATCATGGCAGAAACTCTGCGTCTACATGCGATTATCTTATTAAATAAAACCGACTTACCCTGCCAAGAACTTAAAGAACGATTATTATCTGATTATCAATCACTGGGTTATCCTATAATTATGACAAACAGTGATGATACTGATGGTTTTAAGCAACTAACAACATGCCTCAATCATCAAATCAATGTTTTTGTAGGCCAATCAGGGGTTGGAAAATCATCATTGATTGCCCGAGTACTTCCACATGAAAAAAACATTGCTACGAATGAAATATCAGAAGTTAGCGAATTAGGCCGTCACACTACGAGTAACTCGCAGTATTATCATTTACCCGACGGTGGCGCGTTAATTGATTCGCCAGGAGTGCGAGAATTTAGCCTTTGGGATATAGATATACCTACTATTGCCCAAGGTTACACTGAATTCAGGCCTTATTTAACTCGTTGTAAATATCGTAATTGCACTCATATTGATACACCTCACTGTGCGATTATAGAAGGAGTTGCAAACGGTGAGCTTTCTCAAAGAAGATATGATAATTTTATTAAACTGTGTA
The DNA here is from genome assembly GCF_937871865.1 of uncultured Legionella sp. Classification (GTDB taxonomy): domain Bacteria; phylum Pseudomonadota; class Gammaproteobacteria; order Legionellales; family Legionellaceae; genus Legionella. The sequence goes on from NZ_CALMPD010000025.1 coordinate 29,455, forward strand.
CACAATTTAGTAAAGCGAAATAGCGGTGATGGTGTGCAACAATCATTTAACATCAAATAAAAGAAATGAGGTTATCTTGACTGTTGCATGAACTAAATTTAAGAATAAAAGCCCTGAAGAAGGGCTTTAGTTCATATGAAGTGAGTTGGATTGTTCTTCTCGTCTCTCTCATGATGAGTATCGGCAGAAACGATAGCATGTTCTGCTGTTTTAGCAATTTCTGGAGACTCTCCATTGATTACACGCTTCACTGCTTGAGTAGTCTGATAAATAGTAGTGCCCACGACAGCAGTAGCTACAGCTTCTCCAGTGTTCATTACCATTGGTTTAATTAACGACTCAGTAAAAAATCGTTGGAACATGAAATCTCCTTTTAATGTATTCACATGCTGGCGACATGCCAGAAAGTCATTATAGGGCAAAATAGATTATTTTTTGCCCATTATAAATCATTTAATACAATATAAAAAGATTTTTTAAATCACTGCGGCCTTGATGCCCCTGATTCTGATGGTTGATTATCACTTGGCTTATTTTCCAAAACAGCAGCAGCCTTGATCTTAGAAGGATTAAAAAAACCTTGTTGCGTATCAGTTATAGAAAGAGGTTGATATTTTACAGGCACAATATTTTTCAAAGGTTCACTACCCAATGCAGACCCGATTCCCGAAACCAGAGAGAAAATACCCCCTGTTAACCCCATACGTAAAGGTAATTGTTTTATCGCATTGCTCCCAATAGCTCTTAAAGAATCCATTGGTGCTTGTGCAAAAGAATAACTTAGATTTTTTATCTCAGTAAATGCATTTGCATTATATAAAAATCCATCAGTTACTTTAGCTTTCACCATAAGATGATCTTTAAATGAGGTGAACGGATAGGAAAAAAATGCAGCAGAGACTCCGCTTAATGCACCAGCCGTAAAATGAGCAGCTTGCATGTCTTGGAATGGCATCATTTTGACAAACCTTTCCTCTAATACACAAAGTGACGTAAAATTAACAATCCCCGCACAATACCTAGGAGTAAAACCACCAAACATTAATCTGCTCGTGTTATGAGGATTCTTCCATTTGAAATTATCTGGTAACAAACCTGGAACTTTCCTCAATTGCGATAATGACTCAGGTATTTGGGTTACAAGAATATCTCCAAACGCCATAGATAATACATAGCCTAATTTTGCGGAGGACAATTTTTGACTTTTTCCTTCCTCTTTGCTCATACCTTCTTCAATAGGTTTACTGTTCTTTGCACCTGTGACATAGGCAGTTCGTACTGCAGAACCCGACAAAGAAGCAGCAGTTCCGGCATATAAAGCTCTCATGAAGCCCAGTACTCCGCCATTATAAGGGGGTATCAATGCACCATTTTTTGCAAGATTAACCAAAACGGTTTTCACTGGGCTCTGAACCACAACTATTGCAGCACTGGTTGCCAAGGCGACAATGGAAAAGTTTAATACCTGCCAACTGTACTCATGTGCTTGCTGAAATGTAGGCATCAATTTATGGTTTATTGACGAATTTGCAAATCCTTCTGCAGATGATGTTGATTGTGCTTTAGATGATCCATCGTCTAGAATTGATTTATCAGATTTGCTATTCATAATGTACCTTTATATTTTACTGTAACCTTGTTGTAACAGCCCTGAATTATAAAGAATAATTATTAACCAAATATTAACAATATCCGATAATTAGCAAGAAAATATAATAAATATGTTTTAACTAGGAGCACCTAAATAATCGATTACGCGAGCACTATTTTGCGCACTTTCAATTTCCGCCACAGTTAAAATTGGACGAGTTATATTTACAAAGAAAAGAACCATTTTTTCCATTAACTTAGGTTCTATTTTTTTTCGAGAATCATTTAAAGCCAGCTTAAATGCCTCAATTACGCATTTAACATGTCGAAACTCGGATGTAGACAAAACAAATTGAGGGGTTTTCGCTCGATGAACGGTCGTATAAAACTGGAGAGAACCTCCAGAATGGAGTACAGACAGGTTCTCTAAACGAGAAGCAATATGTCGTGCACAATTATCCAGGAATTTATTCTTGGCATCTTCCAAACGATACCAGGGCATTATCATCTTCAAATGAATTTTATCTTCTAAACTCATCTTCTTAAAAAGATCCATAAATAGGATATTAACGCGAAAACGCTTCAATAAATCATTAGCATTTTGTACGTATGTGTGCACTAATTTATCTAAAAATAAGTCAATATCAGGAGATATACTCCTATTACATGGTTTAAAATCTAATAATGACTGCAGTAATATTTCAGGTTCATTCCAAATGACATCAATTTTACTCAATTTTCCCTGCCCTACAAGCTGATACCAACGGGTGATCGACTTGATTTCGGTACACCAGGAAAAAATATTAAATTCAACTGGAGCATGATTAAAATAAACATCGTAAACTTTTGAATACGCGGCTAATAGCTCTTTTTCACTATTTTGCTCTATTGCATGTAAAAAAGATTGATAAATTGTCGCGGCCTCAGGGAACACTTTATTTTTTTTGTCCCAAAAGCTAATGGTTTGTTCCGTAAATGTCCACAGTTCAAACGATGTCGTCAACAATGACACGATTAAAGCATAACATTGATGTAATTTGTCATTTGCGTTTTCACAAGCGATAGTATTTGTAGTGACGCTGTTACTATAAATAATTCCCTTGCTATCTAAAGAACTATAAACAGAATCTAAGACTGGAAGCGAGCTCTTTAAGATGGGATTGATTTGATATAACCAGACGATTAACGCATGGAACTCATCATCTAGCTCGTATTTTTGTGATTTATTTATTGCAGTTAAAAGCTCAAGTAAATAAGACTGGTTTTCCTTAAAAGGTACACGTATTCCATAAAAATAATTAATATTATTTAATTCAACAGAAGCCAAAAGATCAAAAAAATCTCTGGCGGCCTTGTTAAATATACTATAATCAGCTTTCTCGCTTTTTAATTTGTGATATTGCTCAATTAGTACTAACAAATGGGGCAATAAATACAAAAGCATTCCACCCTTTTCTTGTAGACGAGGAAATGACTTCTTTTCTAAAAAATCCCAAAAACAACTAAAAGATTCACTATTAATTGTAAATTGGCTGTTAGTTCGTGTACAAAATTTTAGTCTGGTGAGTTCTTCAACCGTTATTGGGCTTAATTTACTTTGTGAAAAGTCCCGGTGAGTAGAAAGCCTGAAATCATTATTAATTAAATGTTCACATAACCCTCTTTTCCGATAAAGAGTTTTTCCACCGTGCCCCAAATAAAAATTTACCGGACGTTCCGTTTCTGTTAACCGGCTTAGATTATTATAATCAGCCACATTAGTGATTTCTGGATATAAAATTTGATAATATTTTTTTTCCGCATCAACAGCCAAATCAAACGCGAAGCCAACCAACAACTGATTTACTTTTTCATCATTCAGTAAGCAATCATCATCAGAGTCAACTGTTTTAATAAAACGTTCTCGATATAATCGCTCTATACATTCAATATCACTACAGTCTATTATTGTATCTGGATCTTTATCATGAAATCTATTGTGCAACGAAGTACGAAATGCACTATCAAATACTGTCAGTGGAGTTAATTCATCTAACTGCTGTATAAGTAATAAAACTCGTTTAACTAACATTAAAAATCAAGCCATCCCTATGTTAAATAAAGCACAAAATAATTGTTCAATATATGTCAACCACCTATGATACCTGAAAGATAATAACAAGATAAGCATTTCAATGAAATAGCCCTATTTATCAAAACACTTTGTAGCCGTTCTTTGCTTACATTCGATCAGTTGAAGCAGCAAACACAAAATACATTCCGCTGGGCAGCACTTCGTTTAGCACCAGCCTAGTCAAACAATTAAGTAATGATAATAATTCATTCCAACACCATGTAAGCTTGCGAAGCCCGGCAATTTGATGGCATTAAGGCACATTCGGTAAATTCAAGG
>NZ_CALMPD010000026.1 GCF_937871865.1 uncultured Legionella sp.
GGATGCGTGGGATTGAGAGTAGAGGACATCCTGTGCGTCTGAAAACGCTCATTGCACTCCAGGCACTTAGTGATGAAATAATTCCAATGAACGAGAACCCCCTTAAGCTATGTTGTTAATCTTCAATCTTAACGAGTATTAGTCGGCTGTTTCGACAGAATATTAGGCAATTAACTTATTAAATAATCTAAAAGGTTGTCTTAAAATAGCTCCGACGTACACACCGGGCCATAAAGAGAATTTTGCTTAGAGTACCTTTTCGTTCCATTACTTGTCACACCCCTTATACAATGCAAGCATTTTCAAAGATCATGGGTATATAGCTTCTCCGAAGTTCGTTATATTCATTACATAACAGTTCATATTGCTCATTTTCACTGATCTCTTGAACTTTTAAATTTCTAGGGAGTGATGGTGAGCGAAGAACGCAATTTTCAGTAATAATTTTTTGTTCGTACAAATGTAAACAAGAGATAATTAAGCTTTGAACATCAGGCCTATAATGTCCGCTACGATGATCTATCTCGCATATCTCGCCATTGTCGATTTCAAGAAAACCTGAGCAAAGCACAGGTTGCCCAGCACGTATTGTCGAATGATGTAGTATTACATCAAAGTGATCAGCGTCAGTAGCATATAAACCACCTTTTGGTGAAACGACATACAAAAATCTACCATTTAAAAGTGGTTTTTTTGTGTTTTGATATATGAGCGCACCATCAATATCACGAGTTACTTTAACGGCTTTTTTTTCAGCAGTCGTCATGTAAAAAACTTTTTCGTCACCCATAACCCAAAATGTAGAATCCATTACATTTAAATAGGGCTTAAAGAATAAAACTGAATGTGGGGCAATTTTTCCAAAAACGGTTTGTCGTTCTTGAGAAGATAAAAAACTTAAGTCATAATCTGTTAAATTTTTTTTTGAGGTCCGTACTTCATTAGCGGTAATCTCCTTAAAAATCCGGGAAGTTCTACCAAAGTTACTATGATAATCTTTTTCTAAACAACGCTTGATTTCATGCAATTCCAAAGCGAGATGCAATTGCAAAAATAGTTCATGTTCTGGATTTTTTAGAATAGGTAATATTTCTAATAAATAAGGGTTATCTTGAGTTTTGATGCACTCTATTTCAAAAATAAGATAAAGCTTTACCAAGCCTTGTTCTGCAATATCCATATTTAAGGTTACATTTTTTAAAGTATGCATTAGAAAATCATGGAATGAATCTACAAATGACATCAAAGATATTTTATTTTTTGCTAAGACTGCGTTCTCAATATTTTTTAATAAATCTAATAACATTTAAAATTACCCAAAATTTAGTTACGATTAAAAACACTCATTTATAAACTCTTATAAATCTTCATTTAATAGTTTATAGACTGTAGATCTTCCGATACCTAATAGTTTAGCTATTTCACTAGCACCTTTGCCTGATGACTTCAAAGAAAAGACTTTATTTCTATCAATTTTCCTTTTGCGGCCAAATATAATGCCTTTCGATTTTGCTTCTAATCGTCCTTCGTTAGTGCGTTCTAAAATTCTATGACGTTCGGCTTGAGCTACTGCTGATAAAATAGTAACAACCATTTTCCCCATCGTTCCTTCTGTACTAATTCCATCATCTATAAAACGAACAGAAACACCAATTTCATCAAATTCTTTAATTAGTTGGATCATGTCTGAAGTATCTCTTCCTAACCGATCCAATTTAGTCACCATTATAACATCACCTTTTTCGACTTTGACTTTTAGTAAATTTAATCCCTCTCTTTTAGTATTACTCCCAGTCGCCTTATCGGTGAAAATTCTTGATGGTGATGCCCCAGCATTTTTAAAGATTCAATTTGAATATCCAATGATTGTTGGTTTGTAGAAACTCGCCCATAGCCAAACAAACGCAATTTTGTCCCCGATATCGATTAATAGACACAATTGTCTATTATGTATGTAAATACGATTTAGTAGACAGTGTATTAGAACTGAGAAATGATGTCTACTAGGCCCGGTGTGTACGTCGGAGCTATTTTAAGACAACCTTTTAGATTATTTAATAAGTTAATTGCCTAATATTCTGTCGAAACAGCCGACTAATACTCGTTAAGATTGAAGATTAACAACATAAAAAAGCTGATTAATAAAATCTTGTCCAAAATAGTCCTAGTGCTTTTATTTGTTCATCATCATTAAGTGAATCAAAATACTTCTTTATCCGAATAAAGTAATTCTCTTAAGGTTGTATATGTCTAACCAAATACCATTGTAGTGCCTGCCCCCCATCAGTCGAGAGAATCACAGCGAGCGCAAATATGAAAATTATTGAATTACGACAAGACCTAACAACCGTAGATATGTCTCTAGTAACGAGATAACTCAACATTATTAAGAAAAAGTTCCCCGCAATAAACAATTTTTTGTAATCCTGAGGGATGTTTATATTGAGCCCGCTCAACAAGAAGTAAAGAATTGCTGAAGATATAACTGTCACCAATAGTAATAGAGTCATTTCATTTTCAAAAATATCTTTTATTTTTAAACTCATCAAAGTTATCCTTAGTTTATTTGCACAGGACCTTAAAATCTATCAACAGAGAGCAACATCGTTAGAACTCACCCAAACAAATCACTATGTGATCCTGTTCGTGATAATCGCAACAATTGGATGCAATCATCTTTAATGATCTTATAGATTAACAACCAATCAGGGGTAATGTGACATTCACGATAACCATCCCAATTTCCGAAAAGATTGTGATCTTTATGCTTTAGATCCAATGGCTCCTCCTTTTGCAATTGCTCAATAATAGAGTCTAAGAGCTTCCTGCTTTTTCCTTGCTTCGTAATCTTTTTTAAATCACGCTTAAACTGTGTCGCCAACTCTAATTCAAGCATTATCTATAGAATCCCATACATCCTTCATTGTTTTAAATCGCTCGCCTTTCCCTGATTCCAGCTCTGCCATTGCCTCTCGTGTCTCGTTGTTCGGTATTTTCACCTCAAACGGAAGACCATTTTGGAGGCAGACCTGGCTATAGAACAGTCGAATTGCTTCGGCTGTAGATAAACCTACTTTATGCAAAATTGCCTCCGCCTGCATTTTAAGAGCAGGTTCAATTCGAGCATTAATTGTTGCCGCCTTATTCATTCTAGTTACTCCCAAAGTGCCTATACCTTAATTGTATAACAAATGCATTACATTTTCAATTTTTCTATTTTGGCGAGATATCACAAGGGTACACTTTAGTGATAGGCAGAAAACAAGAGGGTTATATCTATCATATGATTTAAATATTTACTTTTGATA
>NZ_CALMPD010000027.1 GCF_937871865.1 uncultured Legionella sp.
TTTCTCATCATTCAGGGCTTGCAGGCATTTTTTATCTCACAACCTTCTTAGCAGTAGCGGGTATTTTTTTGCTGCACCTGGTGATTCCCACCCCCCAAAAAGAATGCTTTCATGCTGATAGTGAAGCCAATATTTCTCTTTTTAAACCAGTGATAACTAACCGGCATTTACAACGATTGAATGTTGGTATTTTCTGTCAGCATTTTATTCTGACCTCCACCTTTTTTGCGATCCCGCTATTACTTGCCCAACATGTAAAACTAGGGCATTTAACCCAGCAGTGGCATTTTTATTTACCGTTAATGCTCTTTTCATTCGTAGTGATGATTCCATTTATCATCATGGCGGAAAAGAAAAAACGAATGAAATCCGTCTTTGTCTCGTCTGTATTGTTTTCGGCTTGCGCCCAATTTTTACTAGCATTTGCCAGTCAGAATTGGTATGGCCTTTGTACTCTAATGTTTGTTTATTTCATCGCATTCAATATTCTTGAAGCCACCCTGCCATCTCTTATATCAAAGCAAGCAAACCCACAAAGCAAAGGAACAGCGATGGGAGTCTATTCAACCAGTCAATTCCTGGGTATTTTTGTGGGCGGAGCACTCGCGGGAATATTATACCAATGGCATAGCAGTCAGGGTATTTTTTTGATCAATGCCTTGTTAGGCTTTATCTGGTTGGCTATTGCTGTATTTATGCAACCCAATGTTTATGTCTCTACACTGATCCTCCATTATTCACCTCGTTCAGAAGAACAAAACACCATAATAAATGCATTATTGGCGGTTAAAGGTATAAATGAAGTGGCGCTATCAGAAGAAGAGCAAGTCATTTATATTAGGATTAATCGTGATAAATACGTGCCAGGAAGTGCTGAGCAAATTCTTTCACCCCATAGCGAATCGGTTTAATTTTAACCAGTTGCTACGCAAGCCCCCTTTAATTAGGTATAATCTTTCTCTCTAACTTTCGCATACAGGAGATAAAACATGGCAAGAGGAATAAATAAAGTCATCTTGGTTGGTAACGTAGGAGTTGATCCTGATGTTCGCTATTTACCAAATGGCAATGCAGTAACGACCTTATCAATTGCAACCAGTGAATCATGGAAAGACAAAACCACCGGGGAAAAACAAGACCGCACTGAATGGCACCGAGTTGTCTGTTTTAACCGTTTAGGCGAGATTGCAGGTGAATACGTTCGCAAAGGCTCAAAACTTTATGTAGAAGGCAGTCTGCGTACTCGTAAATGGCAAGATCAGCAAGGACAAGACAGATACACCACAGAAATCGTTGCTTCCGATATCCAGATGCTGGACAGTAAAGGCAACAGTGGCTCAAGTTATGAAGACATGCCACAAACGAAACAAGCAGCACCGGCCCAGTATCAACAAAATACCAGCCGACCACAACCATCTCAGGCCGCTCATGATGCCTTTGATCAACTAGATGATGACATCCCATTCTAATTTTGATTCTGACCTGTAACATCAACTGGTTACGGGTTAGAACACCTTGTTTTTTATAGAAATAATTATATCCCCATCGTAAATGTACCTCATTTTACAGCAAACAGCCCGATTAAAAACCCATAATATTTTTGAACACCCAATCAGAATCATAAGCTCATGGAACAATCCGTGCTCACATGACATCAACGAAAAGACTGAAAAAGATGCAAGGTGCGTATAATACATAATATTGTCTTAAGGTTAATCGAATAAAATATAACCATAAACAATAAAATTAGGATCAATTCCATGACGCAGTATTATCAAGATCTACTAACAAAATTAAAAAATAAGCCAGCTCCTAAACAAGAGCATCATTTATTTTTATTAGGCACCGGGGTTAATTTCGTTAATAGACCAACCGATCCTAGCATTATGACCTCTTATGTACGAGGAGAAACCTTTTCGTATACGGCCCAGCTAATGACCCATGTATTAGGTGAAAAAGCAACAATAGCTGCGGATGCAGATAACCTCAAATCACCTAGTTATGCCCATCCCTATCATTCAGACTCAGTTGATGTGGTTAATGGAGCTGATATTCCGGGATATGAAATCGGTGACCGACTTGCCAAAGCCTTAATGTTGGCCCTTGGTGCTATTGCTGAAGGTAAAACCAATCTGAGCATCTCAGGATTTAGCCGTGGAGGAGCACAGGCCATTGTACTCACCCATGAATTGGAGCGTATTCGTGCTGCATTAGCACAAGATTTACAAAAAGATCTCTCTCAACGCAAAACGCTGGCAACCATTATCAGTGAGAGTGATAGCGTTAAAAGCAACATATACCCCTACACCAGCCAGACACTCACTGAATTAAATAAGCTAATACCTGATAAGGGGGCTAATGAGAATGATGAAACACTAAAGGAAGCTCTTTTAGATAATCTAAATAAATTGCAGGTCAATCTTTTTGTCCTTGATCCTGTACCAGGCGGTAACATTGCTAAAATAATCCGTGTAGGCTGGCAAGAAGAGGCTTTATATACTTTGCCTTCATTCGTAGCCAAAAAACATGAACTTGTCCAAAAGCATGAAACGTCCAGAGGCTTTAAGCCGATTATTCCATTAGGTATGCCCTATGAAGTAATCCCTGGCTGCCATGGCACAGGAGATGGAAACCAGTACGATCATAATGGCTCCCCGGTTCCAGACACGTTGAAAACGAAAGATCTATCCGGAGTCCAGGATCTGGTGCTAAGACAATGGATTGATTTCACCTTTCCTGATGGCTTAGCGCTCGAGCAAGAAATTAACTTTGAACATCCGGCACTTGATGCGGTTGTCAACGCCTGCCTGCCTGCTGACAGAGCAGAAAGAAACCGTCAGTTACTCGACAATTACAAACACATTATGGAGAATTATCCTGCATTTGAATGGTTGGCCACGAGAAATTACACAGGCTTAGGCCAATATATGGCAGAAAGACAAGTCCACTTCCGTCAGCGAGGCAATACTCCGATTACAAATCTTGAGGTACATGGTGATGGAGAAAATTTTCTTAATTTGCAACATGTAAAATTATGGATGACCTATCAACTAGATGGTGCTGATTTCTTTGGAAAATCATTAACAGAACAGGTTGAATGGCTCAAAAACAATATAGAAACAGCATTTTCAACAGAAAATTTATCTAAGTCTGTAGCGCCTGGTTCTTATATGATCAAGCAATTACTGCAAAAGGAGGGGAATCATCCATTAGTGAAAGAGTCACTATCCTATCTTGTTAATACAGTAGCCCAAGTCTATTTGCGAAATCATTTGTCTCAGGAAGAACGTGCACAATGTAGAAGTTGTGTGGAAAATACATTTAAAACGCTCGCAGATGCAACATTTGGTACGTTAATTAAAGACCCGACTCTTATCGAATTGGCAAAAAGCCTTACTGTTTCAGTGCAATCTGATTTGACTGGCACGGTGATTATGCATCAAAACTCGCTTTTATCGCTTGCCAATAAATTATCTGCTGATGAAAAAATGGTATTAGCAAACTTTGACAAACAGACTGATGATCAAGATGCGACTGCAGACAGTCCGATGTCTTGGTTGGTGAATGCGCAAAAATTGGTAGGTGACCTGGATTTACTTAAAGAGCAAATCGAAGTGTTACAGCCTTGGTGCGATCAAGAAATGCTAACCACGAACTGGAAGGGTATGTTACCCAAGTTTGGCATAAGTCCGGAAGATGTTTCTTATGAAGCATATAAAGGACGATTATTTCAATACATTCAGCAACAACAAATGCTCTTAGTGGTTGGTGCCAGCAAAATAATGGCAAAAATGCCAGAAGTGCTTGAGACTAAACCACAAGAAATGGAAAGACATTTCTATGATTACGTCTATAGATACGCAAGCATCGATACAACAAACCATCAGCTGCGAGCCACGACCAAACAATTGGATGCCAAGGAAGAACAACTCAGTTCAACAACCGACGAGCTCAAAAAGGCGATGGTTCTCAATAATCTGCTGAAGAAACAGTTACTGAAATCTGCCGATAGCCTTATCCGTTTAAAAGCAGAAATCAAAACGCAGACTGAGCACAATCAATCATTGACTCAACGGCTTGAAGAAAAAGAGACCGCTCTTAAAGAAGCACTACAACAAGTATCTGATGTCACCTCATCTAATAAAGGGATGAAAAAGCAGGTAAGTGCATTATCAGAAGCACTCTCCGAATTAAAAGGTGAATTAAGTATAAAAATAGCGGAACTGCAATCAGCATCTGAATCTGCGGAACGCTTAACTAAAAAAATCAGTGAATTAGAGCATATGTTACAAGATTCCGAGAGCACCGCAGTAGCAAAAGAAGAACGAATTAGTGCATTGCAATCGGAAATTGAAACCTTGAAAAGTCAATCAGCCTCAATTGCTGAAGAGCTGAAAAACGAAAAGGCGACATTGTTAAAAGCGGACAACACCATCGCTGAGCTTAGCGATACAGTAAAAGTCAGCAAAGAAGCACTCAAAGCAGCACAAGATGAAATAGCACAATTAAAAGAAGCGCTGGCATTAAAAAATACTGATACGACGAATCAAGTATTGCAAAAGCAAGTACAAGCGTATCAAAGTGCTAGGGAAAGAGCGGCTATCGTAAAAATTGACAGCCTCATGGCAATAACGACTAAGTACTTAATACACTTAATCGAAACGGATGATCAAAGTGCTTTAACCGAGGCTAAATTAGCTTCTGCATATGAATTGTTAGGACATTTGAACAATACTGAACTATTACCAAGTGAACAATTAGCCGCATTTGATAATACACTAAATAGTACTCAAGACACAATCAAAGAGCATCGCGATCCAATGTGGATGAGATTCTTCCGCGATTGTGCACGAATACTTACTGTAGCACTAAGTGGAGTGGGACTCTACAGAGTAGCAACTGGTCAGTCACCGCATTTCTTCCAACCCAGTAAAGGTGAAGATTTTATAGAGGAAGTACAGAACATAAATTCTCCTTCCGCTAATAAGTAAAACAAAAAATAACCCATTTTTAAGGCTGTTTGTACCAACTTACAAACAGCCTTAATATCTTTATAATCAGATATTTCATATGGCTCCACGACAAGCAAAGAGCCCGAAGCAATAATAAATGAAACGACCTATTGGAGTGAGAGCTACTATGAAATTCCTATTACTGGACTACGGTCTTGGAAGATACTGTGATAGAAGCTCTGATACCATGCTTCTTGTGCAGGAGAATTATTATCCTTTGTAGTACTCCAGTATTTACCATTATCAATAGTACTAAAACCATATTAGAGCAAATTCTCATAGATATTATCTGCAGCAGCACCCTCTTATCCGAATAACTCCATTCACAAATAGAAGGCAAATATAGCCAACACACGATAAATTGATTA
>NZ_CALMPD010000028.1 GCF_937871865.1 uncultured Legionella sp.
AAATACTAGAAAAACATCCTGATGAGCATCCATTTTAAAAGCGAGCGGTAAACGAAATTTTAATTCGCTGCAAAGAAGTCGTTGTTGCGAACGAAGTGAAATAATATAGTCCCGGTTTTTAGCGAAGCATCACTCTGGATTCCTTCGCTAACGCTCACAACAACAGGTTTGTATGCGATAAACAAATTTCTCTCCCCTGGTTGTACTATCCATGTATATACGTGTAAAGTTGTTAAAAAAAACTACAAAATGATATTAATTCAGGTATAATACCCAACAAATGCCGCTAAAAAAGACAGTTGGGGACATTAAGTGACAAAATTATTCACATATGATCAAATGCACAAGATCACTCAGGCCGTTTCTATTTATACAAAAAGGAACAACTCAAATGGTGAGGTTACAGTTAGTGTTGGAGAAGGTTTATTAATAGTTATAAATGCTTGTAAAACAGCAAAACTCGATCAGAGTATTATTGAACAATTAAAAACGCTATATCTTGAGGGAATAAAGTCAGCGACTGAAAATGATTTTATCACTGATATAAAAGAGCTCTTGGCTGATCATAAACAGATAAAAGTAAGCAAAAATCCTGAAATTATTAACGCGGATCCAACCAGACGGTATTTTGAAACTCATCTAGCCAACCACTTACTTCGCGCAAATGCAGAGGAATTGGATACTGATAACTTACGGATTTTCAATATAAATTTAAAGCATAATCTATGGAGAGCACTTGCTCAAAAGCCTGACGATAAAATTAAACTAAATTTCATCTTAAAAGGCGTTATGGCTCCTTCTCTCAATAAATATCAACTTGAATATGCAGAACTCATAAAAAAACTAAGCAGTCATAATTTTCATGGTTTAACCGCAAAAGCTTGTGATAATTTAGCTGAAATTGCAAAAATGACCATTATCGCTACGATGAACACCGAGCATGATAAGTCCATGCCAGCAGATATCTATTCAGACAGTGTTTTTACCATGGGAATGGATGGCCGAGGTCGGATGATAAAAAAAACGAATGAAGCAGTACTTACCGGCTTTAAAGGTCTCATGCAATCGATAACTCCAGTACCAGTAGGTGATCTCGCCAGAGATAATGATACTGAACAATTTCAAACACCGCTTTACGAACAAGAAATTGATGAGCACGACAGACTGGTTCGTGATAAAAATAAAAATATAAATCTCATTCCAGTTACTACAATAAACGAAGACGGCATGGGTGAAACTCAGAAAATACCCGTCCATGTTACTCGAGAGCGGATGCGTGCATCACCGTTTCAACGCTCTGCGGACCAAGCAAAATTCATGATGGAAAGTCAATGGTGCCAACATTTATTCAGCCGTCAGACTCAAATTTATTCCAATGGAATTTCAAGTACAACTTTAGCTACCCTTCGTAATATCCTGATGCAAAAACGAGAAGGCAACCCCTTTCATGAACATTATTTTGAGAAACTCATGGCTTCGTTTGCTGCCCTGATGCTCTACAACAGTGGAGGACATTCGCTATTTGAAATTTTTGAAGTGTTCAAGCTGCCCCAACTGTCCGAAATAATGGAAGAATCGGGTTATTCTCAAATAGTTCGGCGTGATGAATTAATGCAGCAATGGCTTATCAAAGATAACCCAGAACAATTTAATAAAGCCATTGATGAAACGTTACTCTATATGGAACAACTTATTAATCGCCGAATATTAAATGCTCAATTGAAGAGTTGGGCAATAAGTGATGGTACATTAAAATCAGTAAAGACAGAAATGGAACACGATGTTCGAGCACAACTTGTCATAGAAAATGCCTCTGTTGAAAAAACCAAGAAATTATCACTACATAAAGCCATATTAACATTAGAAAGCGAAGAGTTCTTACAACGATTAAATGCGACAAAGAAAGTAAATCTGAATGTTAGAAATGCAAGCGCTTACACGCCACTAATGGTTGCTGCACAAATTGGTAAGCTTGAGCATGTAAAAGCTTTGGTAAAAAAAGGAGCTAATCGATTAGCAGTACAAAATCAGAATATGCGTGCCCTGGATGTGGCAATAAAAGCAGAACAATATGCAGTTGTCTGTTACTTGCTGAGTATAACGCCTCAAATAAGACATAAAGATTTTTTTATAGATAATCTAAAGGAAAAACATCCAGCGTTATATTATGCCTGTCGCCAAACAGATATGAGAATACTTCAAAAAGTAATTCAACATGATAAGACTATTTCAATACGAAGCGTGATATTAGCCATCCAAGAAACTGTAAAATTTGAAAATATTGAGGCAGCTCTAACGGTTATTGGCTCATTAACTCCCCAAAAACTCAATATGCTATCAACAGCAGAACGGCAGAAGATATTGAATATGGCAGCGCAAAGAGGAAATATAGCTTTGCTGGGCAATCTGCTAGAAAGTAAAATTGCTCCTTTACAGGCCAAAATAGATTATGAGTCAATGATCATTAGAGCAAGTCAACGAGGATATGTACCTATAGTTCGATTATTGCTCTGCGAAGCATTCCAAATGGAAACTCTTCCTCAAGAACATTTACTTAATAATCTGCTGAAATCAGCATTAACACACCAACAATATGATTTGGCTGTTCTTTTTATAATTTATGGGGCACGGATTGATACTATTGGAATCACAGATCCAAATTTGGAAGGCTTTACTGAATACCTTCGAACAACTCCACCCGAGCATTTTAATGCATTTTTCTCTAACCGTGATAGAGACATGATCGATCAACGAGCGCATGTTCTAAAAGAAAAGTACAAAGATAGAACAACGGGAGTATGGCGCTCATTCCTTGATTATTTAGTTATGTTTTTACATCAGCTCCCTCTTGTGAATTTGGAAGGGTACTATCAAAAAACAGAAGTGCTCGCCCGCCTAAGTTTTCAGGTAATAACCAATGAACAACCTAAAAACGATTATGAAATTGGATACGGTGAACCACCCAAATCAGATTCACCAGATTTAATTACTGAATTGGATAGAAACAGAGAATCACTGGAGAAGGCACTTGAAATCATTAATAATTTCAAAGTGAATTACAATAAGTTGAATGACTCCCAAGAAGTAGATGCATCTCGTTTAGCACAAATAATAAAATTTGAAACGCTCATTAAACAAATAAGCCCTTCGTTAAATAAATTAAATCCTTTAGAACTATCTGATTCACATCCTCAAATTGATGATGCGATTACTAAAAAAATGAACCAACTGAATCAATTTGCTAAAAGACGGAAGCTGGAACTGTTTGACACATCGACTCCCTCTACACAAGAAGATGCATTGCGTTATCGCCTGAACAAAAATGATATGGACCTGCTCATCGCGTATAAAAAGGAAAAACATGAACTAAATTGCCATGTAGTCGATGGCGATCATCCTTGTTCAATAACCAATTTCTTAGAAAACATTTTGAAAAATGGACAGCCCCGGACACAACTAGTCTATAAAATAAAAGGAACAGAGCATTGGTCAGTGCTAGATATTCAACGAAAAGAGAATGGCACGCTAAGCATATTCTTCCTCGACTCTATTGGCCATGTTACCAATTTGCCTCCAGTTGTTGCGTTCTGTACGCAACATCAAGTTGAATTAACCAAGGCAATGGGAGGCCTACAGAAAGACAATTCAAGTTGTAGTATTTTTAGTATTGATCATGCTTTTCAAATGTCTCGCATAACCGATTTACATAACCAATTAAGTACCTTAAGAAAACCATCTCCCAATTTTAAAAATACATTTGAAGTTAATCCAATGGACTTACCTCCTGAGCTGGTAAAAAATGCCCAATCGTCCAGTTATATTAAAGCCTATCTGGAAAAGCATCCTGGGCACAGTACGACAAAGATTAACAAAAAAAATCAAACACTGTTTGCATATGCAGAATCTCATAATGTTTTGCTCGACGAGCAAAAAACATATAGGGCTATTAATTACAAACAAGTACAATACAGAAAAAAAATTAATAAAATCAAAGGCTATGAGGAAAATCCGCAACACCAACGCGCTATCATAGAGAGTGCACAACGAGTTTTAGCTTTAGCAACCCGTGAAATTCAAAATATAAAAATCGACACTCAATCGACGACGCTAACTGGTGTGACTTTTTATTACCAAACATTATTACAGCAAATTGAAGAAATTCGAACCTCCAGAGCAGTAAGAGACGCACAAACTATTTTAAATTTGCGACAAACTCCTGTTGCTCTGGCGAAAATAATCAGAATAAAACAGAATGAATTACTCCATGCTGTGTACGATAAAATGACCAAACAAGAACCAAGCAAGGGCTTAGACAGCTCAGTCATAAAATCAGCAGAAGCCCAGGCATTACTCAATCGTTGCCAAACACTTATTACAATGAATTTTAATAAATATTTAACGTTATTTAAACGTAAAACTCAATTACTGGATGAGTCGACACCGGATAAAACTGATGTCACGTTACTAAAAACCAAAGAATTGTGTGCTAGCCTAGGTCAACTAAAACGAGATTTTCTGTTAGAGCAACTAAGCAGCCCCATCAAACCATTAAAAACAAATTTCATACAACAGTTGCGAACCATTCTTCAAAAAGCCCAGCTTTCATTGAGCGAATACAAGGAATGGGATGATGTGATAAAAAAATGTCTCCACTCCACTAAAGCAGCAACTACATTGGTGGAGCAATCATTATTTGCAAAACCCAAAGATGCAGTAATTAATCCCGTAGATTCAGAAAGCAGCGCCAAACGAATGTCACAATGATTTAGGCGGATCTCGGATCTCCGGATCTCCCCCTGATTTAGACTGTCTCTTGATCATATAGAACCAAGAGACAGTTACATGTTAACCGTTTTTTTGGTTTTATCCGCATGTTGAGCTCTAACTCCCTATAAATTCGATAAACCCGCTTATGATTCCAAACAAATCCTTTCACATTACGTAGATAAAGAAAACATAGACCAAAGCCCCAATTACGCCGATTTTGTGTCACACGAATCAACCAATCCGCGATTAACGCATTCTCATCATTTAATTTAGCTTGATATCGATAGCACGTTTCACTGAGGCCAAACAAGTCACACGACAGTCGAATAGAAATATCCCTTTGGGTCACCGCCATCTTCGCCAACTCTCTTCGGCGAGACGATGTTACCACTTTTTTTCAATGGCCTCTTTCAGAATTTCTGCTTTTAAACGCTCTTCTGCGTACATCTTTTAAGACGGCTATTTTCCGCTTCCAGTTCCTTTAAACGGGACATCATCGAAGCATCCATACCACCATATTTTGCGCGCCATTTATAAAATGTTGCGGCACTAATGGTATGTTCTCGACATATAGCCAACACACGATAAATTGATTATTAGCAATGGCTCTGAAAAAGCT
>NZ_CALMPD010000029.1 GCF_937871865.1 uncultured Legionella sp.
AATACGTCATAAATAAATGATTATAATCAATTTATTATCCGTTGGCTATATTTAACAATGGTTTTCAGTCGCTCTATAAAACCCATGACATTGAAATAAAAAGTGAGCTTCAATCATCCTTTATTAAATGGATTAATCAATTGTCAGAATCAGACAAAGTGAGACAAGCCTTTACTCAGGAAATTCAATTAAAATTCATGTTGATGTCCCGAGATTTTTTATTGCAGCAAATGAACCAGCCTGGCTTTTTGGCGAAACATGCTGTCATATTCTCACTCATAACAGGACTTATTGTAGCTGCTGCAATCGCGATAACAATCACACTGACTCTTGGTACCGCCTTTTTATGGAGCATAGGCTCTCTCACTTCAATAGGATTACTTCTTGCTGGTATTGGTACTTATCATCTTATCAACACATTAGATTTAATAACCTATAAACGAACCACAGAGAACAGGGCTCAGATTCAAAATGCAATTACCATGATCAATAATGAGTTCTTACGCCTGAAAAAGGAACTCATTCAAAGCAAGGAAACATCTGTAGAAGTAATTGAAAATACGCGTAATTTTAAACACTTAAATCAAAAATTTCTGTATGCCATTGATGGAGATAAAGTTGCGAGAGGTTCGGTATCTGGTTGGTTACGAGAATATGCATCTCGATATCGACACAGTAAAGCAAAACACAAACAGATAAGCTGATAAACTCAATCAATAAAAAAGAAACTCATTTTTTAAAACACTGGCTCTCTGGCACGCAATCGTATCTGTCAAAGCCCCACCATGCGGAAATAATTAAAGAATTTGAATTAATTCAAAAAATCAAAGAACAAGTATTAGTAGTAGTAAGCCGTATTAATTATATCCCTCCTGCTTTATTGAAGTTTTATTGTAACCCCACTACTAATGGAGGATTAGGAGGCAATGAGTCTGATTTTGCTCATATCAGGCGATTTGCTCCTGTAAATCCGAAGTCGGCAAATAATCCTTATCACTATTTATGTGACACAGCGCTTAACTTATTTAAACATTATGAACCCTTATATGCTTCTGATTTGATTTTTTTAGGTGATCAGGAATACCGCCAGATGCTGGGATTATCTCGTGGAGATTACGGAATATCTGTTACAGCTGAGAATATTGATCTCTATCTTGATAATTCCTATTCATTACTATTGTCTTTATGCAATAAAATAGCTCCTGGACTCGGGCTTGATCCCTTAAAACAATCCATAATAGTCAAAGACGAATTCGTCTTATATCGCATGCTCTTATTAAAACAGCTCGCATCGATGTCTCTTGCGGAAAATAAAGAGATAAGTACCGAGATCAAATTTAAAATAAGGCGCTTTATTAAAAATCGTTTTAACCTGGAAACAGAGGTTATTTTCGATGATCTGGCGAATCAACGCTTTTTATTAAACAATGCTGTTAAAACCTCGCAAAGTTATAGAAACAACGATCAATTTACCGTTACGGATGTCGCGCTGGATAATATAACCCAGGCAATTACCCTGGATGTTGCCTACAATTCGATTAATTTTAAGTTGATTGATGTATTAGATTATTATCTTGATGATTTTTTACATCATCGAGATGGCCAACCAGCAAAAGTATTTGCTTATGGCTCTTCAGAGCAAGAGTTAAATCCACAAGGAACGAAACAGTTTGCCAGGCTAATCATTCAGTATTGTGAGAATACCAGTAGTTTTTTAAACAAATCGCAACAGATTAAACCGTTAACGGCCACCAATATTCTTGATTGTTATAAATACAATATCAGCACTCAAGTATATCAAACTCAATTACGCATTATTAAAAATATAAAGGAACTGCACAAGCACCATCACTCCCAAGAAACAACTCAGCAGATAGACTTGTTACTTAATTCATTTCAAGAGTTAAGTGAATTTGCCAAAGTACATTGTTTTCCATTAAAAGGCACTTCATCTATTAATAAGTTGTTTCACCTCGTGCGCACCACTCGATACAAATCAGATAACTCCAAAGGCTGGATAATCCATGTTGATTCAGTTGACTCTCTTATTTATTTAATGAACACTGTTTCGGAACACATCCAAATATCAATCAATAAAAACAGATCACCCGCTTTATTTTTTCATCATAAAGCGTTAAGCCCAAATATTGATGAAGCACAGAGTATGGTGCAATTAAGATTATAACCACCCTCTCCCCCCGCCCTCTCCCGCGCATTAGTTATCGCTACATTAAAATCACTTCTTTCGCGGGCGAGGGAGCTTTTAAAGCAATGCACAGCCTCACCTCCCCAGCATACGAGATGAAGCACATAGTATGATGCAATTAAGCTTATAACCACCCTCTCCCGCGATTAGTTATCGCTACATTAACATCACTTCTTTCGCGGGCGAGGGAGCTTTTAAAGCAATGCACAGCCTCATCTCCCCAGCATACGAAAAGAAAGAGTACAACTAATTCACGGACAAGAGAGTGTTCGTGCAATGCATTGTGTATTGAGCTCCCTCTCCCGCGAACGAACAGGAATATGAAGCGGAACCCCTTCGCGGGAGAGGGTGGGGGAGAGGGTAAAGATTGGTGGATGATGAAGTATCAGCTCAGTAATCCAATAAAAGCAGCTGACCTAGAAACTATCTAGGTCGCCTTATTTTCAGGGCCGATATACATTCAACTAAACGAGTAAAAATGCAGGAAGCCCCTTAATAAATTAATGAAATTTGAATCCAGGTGTACTTTTCTCTTCAGAATGAATAACAGGAGTTCCCAGATTTCCACCAAAAAACCCTGCTCTGGCTGGGCGTTTCGCGACGAACTCTTCCAAGTGAGTTACGACATCAACAGGGCACTCCTTATCCATAACATGTTTAGCCGTCAGAGGATCCAACTGGTTAATTTCTTCAGCAAAATAAAACGTCGTTTCATTAAAATCCTCACTATCCAGGTTTTTGTGGCTAATGATGTAATAATTACTATTAGTCAGCCAATTAAGCGAAGATTTCACTCCGTTTACTGCCCCATACCATGCAGCAACAACGGCCTGAGTTACATCATGACATCCTTTCGTGAATGCATGCATCAGATTGGAGCCATTGGAACTCCACCACAGCGGTCTTAAAATATGAGATTTAACCCGTTGTAACACTTTGGTTATATGCTTAATCGACTCGGCACTAATTTCTCCTCCCGCGGCTAAACCTTGTGTTAAGCCATGAATGTAAAACCCTTTTCGAGAGAATCTACCAAAAAAACCATATTCAGATTTTATAATCATTTCAGATAACTGTGAGGATATTTTCCCTTCAAGTTTAGGTTTATGGTCACACCCTATAGAGCCCTTCCTATCCTGATCATTATAGTGACAATGACAATCCAACACTTCTTCGATTAAAGAAGTAATCGTATCCAACATTTTTTTTGCAGGCAGTTGATCAAAATCAAAATCTTGTCCCTCACCGGACAAGTACATGAACTCCTGTCTTAATGCTTCTTTATCTTTTGCTCTGATAATAGAGATAAAGCGCTGATAATGTTGTGCCTCAAAGTCTGGTTGCTCTTTGCCAAAAGCATCAAAAATTACGGTCAAGTCTTGTTCATTAAGAAATCCGGTGATGTTATCAATAATCTGAATAAATTTATTATTAAACAGAATCGGTAACATGGTCTCTGTAAGTAATTCAGAAATTGCAGATTTATCCAGATTGCGGCTAATGTTGCCCTCTACCTCACGAATAAACTCTTGAAAGGCATTTAATCGCCCATCTAAAGTGTCTACCTGGTGCAGCTGAGGAGCCATCGTTTTAATGAAGCCAAGAAGAGTCTCTTTATTCAAATGCTCAATACCATGCTGATGCATTTTTTCAACTAAAGAATTGATATTCCCTTCAATATGCAGCACGTCTGTCGCCAGTTTAAAATCATGGGCGTTAAACGAGTTTTTTAATAAATCCAGAAATAAGTCACTAGTTAAAACAGCGCTCAGATATAATTGCTCAAATTTGCTTTTTAATTGCTCAGAACATTCGTTAGCATGCTCTATAGGATTATGAATATCGTCTGCGCAATATTTATCTTGCTCAGGAAGCAATTGATTAATTAATGGCAAAAGCTCCTCATTAAGCTCATCTTCTTTTCCAGCCATTAATGACCTTAAAGAAGCCTCATTTTGAACCATAAAATTAAAGATTAATTCCGGTTCTCTTTTTAAGCCTAGGAATTGTGCTTTTTTAACATCTGACTTAATAAATGACGCCAAGAGAGGAAGTAACTGATTAAGACCAATCTGAACGAATCGTTCTTTCATTTCTGTAGATAACTTCAACAAAGGATTTTTTAGAATATCATTCCAGAGTTTTTGTGTTTGTTCTTTTACTTGAGTAGTCGCCTCGATAGAACTTAAATAATGAGTATTCAGATGCTGATTAAACAGATCCAACATTTCTTGTGGTGATGGCTGTACTGGTTCATCAGAGTTTTGCTTGTCAATTAATATTCTGGCTATTGTAATTAAAGCAACCTGATTATGGCGAATGTCATTTTTTAGGTTCAACCATTGGTCATAGGGCAGTAAGAGAGAAATTGAATCCAGAAATTCATCGCTGCGAAGCATATTGGCAATCACACCATCATAGAGATATTGAGGACTCAAACTCCATGATGCTGGAGACAAGAGTTTACCAAGCATAAAATCCTGGACATTAGTATTTTTGAGATCAAGAATTTGTTGGTTGATGGCTTCAGATGCCTTTTCAATTTCTTCATCCAGATTAATTTGTGCAGGCAACTCCCCTTCAATCAAATTAGAAAAAACAAAATGCGCTAATTGAGTGGCATTATCACTATCAAATGACAACAAAGCTGACGCATGCTGTTTAAGAAAATTCGTAATACGGACAGTATCAGATGCCTCAGAAAGCAAGCGTTCTCTAGACGCTAATGGATAGCAATTAACCAGCAAAGGCAGTAACCTAAACTGCATCATGCCAACCAATTGATCTACAGTACGCTCATTAAGATTTTGAACAAGATTCTCGCGTAATTCATTTTCCAGAGCACTCAGACTGTCCTGTATTGTAGTCCCTGTTTCGGCTAGGGATTTCAAGTCTTTTAATTTAAAAAAAGTCCTAAATTCATCAAACAGAGCTTCAGCAGCTAACTCTAATTCTCCACTCACCAATTTAGTCATACAATGATTTGCAAACAAGAACGCTTGTTTTTCTTTTTCCAGAATGCTTTTTACTGCAACCGCATCAGGATAAATTAAAAATGCTGACAATTTACTGGAAAAATCATTTTGTAAAAAATGAGTCAAACGAACAGTAAACGCAGACCTTAGTTCAGGGCTTTTGAGAAGCAGCGCATTCGGTTCATCACTGAACAACGCAAGCAATTGCTCCATTTTTTCCGGATAATTAACAATGTCGCTTAATTGCAAATCACCTAACCCAGGAATTTGATGGAAAAAACTCAGCAATGCAGTCTCGAATTGCTCAGGCTTGTGCGAAAAAAGATCCGCTAATAAAGGCAAATGAGAGTGTAAATAGTCAACGCCATGAGGAAATATTAACAGGGCATTAGCAACTTGCTCTTTCCTTGAGTCAACAACCAGGTTAAGCAGCAAAGGCTCAAGAACCAATTTGAGATGTGCTGTATAATCTGCTGCGGTGCCTTCTTTCAAATATTTGCTTATATTTTTGTTAACATGAGTTTTAAAACCGAGGCTCTTTTTCCCCATCCAGTTTTTAAACTCAAGTGCAGAAGACATGTTACTGATAATGCTTTTAAAGCTCTTTTTATTCAGTATCTTGATGTATACATCATCTGGATTTTTTTGCCCTGCATTGATTGGATTAACCTCTCTGGGACCAAACCATGAATGATAAAAAATCTTGAAATCAACCGGGATGCGGATAAAGGTATAATAACATTCCGCGATAAAATTCAATGTGTGACTGAGGGCGCGCAAGAAAAATGATAACCGATAAGGCTCATTGAGGTGCCTTAATTCATCATCGATTCCCTGCATTGCATAATGAACCACATCAGCGAGTTGGGCGCGACTCAGTTTAATCTGATGGCTGTTCTTATTATTAATGTCACGTAATGCAAGAGCAATAAACTTTAATACTTGGCGTTTTAGACGATCAGGATTAATTGTTTGATCGTCATCGAGATTGCTGTAAATCCAGGCAATAATTTGTTTACTGACCTGATTTCCCAATACAGCTACATATTGGTTGTTGTATTCTTTTTGTGCTTTAAATAATTCAGGATAGTAATCATTACTTTGTAAATGATCTAATTTAAATACCGTTTTTTGCCCTCGCCCCAAGCTATGAATGTACGCAGGCACAATAGTAGAATCCAAACCACGGTTTCGCCCTATCCCCTGGATTTGTGCATCAGGACTATTAGTATTGCTTAAAGTCTCTTCTGCAATGTTAATAACCGTATGCAGATTTCTGTCACTAAATCCTTCTGTTTTTTTATTACTGACGTAAACACCGACAAAGCCTAAACGAAAATAATTATCAGCAGTATCTTCACTGATATCCAAATAAGTTGGACTAAAAACAGATTCAGTAGAAGTATCATTTAATACTTCCAAAGAAGTATGTTTACGCTTCTTGGCATCTTTAACCAACACTCCGTCATAGTCATACATGCGATTAACATGCTGCTGTAATCCGGCAAAGGGTATGGATTCTGCAACTGGAGTTTCAGCATCCTTCATCCCCTGCATCACCCCCATCATTAAATAGCGCTTCGCATAATCTTCAAAGGCATAACGAAAATCCCAATCATCTCTTTTAATTTGCTCGATTAACCGACTATATAAAGGCCAATTATCGATAAAATCCGCCAAGTCCTTATTGTTTTCCTCAGCATCTATGTTGGATTGATTGTTTATCATTCGCTGCATGACCAAAGACAAATCGGCAAGTAACCCACCTATAATCTGGGCACCGTTTGCATCAATGTCTTTCGCAAGCTTTTGTTGATAATACAGTACAGTTCTTGGCTGGAAACGGCTGATGACTAATTGCTGGAACTCATTCATATTGAGTTTGCGTAAACGGTTATGCTCTATTTCATCAAGTCCTGTAATATCAGTCAGTACGTACTCAATTAAATTATGCAGCATAGTGTTTTTTACTTGTTGCGCCAGAGTCAAATCATGAGTAATACTCACCTGCTGCTCATCAGGCTTTAATGACGCGGTATACTTCTCTCTTTTATCTCTTAAATCGTCTTCAATTACAGCAACTTCCGCATCGGGCAAATGAAAAAAATTAGCAACATCAGCCCTATTTACCAAATTACCATTACGATAAACATCGCGCCGGCCGTAAGAGGAATTCTGTAGTACATTACAAAAATTAACCAAGGTTTCATTATCATCGATAATACATAACATTTTACGTGCTGCCGGAACCTGCATTCTCCAACGCGCAGAAGTCTCCCCTTCTTTATCAAAATGGTAATAAAGCAAATCATCGACCAGAGAGACTGCAGCTGAACTTTGTTCCTCTTGTATGGCATTGGTTAAACGAAGCAGCAAACCATTGAACATATTTTTCCAAAACTCAGCAGTCCAGAACTGCCAGGTCTTTAATTTATTTCTATCCGATATATTTCTCGCCTGAAAAGAAACCAAATTGGGAAATTGTCCTTGTCCTGCTTCCATTTTTTGACCACTGGACATGATTGCTACCGGCTTATTACCTGATAATTGATAAGTTTCCAAATTAGGGGTAGCGGTTAAAAACATGGAAAGTTTCTTTTTGGATAATTCAATCAAACGCATTCTGCGTCGTTCTGCTTTCATGATTAAATGCTGCTCATCAAACGCGAGAAACGTATGATTGGAATCAGCTTTATCAAGATCGTGATAATGTTTATCAAGGAGATGCTCACTAGAACCTATAATTATCGTTCCAGAGGTATTTTTTTCAGCCAACAACTTAAGGGCATCTTTAGCAGCAGGCTTATCTTCGTTTTCCCGTAGAATAAACATAGAATCAACAAATGAATCAGGTAATAAACGCTTTAAATCTCGTGCAAATTGCTTTGTCAATTTATCAGGAACGGCAAAGACGCCGTTGTGTCCGGAAAGTGACAAAGTCATCACCCAAAGTGCCTGAACATAGGTCTTACCTGTACCGGTAGCAAGAGCAACCAATAAATTACTGATATCGCCTTCTTGTTCAATTTTTTCAATAATATTATGCAGAGTAACCAGATGAGTTCTGTAGAGATCTATTTTTCCAGGCCCACCAATCACCAATTGATTATTGATTCGATTCGATAAAACCAGCTCCTCACTATCCTTTGGAATTTCGAGATTAAATTGTTGGCTGGCAAACAAGTTAAGCACTTCCTGATCCATATAACTATTTACTTTTTTTACTTCTACAGCACTTGTTGCCTCCATCGCCCTGAACAATTGCACGGAAAAATTATTGTCTGGTCCTGGAGTTAAAACCAGTTTGTAGTGAATGCCGTTTATAAGAAGAATCTGTGCGTAATTTTTATTCTTAAGAGCAAGCTGGCATAATTCAAAAATACTTTTGTTACCTGACTCTGTTGTGAAAGTTCTTGATTTAAAAAAATCCAGTGCAGTAAAAGCCAAATAAACGTCTTTGGCAGAATTAAGTAATTTTTTCTTACCAGCTGCGTGTAATTTCATAACCCAGTTCTACTCTCTCGAAAAAGATGACCAATATAATAACATAAAATCCTTAAATTGGCCTTGCTGAATCATTAAAAATCTTTATGACCATTTAATGGCAGTTTAATGTCTCGAATTGGGTAGAACAGTAATAAGTTTTGACAAAACTAATATGTTCCCAGTGATCCAAAAGAGTTGCTTTGAGAGTCGAGGAATAGAAAACATCAATTTATTCACCTACTCGCAATCTAACTCTTGGTGAGTGAAGCCCTAGGTAAACAGGACACTGTCATTAAGCTAAGAAAAGTACGTCATCCTGAGCCTGGCGAAGGATCTCCTGAATCCAGGGGATCCTTCGTCGCTAGCACCTCTGGATGACGGCCAAATACTAAACTTAATGGCAGAGGGTAAACAGGAGCCCCTATTATGAAGATTCAGGAGCAAATATTGGTTTCGAAACCTCTCCATCATTGCTCAGTAATACTGATTTAGCATGCTGATGATTAAATGATTTTTGCCAGGTTGAAATAATGATGGTTGCTATAGCATTGCCAACCATGTTGATGATGGCACGTCCTTCATTCAGGAATTTATCAATTCCAAGAACCAGAACGACTCCAGCAACAGGAATGTGGCCTATAGTAGCCAGAGAGCTCGCCAAGACAATAAATCCGCTTCCAGAAACTCCGGCAGCCCCTTTTGAACTGATTATCATCACCCCCAAAAGTGCCAGTTCCTGCCAAAGAGTTAATTCAGTATTCGTTGCCTGAGCAATAAACATTGCGGCCAGAGTTAAATAAATTGCAGTACCAGCCAGATTGAACGAATAGCCTAAAGGCAGTACCAATCCAACCACTGACTTATCGCATCCCAAGTGTTCGAGTTTCTCCATCAGGTTAGGAAGTACCGTCTCTGAAGAGGCCGTTGCCCACACAATAACTAATTCATCTTTTAAATAACGCAAAAAATGC
Organism: uncultured Legionella sp.; assembly: GCF_937871865.1. Classification (GTDB taxonomy): domain Bacteria; phylum Pseudomonadota; class Gammaproteobacteria; order Legionellales; family Legionellaceae; genus Legionella. The sequence continues at coordinate 9,639 of NZ_CALMPD010000029.1, forward strand.
CAAATATTGATCTTGCAATACACTTGTAAAATTGTTCCAAAAACAACCAGAATAAATAAAGCTGAAGTGAGGTAATAACACGCCAATAATCCAAAAAGATTAAACAATGGAGCCACCCCAAATTTGCCTACACTAAATGCTATCGCAGCAAAAGTTGCTATTGGCGCCATATACATGACCACATGAATGATTTTAAAAAACACATTGGAAAGTAACTGCATCCCATCGACCAGTTGTTTTCCAATAGATCCTGTTAAAATCAAACCAACTGAAAATAAAATAGCAACGAAGAGAACCTGCAACATTTCGCCATCAACAAACGCACTGACAAAGGTTCGAGGAATTATATTCATAAACAGATCGCTGGTACTGCTCATTGCATGTGATATACCTAAATATGAATTAGCCTCATTAATATTTAACGATGTGGCATCGATGTTCAATCCAACACCGGGTTTAAAATACTCCGCAGCGCCAAGCCCCAGAATTAATGCAAAGGTGGTAGTAATCATAAAAAAGAGCAAAGCTCCGCCAGCAAGTTTTCCAACCTGCCGCATATCATTCATTGCTGCAATGCCAGAAACAAGGGTAAGAAAAATAATAGGTGCGATGAGCATTTTAATTAGCTTGATAAACGCATCAGAAAGGACTTTAAACTGAACCGCTATATCTGGAAAAAAATATCCGAGGAGAATGCCGAAAAACACGCCAAGAAGAACTTGAACATACATTTTTTTAAGAAAATTCATTTATTACCCTCAGAGTCGTTTACCATGATATCAGCATGCGAAATCAAATCGTGAAGCTTAAAAAAATCCTTTTCTTAATATCAACGCCATTATTACATTATTTTTTTAATGAATACTAGTATCTCGTTTTCATTGAGTTTTTTGTATTACATTCATCTTAAATAATTTTTATCTATTTTACACACATTGAACCAGCTCATGAGCGTTAATAACAGGTCCCAGATATTGCTCGTCGTTTTTTGCAATCATTGAAAATCATTATAAAGGATAGGTGGTTTTCACAACATAGTGACTCAGGATGAGGCAGAAAAACTTATATTTCTGCTCCAGGAGGAAAAGAAAAACTTGGCTGGGCGAATCAAGGTATGCCCAGCAAGATTAGATGAAACGAAAGAGCATCAATTAATAATCATCAATCAAAACCAATCCGTTATTGTCGTTGCCGTTGCTGATATCACAACGCCATTCGACTACCAGTTGGGATTTATGGCTGACAGGATCAAAATAATCGATGCGTAAGTTTCCAGTATTAGACTCATCACCAAAAACGCTTAAGCGAGCAAAAACTTTCCAAAATACTCCGGGAGTGGATTGTTCGACAAGAGTGGTCATAGATGTGGTAACCGTGTCTCTGGTGCGACCATCTATTCTGGAGGTGTAATGCAAGAATTTGTTGAAATCAAAGCGAGTTGAAACGCCACTAATTGAGCTATTGATTTGTTCTTGAATTGTCGAATCGGTTGAATTAATTATCAGGCACCTCTCCAAATGAATGATTGCCCGTACATCTTCCCCATTATTTAATGCACTGACTAACTGAGCAAAATTAGTGATATAAACACCGCTAAGACTAATAGCATTTGCACTATTTACTATTAAAAGCAGCAATAAGACAGATACTGCATTAATCCATGCTTTCATAAAAAAGCCCCCTATTTCGGTGAGATATTATGATAGACTTCTTCACTTAAATGAGCACAATTCACTTTAAGTGTATTATCATATATCAATATTCGCCAGAAAATTTAATTTTATTCACTTAAACTTTCCCGCAACTTATTGAGAAGTTTAGGTTGTCCACACTCCAAGCACTTCATTAATGAAGGAAGGTTGACATTTCGCTAGTTTGAGCCAAAATGGGGTGATTATTGAGA
>NZ_CALMPD010000030.1 GCF_937871865.1 uncultured Legionella sp.
AACAGAATACGCCACCTAATTTAATTTGTCATACACCACTTTCGACTATAACTCAGATTCTTTACAACCACGGGCTAAAGTGCGTTCATAGATTATTGAAAGCTGCTCCTTATCTTTTGGGTCAGTTATTTTGGAAAGTAAAACAGGTAGCACTTCTGTTGCATTATATACGGCGGCCATAGCTGCAGCTAAAACCGGATCCTCTGTTATGAAACCTTTATCATAAGCTAGACTTAAGGCAGGTTTATCGTTCATTAGTATCGCCCAATGTATACTTGCGGCCCCCAATATCCCAGCACAAGATAAAGCAACCTGATTGACGTCAAGATATTTTTTAAGCAATTCTCCTATATCAGGGAATGCTCTTGGCTTATTTACTTTGTCGGGATGGCGTATAACCTGAACTTGCATACTTAAAGGACCATACAACTCAAGCGGTACTGCAACGGGACTGAGCATCTCGCTTAAACCCAGGCGATCAGTTCCCACTCCAAGTAATCCTGTATATCTAAAAACATTGTAATGTAATTCCTGAATAAGTTCATTTTCGTTCTTGAATAGTTTAAAACCGGATGAATAATTTGGGTCGTAAATAATGTATTTTCCTCCTCGTTTACTTATAGATACTGCATGATTAAGACTTCTTACAATCATAGCTTCATCATTGCCCAACTTTAACCCTTCAAGTATTTCCGTCCAGTTGCTATCACTCGTCGTCATTGCGAAGTCATAAGAAGATCGTAGCCCCTTACCTTCAATGGATAGCATATTAATTGAGTGAAGCTGATTTAATTCTTTATTGTAATCAGAAGGAAGAAAGCTTAAAGAAACTTCTGCTGCAAAATGATTAATTTTATCATCAAATTCCGGGGTTGAAGTCATCGTTGCGATTTTGACTAAAATATCCCTGAACTCGTTTAACCTTCCTTCAAGCGCATATTTCGTATAAACAGTGGCCAAACCATTGCAAATTCCTGTTTTATTCATCCTTACAGGTAAATTATGCCAATCCAAATATCTATTTAAATTTTCAATAACTAGTGATTGATCAATTTCAGAACTCATAAAGACTCCTAAAAATAGTGACATTCATCTTGTAAAAACTAAATCAATATATTGACAATTAATTTAGGACAACCTAATTATAATTCATCTTTATTAACCTAATATTAACAAATCCAACTTAAGAAGATGCTCGCTTTGTACGGGACAAAAACTTAAAAGCTTTTCTCGTTTGGTTTTAAACGAATACAATTAGCATATATTGCAAGCGCTTTATGATTAATTTTGAACTGAGTAAGGAAATCCCTTAGATTATCTAGCCCAAACCGAAAGAAGCTATTTTGAGGTCTTTTTTGATTTCGAATTTTTTTTAATGGAATTTTAAAGAGGACTTCCATTCGCTGATTTTATGCGCCCAAACAAACCCCACTGTCAGTAAAGCGATAAGCCGTTCTATTCGCTTTTGATTGATTATATGAGTTTCTTCAAAACGCCAATTCTTTCCCTAAAATCTCGTCTAACTCGCTGATAGACTTCATATAAACGCCTTTTCTAGACAAAAAGATTATATGAAGTCTATCAGCGAGTTATTCTTTTTTAAAAAAGCTATTTTGGTTTTTTTGTCCCGTACAAAGAGATGCTCGGCCATTAATTAAAGGAAAATAGCCTTTAATACCAGCTTTATGTAAATCATATTTTCGGTAAGAGGCTTAATATTTATATTTTGAATATAAAATGAATTTTGACTTATCATCGATAGTTAATTTAAAACGAAAAGGGAGAACCTCCATGTAATTAACAGTTACATGGAGCAAATGAGGAATATGCTTTATGTGCATCAGGCCAATTTATTCTGAGTATCAATTAAGCTTCCATGTACTGACGAATTTTCTTCATGGCATTTTTTTCAAGCTGTCTGACTCGTTCGGCAGAAACACCGTATTTTTCAGCTAAATCATGCAGAGTTAATTTTTCTTCCGCTAACCAGCGTTGCTGCAGAATATCCTGACTGCGTTCATCCAGCTGCTCCATGGCAAACATCAGTTTGTCACGGCTCTGATCGCCAGTATCTTCTTTTTCCAGCATTAAAGCAGGATCATCATTCACATTAAACAAGTAACGTTCTGGAGCTCTATAAGCATCATCGTTATCATCAGCATCGGGAGCATCATAAGATGAGTCCATAACATTTAAGCGCTCTTCCATAACCCGCACAGCTGCGCGACTCACTCCCAAATCGTCAGCAACCGCATTGACCTCTTCATCACTAAACCACCCCAAACGATTTTTCATTTGGCGAAGATTAAAAAACAATTTGCGTTGTGCTTTCGTAGTAGCAACTTTGACAATACGCCAATTGCGTAAAACAAATTCGTGGATTTCTGATTTAATCCAATGAACAGCAAAAGAAACAAGTCGTACACCCATTTTAGGATCAAAACGTCTTACCGCTTTCATCAGGCCGACATTACCTTCCTGAATTAAATCATTCAAGGGCAAGCCATAGCCGAGATAACCTCGGGCAACACGAACCACGTAGCGTAAATGCGCAAGAACCAAACGTCTGGCTGCTTCAATATCACCTTCAGCATGAAAACGTTCAGCGCAAGAAATTTCTTCTTCCAAAGTAAGCATCGGAATTTGATTTACCCGATGAATATAAGAATCAAGACTACCAACAGGTAGATTCATTGCGGCAAGTTGTAACTGTTGACTCATACTACTTCCTCCAGTCATCCACACTCATGTCAACAAACCCTGGTTATATTATAACATTAATTATAGGGTTCTATAGCAGCTAACTGTCTTTTTACCGACAATCGAGCTCCTAGCCACCCGAGTATAATCGCAAATATTATAAGTAGCAAGATTTGCCGTAATGACAATCCAGTCAGCGGATAGTGCATTTGATAAACAACTGCCAATTGATTTACGACAAGTCCTAAACTCAGGATAAAAATATTTACTAAAAAAACGGCGAACACAGCCCCCACTAACCCGTACCAGATCCCTGAGTATAGAAAAGGCCTCAATATAAAGGCATCCGTAGCACCAATTAATTTTAAAACCTGGATTTCTTCCTGGCGGTTACGGATAGCCAAACGCAAGGTATTGCCTATAATTAAAACCACCGCCAAAGCCAATAAGGCCATAAGCGCCTTGGCTAGATTCGCGGCAAAACCTAAAATAGCATGCAAGCGACTAATCCATTCCATATCAAGCTTCACTTGTTCCACTGCTGGCAAGGTCTTCAACTGCCGTGATAATAAGTCCATTTTTGCAGGTGAATCAATGGCAAGAGCCGGTACTATATTGATTACGGAGGGCAAAGGGTTTTCGGGAAGATAATGCATTATATCGTGCATGCCTTCTTGTTGGGTCAGCTCGGTTAAACCATCTGCAGATGATTTTAAGGTCGCTTGACCAACGCCTTCCATTTGTCGAATTTTTTCCAGTAATTTTATTTGCTCTGCCTGGGGCAACGAGGGTTTCAAATACAGAGAAATATGGCCCCCACGCTGCCATCCTGACGTTAAGTGGCTAAGATTATCCGTAAAGACCCAGAAAAGTGCCGGTAAGGCCAAGGCAATAGCAATCACGATGACCGTCATCATCGTCCCTAACGGCTTACGGCATAATAAATTCAAGCTTTGAGTTGCGGCCTGTACATGATAGACAAATAGTGATCGCGTTCGTTTTAACACAACCGTCCTCCCTTAAGCATCATAATTCGATGCTTCATTCGTGCAATCAACGCCAGATCATGGGTGGCAATCAGTATGCTTACCCCCACTTGATTGAACTGTTCAAAAATAGACATGATTTCAGCAGATAACTTAGGATCCAGATTTCCTGTAGGCTCATCTGCCAACAACAACGCCGGCTTATGAACGACAGAACGAGCAAGCCCAACCCGTTGTTGCTCACCTCCAGAAAGATGCAAGGGCTGCATTTTTTCTTTACTGAGCAAACCCACCATATCCAAAGCGGCATGTACTCTTTTAGCAATCATAGGATAGGACATCCCCTGAATCTGTAAAGGCAGAGCAACATTATCAAATACCGTTCGGTCATTAAGCAAATGCGGCGATTGGAATGTAATACCCAAATGACTGCGATGAGCAGCAACGTCTCGTTTTCTGAGTTGATTCAACTTCAGGCCGTTCACCATTAATTGGCCTGAGGTCGGCCATTCTAATAAGGCAATCAATTTAAGCAAAGTGCTTTTCCCTGCTCCAGAATGGCCGGTAAGAAAAGCCATCTCGCCTTTCGCCATAGAAAAACTCACCTGGCTTAATGCTTCATAGCCTCCAGGGTACCGCTTACTCACTTGGTCAAATGTGATCATCATTGAATATTGCACCGACAAATTGCGCTGCATCAAAGGGCCGTAAATCTTCTATGCCCTCACCAACACCCAGATAACGAAATGGTATCCCCAAATCATTAGCTATGGCAAATAATATTCCACCCTTGGCGGTTCCATCAAGTTTGGTCATCGTAATCCCCGTCAACTGAACTGCCTCATGAAATTGACGTGCCTGATTGAGTGCATTTTGCCCTATACTGGCATCAAGTACCAGCATCGTTTCATGAGGCGCTTTGGGATCTATTTTCTGCAATACCCGCTTCACCTTCTTCAACTCTTCCATCAAATTGCTTTGAGTGTGTAAGCGTCCAGCCGTATCTGCTATTAATACGTCTATTTTCCGCGCTTTGGCCGCCTGCAAAGCATCAAAAATCACCGAAGCACTGTCTGCTCCTGTATGTTGCGCGATAACGGGAATATCATTTCGCTCCCCCCAAACGTGTAATTGTTCCACAGCAGCAGCTCGGAAGGTATCACCAGCAGCCAGCATCACTTTTTTGCCCTGCTGCTGAAATTGCTTGGCTAATTTGCCAATAGTTGTTGTTTTTCCAGCCCCATTAACGCCAACCATTAAGATAACGAAAGGAGAATGATCTTCGGTTTCAGGAACGAAAGGTTGCTTTTCCTGACCAACAATCTGTTGCAAATGGTGTTTCAGTGCTTGATAAACGGTATCACCATCGGATAATTTTTTTCGTTCCAAGCCGTCGGTTAACTGCTTCAATACCGCTTGAGTAGTATCTATGCCCAAATCAGCACTGATGAGCAATGTTTCAAGCTCTTCTATTAATTCAGGGCTGATTTCTTTTTTACCCAGCAACAACCGGCCAATACCATCGCCTAATTGATGCCTGGTTTTACTCAATCCACGTTTGAAGCGAGCAAAAAGCCCCTCTTTGGCCGGTTCAGGCTCTTGAACAGCCGGCTCAATATTTGACTCAAGGATTTTCTCCTCATCGTCATTTACTGGTATATTTTGCTGTTCCGGCTCTTCTGAAGCCCCTGACTTTTGATTTCGTTTAAACCATTTAATCATTTTAGTGTACAATTCCCGAGAAATATGAAATTCTATCAGCTTTTTCGCTTTGAGGTTAATTTATGCGCAAATTACTCATCACCCTATTTATGTTACTATCTTGCCAGACCTTTAGCCAAGTTCAAGAGTATATATTGAATAATGGATTAAAAGTATTAGTAAAAGAAGATCATCGCGCTCCGATTGCAGTTTCCATGATTTGGTATAACATAGGTTCAGCTGATGAACCCGGTGAATTAACCGGAGTATCTCACGCCCTTGAACACATGATGTTTAAAGGAACGAAAAAATACCCCTTAGGCGTATTTTCCAAAACCATCGCCGCTCAAGGCGGCCAGGAAAACGCATTCACAAATAATGACTACACCGCTTACTTTGAAAAAATAGACGCATCCAAACTGGCAACCAGCTTCGAACTGGAAGCAGATAGAATGAATAATTTGCTGCTCGATGCCGACGAATTTGCTAAAGAAATCAAAGTGATTCAAGAAGAACGCCGTCTTCGTACCGATGATAATCCCCAGGCATTAGCCTTTGAACGATTCCTGGCTACCGCTCATCTGACAGCACCTTACAATCATCCGGTTATTGGCTGGATGAGCATTCTGCAACAAATGAAAGTGGATGATCTAAAGCAATGGTATCAAAACTATTATGCGCCTAATAATGCAACACTTGTCGTAGTAGGAGACGTCAACCCTGAAAAAGTGCATGCTCTTGCGGAACAATATTTTGGCAAAATAGCCTCAAAAAACATTATTCAACGTACACCTCAGGTAGAACCGCCAGCCCTGGGGAAAAAAACAATTATTATTGAAGCACCAGCAAAATTACCTTTATTCATGATGGGCTACACTGTTCCTGGTGTTACAACGGCAAAAAATGCCTGGGAACCTTATGCATTAGAGCTGATTGCCGGTATACTTGATTCTGGTGAAGGCGCACGTTTTGCGAAAAACCTGATCAGAGGAAGTCATGTTGCAACTGGTGTCGATGTTTATTACAACCTTTATGCACGTTATCAGACCCAATTTATTGTATACGGCGCTCCCAGCCAAGATCATCAGATAAGCGATCTGAAAAAAGGCTTAATGGCAGAATTGAATGCTCTAAAAAAGACTCCGGTCAGTGAGCAAGAACTGCAACGAATTAAAAATCAGATCATCGCTCAAAAAACATTTGAAAAAGATTCGATTTTTGGTCAGGCCATGGAGCTGGGCCTGCTTGAAACCGTAGGTATTGGCTGGAAGAATACAAATAATTATACACAGGCAATTAACAGCATCACGCCTGAACAAATTCAGCAGACTGCGCAACGCTATTTTCAGGAACCTAATATGACAGAGGCCGAATTAAAGCCTACTAATCCAGATGAGGCGAAATTATGAGATATTTCAACACAAGCCTTGTGGCATTGATGATGCTTTTATCGCAGAATGTTTTTTCAAATTCATTTAAGACAGAAAAATGGCGTACTGAAAATGGAGTACAGGTCGTGTTTTATAAAGCGATGGAAGTACCCATGCTGGACATCAGCATCGCTTTCGCAGCAGGCTCAGCTTATGACGGCTCTCACTATGGCTTAAGTGCCCTGACAGCTCACTTGATGGATCAAGGCAATTCAGGAAAGAACGCAACAACCATTGCTGAGGCTTTAGCAAATACAGGAGCTCAATTTAATACTGAAACCAGCAGGGACATGACGGTTTTCAGCTTAAGAACATTGACTCAAAAAGATGCCTTGAAACAATCAACTAAAGTATTTACGCAAATAATAAATCACCCTGATTTTCCTGTTGAATCGTTTAAAAGTGAAAAACAACAGCAACTGATGGCCATTGCACAAGTAGATGAGTCGCCGGATGATGTAGCAAGCGTCAATTTCTTCCAAACCTTGTATCAAAAACATCCTTATGCTCATCCGGTAAATGGAACTGAGTCCACATTAAGTCACATAACCAGAACTCAGGTTATTGATTTCTATAAACAATATTATGTGGCCAATAACGCAATTTTAGTTTTGGTAGGCGCTCTGGACAGCAATCAGGCGCATCAATTAGCAGAACAAATTACTCATGAGTTGCCTCAGGGAAAATCAGCTAGCAGCATTCCCAAAGCAGTACACTTAAATACTGCAGAACAAATCAATATCCCCTTCCCCTCATCGCAGACCGTAGTTCGATTGGGACAGATAGGAATTGACCACCATAACCCTAATTATTTCCCCTTGGTCGTTGGGAATTATATTTTGGGCGGCGGCGCTCTGGTATCACGATTAGCCGTTGAAGTGCGTGAAAAACGAGGTTTAACTTATGGAGTAGACAGCCAATTTGTACCCATGCCAGGAGAAGGCCCTTTTATCATCAGCTTATCCACTAAAAACGATCAGGCCGCTAATGCTCTTGATATAACCCATAATACTTTAAATCGCTTTATCGCCAATGGCCCCAGCGAAGAAGAACTTGACTCGGCAAAAAAATATTTAACCGGAAGCTTTCCGCTGTCATTAGGCAGTAATCGTACTATTGCCGGCCTGTTACTTCGTATGGCATTTTATCAACTACCTGAAAATTATTTAGACACCTATGTTGACCGGGTTAATGCCGTAACTCATGATGAGATAAAGCAAGCATTTAAAGAGCAGGTTAATCCCGATAAATTATTACTCGTTACAGTAGGACAATCTTGAAACAAATCATTCGCATTATAGGTGGCCAATACCGAGGAAAAAAAATTCAATTCCCCGAAGTAGAAGGCCTAAGACCGACCCCTGACCGCGTCAGGGAAACGCTGTTTAACTGGCTAATGAAAGAGATTAAAGACGCCTGCTGCCTGGATGCTTTTGCAGGCAGTGGTGCTGTTGGTCTGGAAGCGTTTTCACGAGGAGCATCCAAGGTGGTGTTTCTTGAGCAATCGCCTCTGGCTCATGCTAATCTGCATCAGATTATCACCCAGTTTAATAACCCGATACTAAAACTAATAAAAACAGATACCTTAGCTTACTTGCACAAATGCACAGAACAGTTCGATATTATATTTTTAGATCCTCCGTTTGCCAAAGACTTTATTCCTCAATGTTTGGATATCATTGTTCAAAAACAACTCCTCGTAAAAGGAGGGCTTGTTTACATTGAATCACCAACGATTATTGAGCTTGATGAGCAGCTCTGGGAACCAATAAAAATGAAAAAAGCAGGGCAAGTCATATTTGGTTTATTTCAGAGACTCTGAACAACTATATCTTGACAAGGAGCCGTGCTCCTGTTTCAATCAAACTAATATTCCTAGACATAAAAGAACATTGAATGAACAATAAGATGGTCATAGTGTTTATTGTTTCAGCCATGCTTGTTGGCTGTGCTGGTACATTAAGAAAACCACCGGTAAATAACCCCAGTGATGATGCTACAATTAAGCTGGCGGAGGCTGCTGTTTCGGTAAGCGATTCTATGCTGGAAATGGCTCGAATTGAAAAAGTTATCATACCACCGAGTAAAGACAATACTCTGACCATACCTAATGCTTACAATATGCAAGCCAGAGCGAGCGTGGATTGGTCAGGACCGATAGAAGAACTTACTGCTCGTATAGCCAAAGCAGCCCATTTTAAATTACGAGTTCTTGGGCAAGCTCCTGCTATACCCGTTTTAATTAGCCTCAGTACCAAAGATGTAAGTCTTGCTGAACTCCTTCGTGATATTGACTACCAGGCCGGTAGAAAAGCGAATATCCACGTATACCCTAACAGTCAGGTTGTTGAGTTGCGCTATGCCAAAATTTATTCCTAGTTTAGTCATTGTTCTATCGGCGTTGTTGATAGCATGCACATCTCGAGGTCCATTGCCTGATACAGGTTCATTAGCCGGTATTCAAGCAATGGGCAATGCTAAATTCACTCGCGCGCAAACCAAGAAAAAGATGGGACGAATCCGTGAAATGGCCCTAAAGGAAATAGCCCTCAGTTTAGGTGCTCAGGCAGGATTGGCGTGGCGTGCGAAAATTATTGATGAAGACTTAATAAAGCAAGCCAGAAATCTGGATACCATTTACGATTTTAATTCACTGATCCTCGAGCATAATATATTACCACCAGTATTACTCGAAGGCAGAAACACCTTGAATCTGGCTGACGCGCAAAGCATCAGGGTATCTGACCGCACTTATAAAGTATCCAAACAAGCTCATTTTGTTACTACACCTCCTACCTGGCGCCAATATCTGTGGATGGATTACGTCAAACCGGAAGCCCCCAACTCGACTCTGCTCCCGAAAACCAGAGCGGAAAGAGATATATGGTGTATCTACACTGAGAAAGGGTGGAAACAAGGTATACAACAAGGTAATACCATTCTGGAAGAAAGCATCGCTCGCATCAAGGAAGATTTTGGCGGCATGATTCTCTATAGAAAACTATTAGCAATGAATATGGTATCTCCTCCTTATGTCTCTCATACTGATTTAGGTGTAACCGGAGATGGATCTGAAATACATATCGATGACAGAGTATTAAGAATTACTGCATTGCCTGCCCTCAATATTAACAGTAGTGAGTGGAGGGCTGCTGTTGCCAAAGATGAAAATGCTCTGGCACAGTTTAAAAACATGGAAAAAATTGCCAATCAGTCTAAAATTATCATAACAAACAAGTCCTGGCAGCCAGTCATAGCTCCAGTTAATTAGTGATAAATTATGAGCAATATTAATTTAATGCCTGATGAGCCGACCCGATTTACTCCAGTATTTATGGATAGGATGCTGGAGCATGCCGAAAGTTTAAATGCCTCGGATATTACCATCCAGACAGGCGAACCAATTTACGCAGAAGTCTATGGGAAATTACTGAGAATCACCAACCGCTCTTTATCAAATACTGAATTAGGTGATTTAATTAACGCGATTTATGGACCTAACGCAACAACCCAGCTGCTTTCAGGTAAAGACATCGATACTCACTATGAATTTCGCCCTAATCGTGGCGTACGTTATCGATACCGGGTCAATGGTACCGCATGCCTTGTAGAAGGACATGATGCAATCCAGCTGACCTTAAGAACCATTCCCACTACCCCCCCCAAACTGAGTAGCATGCAGCTCCCCGATAATATTCTGGAAGCCATCGCACCACAAGAAGGAATAGTGTTCATTACCGGCGCAACCGGCTCGGGTAAATCAACATTACTAGCATCGATTATTAGAGAACTCATTGAAACAGCTGATTCAAACCGGAAAGTACTCACTTACGAATCGCCAATAGAATTCGTTTATGATGAAATTGAAACCGTTTCTTCAGTAGTCAGTCAATCTGAAATCCCACGCCATCTACCCAATTTTGCTGACGGGGTACGAAATGCGTTAAGAAGAAAGCCCCGACTGATCATGGTAGGAGAATGTCGAGATGCTGAAACAATAAGTGCAGCTCTTGAAGCAGCGCTAACGGGGCACCCCGTCTATACCACACTACATACCTCAGGTGTTGCAGAAACCATGCGCCGTCTGGTTACCTCCTTTGCCGGTGAAGAACGCCTGGGAAGAACCATTGATATTCTGGAAACGATTAGACTTTGTATCTGGCAAAAGCTGGTACCCACTGTAGATGAAAAACGCGTTGCCCTGAGAGAATATCTGGTTTTCGATGAAGAAGTCAGAGATATTCTGCTGGAAGGCGACCCAAATGATGTAACCTCAGCTACACGTAAACTGGTACGTCAAAAGGGGCAATTAATGACATGGGATGCTCGTGCCAAATTTGAACAGGGTATCATCAGTGAACGGGTTTACAAACTGATTATTGCTGGTGCAAAAGACTATCAACAATAAGCCCTACCCCTCATCCAGATAGGAAATCTGTCGCTATTATTGCCTCAAGGATTAGATAAACCATGCTGTTCACTATAAAGAGCAAACCATCAATAAGAGCAATCGCTTTATTTTTAAGCATAATACCAACGATAATTCATGCGCAACAAAATACAGCCCCCCCTAATTCATCCCGAATCGCTATAAAAATATTGGGGATTAATGATTTCCATGGGCAAATCAGCAGTGGACGCTTTGTCAAAGATGAACCTGTTGGTGGAGCTGCGGTGCTTGCAGCATATCTCAAGCATGCTCAATTAGGAATGGAAGATAAAACAATAATCACTATTATGGGGGAT
>NZ_CALMPD010000031.1 GCF_937871865.1 uncultured Legionella sp.
AAAGGCGGTTAAAATAAGACATTCGCTTTTCATCTTTATCGGGTTGTTTTGTTTCAAGTAGGGCTTTTTTGAATCAAAGGGGGCAATAATTAAATTAATCAACAAAAATAATGAAAATTTAATGATTTAAGTTATTGACGTTAACGAAATGAGTTAGTATTATGTGCGCTCTGTCCTTGGACGGGTAACGGGGTGTAGCGCAGTCTGGTAGCGCGCCTGCTTTGGGAGCAGGATGTCGGGGGTTCGAATCCCTCCTCCCCGACCAATTTAGCGCCCGTAGCTCATCTGGATAGAGCATCGGCCTTCTAAGCCGAGGGTAGCAGGTTCGAATCCTGCCGGGCGCACCAGACGTCAAAAGGTTATACGTTTTTAGCTGGGAAGTTTATGGTGAGCGTAGCTCAGTTGGTAGAGCCCCGGGTTGTGATCCCGGTTGTCGTGGGTTCGAATCCCATCGTTCACCCCATATTGTATAATAAAATGGTCTATCGCTAAAGATTCTATCTTGAGTCTTTACAAGACTAAATTACTGATTGATAATCCAACCTGATTGCGAAAGTGGCGGAATTGGTAGACGCACTGGATTTAGGTTCCAGCGGGGCAACCCGTGAGAGTTCGAGTCTCTCCTTTCGCACCATTTCATGATAAATTCCGAGAGGTGAATTAATGCAAGTTTCTGTTGAGACCCTAAAAGGTTTGGAGCGTAAGGTAACAGTTTCTGTACCTAGCGAGAAAGTCGAGGAAGAAGTGAGCTTACGTCTCAAGAATCTTGCTCGTAAAGCCAAAATCGATGGTTTTCGTCCAGGCAAAGTTCCTATGCATGTTGTTAAAAGCCGTTATTCCGACAGCGTTCGTGAAGAAGTTGCTAGAGAAATGGTTCAGTCTACCTTATTTGAAGCCCTACAAAAAAATGAACTTGTTCCTGCCGGATATCCTTTTGTTGAACCAGAACAAGTTGAACAAGGCAAAGATTTTAGATACACCGCTGTTTTTGAAGTATTACCTGTGTTTGAAGTTGCTGAATTAAATCAGGCGACTGTTGAATTAGTTAAATCAGAAGTTACTGATAAAGATGTAAAAGAGATGATGGATAAGCTACTTGAACAAAATAAAGAGTGGCATGAAGTATCTCGCGCTGTTAAAAAAGGCGATAAAGTTACTCTTGATTTCCAAGGATTCCTGGGGGATACCGCATTCGAAGGTGGAAGTGCTGAAGGTCATGAGCTGATAATAGGTTCTGGAGCTATGATTCCTGGATTTGAAGATGGAATAATTGGCGGAAAAATAGATAAGCCTTTTGATATTCAAGTTGCTTTCCCAGATGATTATGGCCATAAAGATTTGGCTGGAAAAGAAGCAACATTCAAAATTACACTTCATAAGGTTATGGAAGGTAAATTACCTGAGCTGGACGATGCTTTTGCTGAGAAATTTAATATTAAAGAAGGTGGCGTTGAAGCACTGAAAAAAGATATTAAAGATAATATGACTCGTGAACTGGAACGTCGTGTTAGCATGATGAACCGTGAAAAATTATTTGATCAATTAATGGAAGCAAATAAAATTGATTTGCCTTTAGCATTAATCGACAAAGAAATCGAGCATTTGAAGCATGATATGTATCATCGTCTGTTTGGCCATGAGCACAGAGATGATGAGCAGATCCCTGACTTCCCAAGAGAGTTGTTTGAAGAACAGGCTAAACGTCGTGTTCATCTTGGTTTACTTTTCTCAGAATATGTTAAAAAACATCAAATAGTTGCTGATAAAGATAGAGTTAATGCTATGATTGATAAGTTCGCCAGTGCTTATGAAAGCCCTGATGAGCTAAGAGCATGGTATCAAAACAGCAAAGAACATTTGGCTGAGATTGAAGCTTTAGTGATGGAAGACATGGTATCTGACAAAATTGCTGAAGACGCCAAGCTTAATTATACAAATAAGGATTATGATTCAGTGATGAATCCTAAAAAAGGCACTGAGAACAAAGGAGAGTAAGTATGTCGGGCTATTCAGATAACTTGATTCGCAATGCTAGTGGATTAGTTCCAATGGTTGTTGAGCAAACCTCACGCGGTGAACGCTCATATGATATTTACTCAAGATTGTTGAAAGAACGTATTATTTTCTTGCTGGGTGAAGTCGAAGATCATATGGCTAATTTGGTCGTAGCTCAATTGTTGTTCCTTGAATCTGAGAACCCTGAGAAAGATATTTCACTTTATATCAATTCTCCTGGTGGGGTAGTAACTGCAGGTCTTGCAATTTATGACACGATGCAGTTTATTAAACCAGATGTAAGCACTTTATGTATCGGCCAGGCAGCTAGCGCTGCCGCCTTGTTGCTTTGTGCTGGAGCTGATGGAAAGCGTTTTTGTCTTCCTAATTCACGAGTTATGATTCACCAGCCTTTAGGCGGGTACAGAGGTCAGGCTACTGATATTGAAATTCATGCACGTGAAACTCTTACAGTAAGAGAACGTCTGAATAATATTATGGCACATCATACCAGAAAAACACCTGATCAAATCATGCGTGATACTGAACGAGATAACTTCATGAGTGCTTCTCAGGCCGCTGATTATGGGCTGATTGATAAAGTACTTTATGATAGAGACGCTTTATCTGGTACAACAGAATAATAACTAAGTAAAGTGATACAAACGCCGGCTTTTCAGCAATTACTGATGGAAGGCTGGCAATAAAAAATTGGCGTATCTTTTTCTGATTGACTAAAATTTTACATGTATATTACACATTATCAGGTAATAGCTGTAAGAAGGGGTTAGGTTATGAGTAAATCCGGTAACGGAAGTGGAGAAAAAGTTCTGTATTGTTCTTTTTGTGGCAAGAGCCAGCATGAAGTAAAAAAATTAATTGCAGGCCCATCTGTATTCGTGTGTGATGAATGCGTTGAGTTATGTAATGATATAATTCGTGAAGAAACTCATGAAGTTCAGGAAGAAACTGAAACTCATTTACCTCCGCCTAAAGAAATATCAACATTTCTTGATGAATATGTTATAGGCCAGCCTCATGCAAAGAAAGTTTTGTCTGTTGCCGTTTATAACCATTACAAGCGTTTGCAACATAAAAATGAAGACGGTGTTGAGCTAGGCAAAAGTAATATTCTGCTGATTGGACCAACTGGAAGTGGTAAAACACTATTGGCTCAAACATTAGCACGAATCCTTAATGTTCCATTTGCTATGGCTGATGCCACAACGCTAACCGAAGCAGGTTATGTTGGAGAAGACGTAGAAAATATCATTCAAAAATTATTACAAAAATGCGATTACGATGTTGATAAAGCGCAACAAGGTATCGTATATATTGATGAAATTGATAAAATTTCGAGAAAGTCAGACAATCCTTCAATCACCAGAGATGTTTCTGGTGAAGGCGTGCAACAAGCACTCTTAAAACTAATTGAAGGTACTGTTGCCTCTGTTCCTCCTCAAGGTGGCCGTAAACACCCGCAACAAGAGTTTTTACAGGTCGATACATCTAACATATTGTTTATTTGTGGGGGCGCATTTGCAGGTCTGGAAAAAGTAATACGGGAGCGTAGTGATAAATCAGGAATTGGTTTTTCAGCTCAATTAAAAAATAAAAAAGACAACAACGAAGAAGTATCTAAGGTACTAGGACAATTGGAATCGGACGATTTAATCAAATTTGGGTTAATACCTGAGTTTGTTGGGCGTCTTCCTGTTGTAACTACTTTGCAAGAACTGGATGAGGCTGCTCTTATTGACATTCTAACCAGTCCCAAAAATGCGTTAACCAAGCAATTCCAATCTTTATTCCGAATGGAAGGCGTGGAGTTAGAGTTCAGGGAAGAAGCATTAGTTGCAATTGCTAAAAAAGCTTTAGAACGAAAAATGGGTGCTCGCGGTTTGAGAGCTATACTTGAAAATATTCTTTTAGACACCATGTATGAATTACCTTCCTTGGAAGGTGTAAATAAAGTGGTTATAGATGAGAGTGTAGTAAACAATTTATCCAAGCCAATTCTCATGTATGAACACGATGAGATGAAGAATGCTGCAGGTAGTAAAGAATAGTTATCCCTTTTGAATTCCATAATATTTTTTATATTATGGAATTCAAGTCTTCATCCCTTCTGTTTATACTGATGAATGAGTTTAATTGCGTGTAGTTTGCTCTATATTAACAAGTTCAGAGCATTTTTGAATTTGTTATAGAAAAGTCAATGATTTATCACTCATTTAACGAATTGTTCACTGACACTAATATCTGTATACTCATAAAAAACGTAGCAAAAACTATAATTAAGGCTTTTCGTTTGAATAAGGGTTCATTATGTCTAGTGAAAATGAAATGATATCGAATGAGACTGTAAATATGTCTAACGTACCTGTTTTACCATTAAGAGATGTAGTGGTTTACCCTCATATGGTTATACCGTTATTTGTTGGGCGTGGAAAATCAATTAAAGCCCTGGAAGCGGCTATGCTTGATAACAAACAGATCTTTTTAGTAGCTCAACGTAAATCGGCAAATGATGATCCTGCTCCAGGTGACATTTATGAGGTGGGAACGTTATCCAGTGTTTTACAATTATTAAAGCTTCCTGATGGCACCGTTAAAGTGCTTGTTGAGGGAGAACAACGAGCTCGTGTCAAAGAATACAATCAGGATAAGGGCTACCTTGAAGCATCTTTGGAGCCCATTCAGCAAGTAAATACTGAACTGAAAGAGCCAGAAATTGGTATCTTGATGCGTTCTCTCATGTCTCAATTTGAACAATACATTAAACTCAATAAAAAAATACCTCCTGAAGTTCTATCTCCATTGGCTGGAATTGAAGAACCGGGGCGTTTGACTGATACGATATCTGCGCATTTAACGCTTAAAGTAGATGATAAACAAGAGTTATTAGAAACGCTTGATGTCGGAACTCGTCTAGAACGGTTAATGGCTGCTATTGAAAATGAAATCGACCTGTTACATGTTGAAAAACGTGTGAGAGGGCGTGTTAAACGTCAAATGGAAAAAAGTCAGCGAGAATATTATTTAAACGAACAAATTAAAGCCATCCAGAAAGAATTAGGTGAAATGGGTGAAGAAGGCAATGAAATTGAACAATTAGAAAATTCAATTAATAAAGCGGGTATGCCTAAAGAAGCTAAAGAAAAATCCCTTGCCGAACTTCATAAATTAAAGATGATGTCTCCCATGTCAGCAGAGGCAACCGTTATTCGTAATTACCTCGATTGGATGCTGATGGTTCCATGGAAAAAGAAAAACAAAATCCAATTTGATTTGCTTAAGGCTGAAAAGTTACTTGATAAAGAACATCATGGTTTAGAACGAGTTAAAGAACGAATCATTGAATATTTGGCGGTTCAGCAAAGAGTTAAACGACTAAAAGGCCCTATTTTATGTTTGGTTGGCCCTCCTGGTGTGGGTAAAACATCATTAGGTCAATCTATTGCTAATGCAACAGGAAGAACGTTCATCCGAATCGCTCTGGGCGGCGTCCGTGATGAAGCTGAAATTCGTGGTCACAGAAGAACATATATTGGCTCTATGCCTGGTAAAATTATTCAAAAACTTAGTAAAGCTGGAGTTAAAAATCCTCTTATAATGCTGGATGAAGTTGATAAAATGGCGATGGATTTTCGTGGTGATCCTGCATCTGCATTATTAGAAGTTCTTGACCCAGAACAAAACCACACCTTTAGCGATCATTACTTAGAAGTAGATTATGATTTAAGCGATGTAATGTTCATTGCTACAGCCAATTCACTGGAAATTCCTGCTCCGCTATTAGATAGAATGGAAGTTATCCGTTTGGCAGGTTATACCGAAGATGAAAAGGTAAGTATTGCAGAACAATATTTAGTACCCAAACAAACTGTCTTGAATGGTCTGAATAATGATGAAATACATATTAGTGAAGGTGCGATAAGAGAAGTCATTCGTCATTATACACGTGAAGCTGGTGTTCGAAATCTTGAGCGCGATATAGCTAGCATTTGCAGAAAAGTAGTAAAAGAGATCTTATCTAACAAAAAAGCTAAAAAACTTAACGTCACGGCAAGTAACATTGAGAAATATCTTGGTGTTAAAAAATTCCGTTATGGATTAGCAGAAGAGTTTGATCAGATTGGCCAGGTTACTGGTTTGGCTTGGACTAGTGTTGGAGGAGAATTACTGACTTTGGAATCATCAATGATGCCAGGGAAAGGGAAAGTTACTCACACTGGTCAGTTGGGTGAGGTAATGCAGGAGTCAATTCATGCAGCTATGACTGTTGTTCGCAGTAGGGCTAAAAGGCTCGGACTTGCAGATGACTTTTTTGAGAAAAGTGACTTCCATGTTCATGTTCCTGAAGGTGCAACGCCTAAAGACGGTCCTAGTGCTGGTATAGGAATGTGCACCGTATTGGTTTCCGTTGTAACCCAAATCCCTGTCAAAGCAGATATTGCAATGACTGGAGAAATTACCTTGCGTGGTCAGGTATTACCAATAGGTGGTTTAAAAGAAAAATTATTAGCTGCTCATCGAGGAGGAATCAAGCATGTTCTTATTCCTGAAGATAATGTTAAAGACCTCGAAGAGATACCTGATAATGTTCTTAGAAAGCTGACTATTCACCCAGTTAAGACGATTGAACAAGTGCTGGATCTGGCTTTACAATGTAGTCCCTGGATAGATCAGTCAACAAATGAACAACCTGAAGTGTT
>NZ_CALMPD010000032.1 GCF_937871865.1 uncultured Legionella sp.
TTTTATTATTTCTTATTGATATTGAATTGACCTCTTCGATCGACGTGCCATATTTTGTTTTTAACCCTATTTACAACCACGTTATGTGACCTCATGGGCATCGCGGTGATTCTTATTTCAGGAAATGGTCAACGTTGAGTAATATATAGGGTTGATTAAGTCCGCAATCACGAGTCTTTGAGCTGGATTATTTCGCTAACGCTCCATAGATATACTTTTATACGAAATAAATTCGTTTACTGATCCTGGTATTTTCTTTTAATGATGCAATTATTTTTGTAGGCGAATAGAGTTTGAGTGGTGTTTTAATCCATGTTCTCATTGTTTGTTTTATATATATCATTCTCTGTTGCAAGGATTAAATAATTTCTTGCCTCAAGCCTTTTTTTCATTAAGAGTAAATCTTCTTGTTTGGTCACTATCAAGAGAGTATCTGCACCAAGAGCTCCGCATCCTTTTATTGCCAAAACTTCGGGATATTCTCTTATCGAGTTAATGATCTCCTGACTATGTGGAGCAACCAGATTTAAGCTAAAGAGTATGTGATGATAATCATTGATGGCATTGATGAACTGTATACTGTTTTTCTTTTCAAATGCCTCTTTGGCGTTGTCTACCAGATTTGACATGTAATCAATTGGAGCTGGAAGTGTTGTTTCCATCAGATGGTGATGAGTTGCGAGTTTGATGCCAGTATGGAGAATCAGGAATGATATATCTTGAAAGGGCCAGCTAAAGGCATTAATAACGTTATTTTGTTTGTTTATATACACGCAACCTTGATGGGATTGAGCAATGACGTCATAACCGCTGGGTCTTAATCCTTTGCCTTTCCACGAGGATTGATAATATGCATCCAACATAGAATTTAGCTCAGGTGTTTTATTGTTTAAGTGGCATATTGCCCAATAACACGCAAGGAATTGTGCGCTGGAGGCTCCAAGGCCACCACGCCCTTTATAGGGATCATTCCAGGAAAGGTATTTCTCGACCGGTTTTTCTTTATACCATAAGATGCCGGCAGGAGATTCTGGATGAATTTTCTCTATTGAGCTGTCACTTTCTGATAGGGACAATTCAAAATAAGGTGTTGTTGTTACAATGATGGCAGAAGCTTCTGCGACAGCGGAATATTCACCTAATAAAAAAGTTTTTGCAGGTATTTGCCACTTCATACGGCTATCGATGTTTGTCTGATTTCAGCTAAAAGATCATGAGCATTATTCAAGCTAACTCGTTTATTTATATCCAGCCATTCTTGCAGGCGTTCTTTGAGCACGGGCATCTCATTTTCATCAGCGCCAGCAACTAAGAGCAGATTATCAATATGTAATTTCATATGCCCTTGAATGATGCCATCAGTGCATAAAGCTTTAATTGCCCCTAGATTTTGAACAAGGCCTACTGCTGCAATAACCTGTGATAATTGATTTGCAGAACTAATGTTCATCATTCTTAAGCACATTTTTGCAGTAGGGTGCAAGGAGGTAACACCACCCACAGTACCTACAATAATTGGTGCAGTTAACTCACCAGTCAGTACTTCATCCTGGTAGCGCCAGCGAGTAATTGCCTGATAGCGGCCAGAGCGTGCTGCATAGGCATGCATACCTGCTTCTACTGCTCTCCAATCATTACCTGTAGCGATTAAAACGGGGTCTATTCCATTCATTACACCTTTATTGTGAGTCGCTGCTCTATAGGGGTCCATCTCCGCGAAGAGAGAGGCTTCCTGAAGCTTATGGCCAAGAATAGGGTCTATGTTGCGTATAGTTACCCT
Source organism: uncultured Legionella sp. (assembly GCF_937871865.1). GTDB lineage: Bacteria > Pseudomonadota > Gammaproteobacteria > Legionellales > Legionellaceae > Legionella. The sequence goes on from NZ_CALMPD010000032.1 coordinate 1,781, forward strand.
GGCTGTAGTTAATTTCTGGTCATTTAAATTGGATAAAATACACATGGTGACTGTTTCGCCAGTCAACTGCTCAATAGGGGATTTCAAATATTCTAATACTTGATTAATGATATTCGCTCCCATCGCGTCACAGCTGTTCATGGTTAAATGAATCACTGCCATATCATATCCGTCTTCTCTCGCTAAATGACGTAACTGCAAATCAATAACTCCGCCACCTCGTTTTACCATATTAGCAGCAACATCCTCATTGGCTTTTTGAATTAAGCGGAGGCGATTTGCGTTAAAAATATCCGAAAATCGTTGAAAATCGTTTATTTTGGCTAATTGAATCTGGCCCAGGATGCATTCTCCATGAACCCAGGTATTAATTTCTCCATGCTGTCTGATCCATTTGGCTGATTTGGATAAAGCAGCAATAATTGATGTTTCTTCAACTGCTAGCGGAATAACGTAATCCTGACCATCGATGTTAAAATTTGTGGCAACTCCTAGCGGAAGTTGAAAATAGCCAATGACATTTTCTATTAATTTATCAGCGAGATTCAGATCTTGAATGGCACCTTGTTTCAGGAATGCGATGTCTTCTTCAGTCATTGCCCCCAATTCTAATAATCTTTGGAAACGATCATCTCTCGATAATTTTGAGAACCCACGGAATAACTCTTTGGCATTGGAGGCTATAGACATGCCTTCTCCTTTAAATCGCTAAGCATTTGACTGCCGGTACAGAACATGGCTGTTTTTAGTTCGTATTCAATAACAGCCATTTTATTGAGTACTTGTTCAGTTGAGGTTAAAGCCGCTTCGAGCATTGGTTTTGCAAAACCGACAGAGGTCGCACCCAAGGCAATTAATTTTGCTGCATCAAGACCATGCCGTACTCCACCCGAACCCCAGATTTCAAACTCAGGATTTATCATAACCGCATTTTTTACGCTTTGTAGTGTATCTATTCCCCAGTTGCGGAACGTTTCTGCTGTTTGATGTCTGATTAAATCTTTATTGGCTCTATGACCCTCAATACGTCCCCAGTGAGTACCTCCGACACCACTGACATCAACTGCTGCGACTCCAAACTGATTGAGTCGGGTTAATGTTTTTTGAGAAAATCCACACCCAGTTTCTTTTATGATCACTGGAACGTCAATCTGTTTTACTAATACAGCCAAAGCATCCCAACAGCCTTTAAATTGAGTTGTTCCCTCTGGCTGAATGCATTCTTGCAGTGGATTGCAATGAATAATTAATGCGTTTGCCTGTAACGAATCAATTAAGCGTTGAATTGATGAAACCGGGGTGTTAATTATTTGTGCTATTCCTAGATTGCTGAATAATTGAACCGTTGGAAAATCACGGCGCAAAGGCTTCCACTCAAACGCTGCTTGCTTGTCTGTTAATTCTCTTCTCTGAGAGCCGACGCCCATTGCCCAATTGGATTGAGAGCAGGCCTCAATAAGGTTTCTGTTGATGTTAATCGCGTTGGAATGACCGGCAGTCATCGAGCTTATAAAAAAAGGAGACGTTGCTGGTTGGTTAAATCGCGTGCTCTGAATCGTTATCTCATCAAAGTTTATGTCTGGCATCGCTTCATGAAGTAGTGACATGTGATCAAACGGATTTAATTCACTGCTTTGATTTGAGGGCATGAGTGCGAGTTCAATGTGATCGCGTTTGCGCTGTTCAAATTGGCTGTAGTCGTTTTGCATGCCTGAATATGGTTTATGAAAATAGCGCCAATTTTATCATAAAGAACGAATCCAAACTACCTGATTTAAAAATGTTCCAATCATAATGATACCGCACGTGGGATATATTCTATAAAAAACAGTTGGTTTTTATCATTTAAACAGGTTCCGAAATTATCAATGTATCATTTCGGAGTCTGTTTAAAAGTACTGTTTATTACCATCGGTAGTAATATCGGTAAGGCCTATAGTATCGATAGGGATAATAGTATCTGTAGGGTCTGTAATATCTATGAGTATTATAGTAACGATAGGGTCTGTATCTATAATAGTACCATGCTACTTGAGTCGGGGTAACATAAGGTTTTGGGGCATTTAACTCTCTTGAATCTGCTCTTGCAGGAGTTACAACGACTAAAAGGCATATTAAAAAAGACAGTAATGCAAATAGTCTGATTAATGAAGTGCATTGGGTCGTATTGTGGTCCATTTTTAACTCCAAACACGTTTATCATTAATATTATAGTTCAAAATTTAGTCAGGTGTTGTAATATTCATTAATCCCTATATGTTCTAAAAAATCGCTGTCATGTGAAATGACAATAAAAGGAGCCGGGTATTTATTCAGTAAGGTAATCACATGTGCTCTGGTCTTTAGGTCTAGATTATTCGTTATTTCATCAAGTATTAATAATTTGGGTGGGTTCGCGGCAATTTGGGCCAGAGATAGGCGTGCTTTTTCTCCACCTGATAACATAGAGACCCTGGAATTAACCTCGCCATTATTTCGAAATAGAAAATCATTCAAATGTTTACGTAGTTCAAGATGGTTCCAGTCTGGTCTGCTTTTCTGTAGCGTTTCCAATACCGTATCATGTTCAATTAATTGTTGATAATGCTGATCCAGATAACCTATGTCTTTGCGGGCAGGAGTTAACCAAAATCCTTCTCTCACCATATTGTTGTCATTCATTATGCCTTTTGCTAGCGTTGATTTTCCAGAACCATTTAAACCGATTAGTGCTATTCTGCTGGTACTTGTAATATTAAGATTAATATTCTCAAGTATGGGATTTGTATTATAAGTGATAGAACCACCTCTAATGGTTACTAATGCTTTCGACGAATTTATTGAACCTTTTAACTCAAAATGAGGGGTGATATCCTCTTCAACACTTAACTCCTTCAAACGATTTAGGAGTTGTTCTTTATTTTCAGTTAGTGCTTTCTTCTTTTTTCCGGATGTTTCCTGGGCACGAAGTACTTTAGATTTTGAAACAATGGTTGGCCATTTTGCTTGATGAAGGGATTTTTCTCCTTTCAGGCGAGATTTTTTGGCTCGATGTTGTTCCTGCATTAAGGCTTGATGATTTTGTTTTTTTTGTTGCCGTAATTGACTTATTTCGAGTTCAATCGTTTGTCTGTTTTTAGTATTCTGTTGTTGCAAATGAGCGAACTGGCCTTGAAATACTGTAATTTTATTTTGGTGAAATTGCCAAAAACAATACTCATTTTGCCTTAGTAATTGAACATCGTGAGAGGCTATGATTAATGTTCCTGAATATTGTTCCAGTAGGCGCATCAGGCTGTAACGATTTTTAGCGTCTAAATGATTAGTAGGTTCATCGAGCAGAAGAACATCAGGGCTTTTTGATAAGGCACTGGTTAATGCTTGATTAAATCGCTCAGCGCCACTTATATTACTATCAATTATTAGTTGAGGGACGTAAGCGACAGAGGGATTATTAGAATAAAAAACAGAACCATCGCTAGGGGGCATCAATTTATTGATTATTTTTAGCATGCTGCTTTTACCTGAACCGTTATCACCAATTAAGGCGATTCTGTCGCCAAAATGGATGTTATGGGTAAAGGCTTCAAAGCAAATTTTATTTGAAAAATATAGACTTAAATCTACTAATTGAATTAAACGGGTCATATGCTCTCTCTCAATGAATTTGGGCGTGAATTGGTTGGCCCTTTCAGGGCTTATTGAGAGATAATGCGCATTGGAGTATAAACCTCGTTTTTAGTGTCTTGCCTTAATTATAATACATGAGCCATGCGTTGTTCAATGGATCGTGTCCACGTTCTGAATTTTCATTCAAATCAATTGGTTATTATTTAACGATGCAGCATTAATAAATTGCGTCATAATTACGGTGATTTGCTCGTATTATCCAGAGCTCCAGACTTCGACCGGCATTTCTGGAGACCTACGCCAAGCAGCAGTAATTCGGCACATTAGTTTTAACTGGCTTATTGAAAAGCATCTCATGATGTGTCAGTGAATAAATTTATAACTGTATTGTTACAAATATGAATCAAATTTTTTGTTTGATTTAAAAAAGACCAGTAGATTTTCATAGAAAAGCCAAGTACAATGTGCTTTTATTTTGTTCATTAAATTGGAGTAAACCGTGGCCGCTAAAGATAGAAGAGAGCAACGCAGCTATGCCAGAGCGTCAGAAGCAAGAAATAGCATAATTACCCGCTTGGAAGACTGTAACTCATATAAGCGATTGGAAGAAATTTTGTCGAGTATGAAAAGGTCTCAAGCCAATGCTCAAAGCCCACTGAAAATAGGGGGGCTGACACCTCATCATACATCCATGATTCAGGCGCAAGATCTTCAAATAAAACAATTGATCCAAGCAAAAAAAGCGCAATTTCCTAAGCCAGAAGTAGTGCTTGCTGAGACAAAGATTGAAATCACTGAGGCTGTTTCTGTTGAACCATTAACAACTGATTCTGATGAAGAAAGTGAGGCTAATGACGAAGTAGTTATAACGGTAGAAAATGACACTGACAAAGAAGCAATTAAAACTGTTATTTTTACAGAAGAAGCTTCTCACTCAGAGCGTTCTTTAAGTGTTGATGCAAGTGACTACGATCTTGGCAAGAACACTCCTTCAAATGAATATTCTGGACAAAGTGATTATCTGTCTGAGCGTTCGATTTCAACTTCGACAAATCGTTTTTACCGCCCACTAAAAACAAACTCCGATGAATTTAATCATGAGAGAGCGCAAGAGATAGTAGCGGTTAGAGATCAATTGATGGTTTTGAACGCAAAAAGGATAAAGCTTTCTGACATATCAGACAAGTACCGAGATAATAATCAAATGGATGATGCAAAAACTTATCGAAGAGCCACTAACGCCGCCGGAGTTATTCACACGAATCTCAGTTTATTATGTAGCGATTATGAACATAACAAAATTGATCTGAATACCTTTAAGTCAATGGCTCAACTTTATTTGAATAATGAGAATAAAGACGTTATTACACTTAATACTCATCGTGGTTATAAAGATGTAATTGCTAATTTATTGATAGCTATCACTGGTATTGGTCTTTTAGCAATAGCTGCTGCATCAATATACAATGGTCGTTTAACTATGTTTTCAGTAACTCAAACGGCTACTGGAGCTAATGTCAATTCATTAAACGATGCTGTTGAGCATGTTCGACCTGTTCCAACTTTAAGTTAATTATGAATTTAAAAAACTGCTCTTGATGTTTATCCATCAGAGCAGTTTTTTTCCTGAAATAAATGAATACATTTCATTAGATTTAAGCGTTTAAAAAGGAACATTAATAAACCTGAAGTCTGAATAATATTATGTTAACATGATTTATTAGTTTTGCTGATTTAGGGTTTTATGTATTATCCTAAAAAGCATTTATTTCAAATCATAGACCCATAGACTATGGAACAAACAAGAGCTCAGATTATTTTTGATGAAGACCATGCAACCTACCAATGTTCAGGTACCTGGTCTGTTTTGGCTCTTGATGGATTGGTTAAACTATTTAAAGCCAGCACGCTCCCAAAATCACAAAAAATAATTTTAAATGGTGAATCAATCAAGACCTTTGATAGTGCAGGGGCTTTAGCATTGATGAAGTGTGTTGCTCAATTAAAAGAACATGATAATCAGATTGAACTGATCAATTTTACGGAAAATCAACATCAGCTTATTAATCTGATTGACTCAAAAAAAGAGAGCTTAGCTTATCATATTCCGCCCCCCAAAAAAGAAGGCTTCTTATATCAGGTAGGCAAAGAGGCTGAAAATAAATTAATGCAAGCCGATGGCTTAATTATTTTAATTGGTGATTTGAGTACTAAAATATTTGAAGCTCTGGGAAACTGGCGTCGATTCCAGCTGCCCAGCATTATATCAATTATTGATTCTGCAGGTCTTAAAGCATTACCTATCGTTGCGTTACTTTCTTTTTTGATTGGGGTCGTCCTGGCTTATCAAATGGGATTGCAATTAGCTACTTATGGCGCCAATATCTTTATTGCATATTTGTCGGGTATGGCTGTTTTTCGAGAATTTGCTCCATTAATAACTGCTATTATCGTTGCCGGGAGGACTAGTTCTGCATTTACCGCCCAAATTGGCAGTATGAAGGTTAATGAAGAAATCGATGCATTACTTACCATGGGGCTCTCTCCTACAGAATTGCTTGTGGTTCCAAAAGTTATTGGGCTATTAATTGTTTTTCCCCTGTTAATTTTCTGGTCTGATATGTTCAGTATCTTTGGGGCTATGCTGATGTCAAAACACATGTTGGGCATCGGCTTTGACGATTTTTTAGTCCGTCTGAAAAATGATGTAGGATTGTCGCAAATGATGCTAGGCCTATATAAGGCTCCTGTATTTGCATTATTGATCGCATTAGTGGGGTGTTTTCAGGGGTTTAGAGTTCAGGCAAGTGCTGATAGTATTGGAAGTCAAACAACGAAAAGTGTTGTTCAGGCTTTGTTTTTGATTATTATAGCTGATGCTGCCTTCTCTATAATTTATAGCTGGATGGGACTCTAGATGAGTGAACCTGTCATTGAAATTCAAGGGATGAAGAATTACCTTGGCCATCAATGGGTGCATACAGATGTGAACCTGACTGTTCAGAAAGGCGAAATTCTGGCGATCATTGGCGGTTCAGGCAGTGGTAAAACCACTATATTACGCAGTTTGTTAATGTTGTTAAAACCAACTGCAGGTACTATTAAGGTCTTTGGTGAGGATATTAGTAAGCTTGATTCGCACGAAGCCTTTAGGCTTAGACGTCGCTGGGGGATGCTTTTTCAACATAGCGCTTTATTTTCCGCGATGAGCGTTCTGGAAAATGTGATGTTTCCGATGCGGGAGTTTACTGATTTGGAGCCAGAGTTTATGGAGGAACTTGCTCGTTTAAAAATTGCATTGGTAGGGTTACCGAATGAAGCAGCAGGAAAATTTCCTTCTGAATTGAGCGGTGGAATGCAACGAAGAGCTGCTGCAGCAAGAGCTATAGCTATGGATCCCGAACTGTTGTTTCTTGATGAGCCAACAACAGGACTCGATCCTCGTGGTGCACGGCTTTTTGATGATTTGGTGGTTTTTTTAAGAGATTCGTTGAATTTAACTATTGTCATGATCAGTCATGATATAGAATCCTTAAAAAGAACTACTGATAGAGTAGCGTTTGTCGGAGATGGGAAAATTCTTAGTGTTGAACCCATTAACGAATTAATGAAAAATAAGAACCCATTGATTGCTGATTATTTCAGTAAATTTTAAGATACATACTGTCTACAGTATAATAATAGAGGATAGGCTACTTGGAATCGAAAACCAACTACACCATAGTCGGACTTATCGTACTTATCTTGACGGGCGGACTTTTGTCTGCGGCGTTGTGGTTGTCTGTTGGCTTTAATCAGAAAGTATATACATTTTATACTGTGTATCTTCGTGAGTCGGTTTCAGGTCTTAGTGAAGAATCACCGGTTAAATACAATGGAGTCCAGGTTGGTTTTGTGAGAAAAATCAAGCTTAATAAAAATGACCCCAGACAAGTTGAGCTCACTCTAAGTATCGAAAAGGGAATCCCTATAACCACAAGTACTTCTGCTACATTAATTTCACAGGGGATAACAGGAGTAACCTTTATTGGGCTTTCTGCCGGGTCTTCTGATTTGACACCAATACAAAAGATGCCAGGAGAGCCTTATCCGGTTATCCCAGCCAAACCTTCGTTATTTAATCAATTAGATACTATTCTCAAAGAGGTATCTGATAATGTGAGTAAGGTAAGTGATCAGGCTCAACGTATATTTAATGAGCAAAATGCCGCCTATATCAGAAATACACTGACTAATGTCGATCAGTTTACTTCAATTATGGCTGCGAACAGCAGAAATATTGACAATAGCTTAAAAAGTGCCGATGTATTCCTCGCTAATATGGCCAAGGTTAGTAAAGATTTACCAAAAATGCTTGATGAATTAAAAATTGGTGTCGCCCGGTTTAATACAATGGCAGAAGACATTAGCATTGCTGGCAAAAGTGTCTCTAAAACAATGGATGCCAGTAAGAATACAGTCGACAAGATTTCTCAACAAACAATACCACCTGCGGTACTTTTGTTGCGGCGCCTGAATACAATTTCTGCAAATCTTGAGAAAGTCAGTAATGAAATGCGTCAGAATCCATCGGTAGTGATTCGGGGAACCAAACCACCTAAACTTGGACCAGGAGAGTAGTCATGAGAATCCTTCGAATTCTTATTATAAGCCTCGGACTTATTAGCTGTTCCCCAGTGAAGACCCCGGTAACTAATGAATATCAATTGACTGCGTTCAGTACCAAACAATGGGCATCCAGACCTCATCATACGTCTATTCTGGTTACAGCACCAGAGGCTGTAGCTGGATTTCAGACCGAAGAAATGTTGTATATTAAAAAACCATACCAATTGGAGTCTTTTGTAAAAAATGCATGGACAGCACCTCCGGCGGACATGTTGTTCCCTTTATTAGTACAAAGCTTACAGCGCACTGGATATTTTTATGCAGTTACCTCCAGTCCCTATAGCGAAGAGGCAACTTATCGCCTGGACACTCAACTACTTTCTTTGGCACAGAATTTTTTGAAAAAGCCTAGTGTTCTTGAGTTTTCTGCCAAAATAGTAGTAACACGAACAAGTGATAATCAAGTGGTTGGTTCACAAATTATCAGTCAACAGATAGCCTGCTTATCCGATACTCCTTATGGCGGGGTAGTGGCTGCAAATAAAGCATCACTACAATTTACTGCCAGAGTAGCCGATTTCGTTATTTCTCATATAAAATCTGACTCAGTAATAGCCAAAAAATAAAAAGAATTGTACAATGGCCCTCCATGATAGAGATGTGTGATTTCTAATAATAAAAAGAACAAAGGAGATTGAGGATGAAAGCCGGATCGTTATTTAAATTGGGATTATTAGCAGCTAGTGTGGTATTGGTTGCTGCTTGTTCCAAATCACCAGGTAGTGCTGATGGTGCAGCGATGAGTGACGCTGACGCTTCTGCTCAAGGTTTAGGTCAAATGACTCGTTTTGCTGGTCAAGAACCAGGTGAGTCTTATACAACCCAGGCTCCTCATAATCAATTGTATTTGTTCTCTTATGATGACAGTACTTTGGCTTCTAAATATTTACCTTCAGTGAATGCCCAAGCGGAATATTTGAAGACCCATCCAGGTGCACGCGTATTATTGGCTGGACACACCGACGAACGCGGAAGTCGTGAATACAACGTAGCTCTTGGTGAACACCGTGCTAATACTGTAGCAGACATTTTACGTATGGCTGGAGTGAGCAGACAACAAGTACGCGTTGTGAGTTATGGTAAAGAGCGCCCAGCAAATTACGGACATGATGATGGATCGCACGCTCAAAATCGACGTGTTGAATTTACTTACGAGGCTACAAGATGATTTATTGCAAAAAGACTATTATCGCTGCTTGTTTTTCAGTGATGTTTCCTCTGACTTGCTGGTCAGAGGCACCTGTGGTAGATGATAGTGATAATTTTGCAATTATAGATGGACAACAGATGGCCGATGAGGCCTCTGTTGTCAATCCCAAATATGATGAAGTACAGATGGAACATGCCGAATCTGATGATGGCCCAGCTTTGGTTCAAGACGATCAATCCAGTGACCTAAGCAATATCAACAAAAACGCCAGATTAATTGATAAAATCCTCAATTTACAACAAGAGGTTCAGGAATTACGTGGGCAACTTGAAGTTCAGGCTCATGATTTAAAACTCCTGCAGCAGCAACAAATAGCATTCTATAAAGATTTGGACAGCCGCATCGGTAATGCAACAGGTAAAACGGCTCAAAATAAGCCTGCCACTGATTTAACGATTGGCTCTACTGGCCCTACTCAGGCTAAGGCTCCAGCTGCATCACAACTGCAAATAGCAAAGCCTGCGCCTAATAAACCCGTTATCGCGGTATCCAGAATTAATCCTGCAGATGAACAAATCGGTTATCTCGCAGCTTATGAATTAGTAAAAGACAAACAATATGATAAAGCCATCAGTGCGATGCAAAGCTTTGCACAAAAATATCCTAACGGCGGATATACTGCTAATGCAGAATATTGGTTAGGAGAGTTGTACCTGGTTAAGAGAGACTATCCTCGCTCTATCGAACATTTTGAAACGGTATTACAACAGTTTCCTTCTTCCAGCAAATCAGCCGCCAGTATGTTAAAACTAGGTTATGCCTATGCTGCAAAAGGTGATAATCAAGAAGCGAAAAGACGCTTTCAGCAAGTTGTAAAGACTTATCCAGGTACACCTACTGCACAATTAGCAACTTCAAAATTGGAATCAATTAACGCTTTATGAAACGTTTTAGCAATCAATTAAGAATTACGGAAATATTTCATTCTTTGCAAGGAGAATCAGTCACTGTGGGATTACCTACAGTATTTGTTCGTTTGACTGGTTGTCCTTTACGCTGTCAGTATTGTGATACCGCCTATGCGTTTACTGGCGGTACTGTTCAGGAAATGGATGACATCATGGCATCTATTGCGTCTTTCAAATGCAAGCGTGTGTGTGTTACTGGTGGTGAGCCTTTGGCACAGCAAGGTTGTATTTCTTTGATGAAACGATTATGTGACGAAGGTTATAGCGTTTCAATAGAAACCAGTGGCGCTCGTGATATTGCTGAAATAGATCCTCGCGTTATGATTGTCATGGATTTAAAAACTCCTGACTCGCTTGAAGCCGATAAAAATCTGCTCTCTAATCTGGACTATTTAAAACCTACAGATCAAATCAAATTTGTATTATGCAGCCGAAATGATTTTGATTGGGCCAGCGCTATGATAAAAGAACATAGTCTGGCCGATCGTGTACATTTGCTCTTTTCACCAAGCTGGAACCAGCTCAATCCGACCGACCTGGCAAACTGGATTATAGAAGATAATCTACCTGTTCGCTTTCAACTGCAATTGCATAAGATTTTATGGAATGATGCACCAGGTCATTGATCTCAAGGAGAAATTTTATGCATTGGCTTTCACAGGCACCAGCTAATATTGCTTTGATTAAATATATGGGGAAAAAAAATCAGGATTCAAATCTTCCCGATAATGCCTCTTTGTCATACACTTTAAATGATTTATTAACTACCGTAAAACTGGAGTTGTTGCCTGGGAAAAAAGACTTATGGGAGTCTCTAAATATTCCAGGTGCTGCAGAATTTAATTTATCCAGTGCCGGACAAAAGAGATATATTGACCATTTAGCCAGATTAAAAGATTATTTTGGTTACACCGGTGGTTTTTTAATTCAATCGAGCAACAATTTTCCGCACAGTAGTGGTTTGGCAAGTTCTGCATCCAGTTTTGCTGCATTGACTAAGTGTGCTGTGCTTGCCTTAAGTGAATTGACTAATAAGAACGTTCTTTCTATTGATGAACAAGCATATTTAAGTCGTTTAGGTTCAGGTTCTTCATGTCGGTCCTTTTATTCTCCCTGGGCTATATGGGATGAGCAAGGCGTGCGCACTATTGATTTACCTTATAAAAATTTGATTCATCAAGTGATAGTCGTAAGCAATCAGGAAAAAGAAGTCTCTTCCAGTGAAGCACATAGACGCGTAAAGACCAGCCCATTTTATGCCGACAGAAGTGAGCGTGCAGAGGAGAGGCTTAAATTATTGTTGGATGCATTCATGCTTGAAGATTGGGCAAATATTTATAAAATCTGTTGGCACGAATTTCAGGACATGCATAACTTATTCAGTAGCTGTGAACAACCATTCACTTATATTTCAAAAAGCAGTATGGACATACTAAAAATTCTTGAATCAAAATGGGAAGATGAAGGTGATGGTCCTATTGTAACCATGGATGCAGGCCCTAATATTCATTTACTGTATCGAGAAGATCAAGCCGATAAGGCACGTCAATTTAAATCACAATATTTGTTAGGTAATTACGATGTTCTATGATTTTGAAACAATAACTTATGGCAAATGGATCCTTGCTGGAGAGCATGCTGTTGTTCGAGGCCATGAAGCATTAGTTTTTCCTATTACAGAGAGACAATTACAACTTCGTTATAAGGCTCACTCTCCATCATTAAGTGCCGATTATTCTGGCAGTACAGGTCAGGACATGCATTTATTGTTTTGGAGTGTTCTAGAGAAGGGAATGCAGTTATTAGGCCGTTCTTTTAATCAATTAGGTGGCCATTTTGAATTAGATACTAATATTCCGGTTGGTGTTGGAATGGGGGCTTCAGCTGCGTTGTGTGTAGCAATGAGCCGTTGGTTCTGTGCCCAGCAAATGGTAGAGGATAAAAACTGCAATGAGTTTGCCAAGGAGTTAGAACACCTTTTTCATGGCAAAAGCAGTGGTCTTGACATTGCTGGTGTAGCTGCTGAAGGCGGAGTATTTTTTAAAGGAGGAGTGAGTACTCCTTTAAAACAGGTCATTAAACCACAATGGTATCTGTCTTCCTGTAATCAAATTGGAATTACTTCTCATTGCATTCAGCAAGTTAATCTTCTATGGGAAAAGGAGCCACTTTTAGCTGAGAAAATAGATTCACAGATGATTGAAGCAGTTCATGAGGCTCGATGCGCGCTTGAAACTGCTGATGTCAATGCGGTCGAACTTTTGGCTAAAGCCATGAATAAAGCTGCAGATTGCTTTTTTCAATGGGGCTTGGTTAGTGAAAGTTTACAACAACATATGAATGCACTATTTGATGCTGGCGCACTGGCCGTAAAACCAACAGGATCTGGTGGAGGCGGATTTGTTCTTAGCCTTTGGGATAAACAACCAGAACAGTTTCAGGATTTTATTGCTGTTTAATTAGAATGATATTGCTGTGATTAATACGGATAAAAATCCAGCTTGCAGTTAAGATATTATCTTAGCTTTAATCTTCTCTTAATAATTTTCTACTAGAATTAAGATCAGAGTTTGTTCTTCAAGGATATTTTATGTCTTATTCTAAATATGATATTGACAAAAACGGAGTAAAAGATGAGATTATTGAATCACTTAATTCGTTAATTGCAGATTATAGCGATAAATTGAGTGATACTATCAATTCAGAGGGATTCATTACCTCTACTCGACCCGCGCTTAATTTATTAACCTTCAAAGCACTTTTATCACTACAAGAATTGATCAGCCGTCCGGAAATTTCTGATCGGATTGCAATAAATAAAATTGAAAACCTTATCCAGTCTGTTCAATACAATCATAAAAAAATCACATCGGTAGAAGAGTCCTTCTTTAAAATTTTTACATTATCAAAAATTCAGTCATGGAATGAACGGCTGATTGGGAATCCTGCTTCAGGTATTACCGTATGCTTTGGGGGTACAGGTCATATCAATCATCTGGAAGGCGAGGCTCATTGCGAAGTAGCAAACAGCTATGATTCATCTATGGAAAATAAAGCCTTATTAGATACTTATATTTATAATGTTCCAGGTGTAGCAAGTGATCCTGATGGTTTGTTTGATCCTGATGTTCTTGGTGTCCAAGGCATTATTACAGGTAGAAAACCCGTGTATCCTTCAGTACTGCCAGTTGCTGTGGTTAAAGGACAAAAATCAATCGCTGGAAATGGTTGTGTGGAAGCGGTTCAAGATGCCTTCGCATACATCAAGCAACGTATTGAGCAGGGTGATATTGCTGATGATGCTGTAATTACTATTCTGGGGCATAGTAGAGGTGCTGTTGAAAGTTTGCTTTTGACACAATTGTTAATTAATCATCCCTATTTAATGGGCAATCGCACATTAAAAGTTGTTGCTCACGACCCCGTACGTGGCAAACAAATCCCTCCCGGGTATTTTACTATTGGTGAAGAGCGCTTTGATGTTGATGAATTGCTATTTAAACCCAAACCTGAGAATTCTCCCTTAGCTCAAATAACTGTTCCTGTTGCTATGAGTGATCTTCGTCATGATGAATTTCCTCTTGTAGATATTCATCGATTTGAAGAATGTATGGGGGACGGGATTGTTACGGTAGAACCTCATCCTGGATTTCATAATTGCGCTTTAATGCCTGCAGCTACTGTACATTCCATGGTTGTTTCAAATAAATTTGAAGAGAATTATTTTTCCAATATTTGGTATCGACATAATTTTGCTGGCGACTCCCTGGAACGTGAAGCAAAAATGACTGCGCTGAATTGGGATTATAAGTTCTTGTTAAACAATTATTATCTTCTGGATGATAAAACCCAATTATCGGTAGAAGACAAAGGGAAATGCATAGAAATATATTCTCGATGGATACTTGATAATTATGAAAGAACACTGATTAACCCAGGATTTCATGCTGCGGTGACCCAGCAATCAAGATTCATAAATAGCCATCATTTATCAAAAGTTCCTGGCTTATTTTATAATCTTCATCACGAGGCCTTAATCGAATCTATGGCCCCTGAATTTTATGCGGCTGTTGAAAAACTGTTTCAAAATGAGACTATCGCTGAAGTGAATCTAATTCCTTTGATTAGTGATCTTTCGCCAGAAGGGCTTGCTGCATTTAAGCGGCTACCCATGTCTTTTCAAAATCTGGCATCTACTATCACTATAAAAAATATTCTTGAGAATAAAAAAATATATGAAGCTACTAGCAACGAAATAAATAAGCAAAGCATAGGCGAATCAATGGGGATCGCTTTCTTTAGAGATAAAATCTTATACCCCGAAGATCATGCAAGAAAAACAGTCAAAGCCAGTTACCAACAATTTACCGGAATTACTCCCCTCATAAATGCTTCTACTACTTTGGCAAAAATGAAACAGGCTTTCGTTGATATACAATCTCATCCCCAATCGGGTATGGATGACAAATTCAATTTAGCGATGCAAGCTGCAGCGCATGAATTTTTACATCATTGTGACGATTCCCGGCATAAAGATGCTGGCATACGCCTGCAATATTTTCTGATGAAAGAATTTTGTCAGTATCTGGTGAATAAATTAAGTAACACGAAAATACGTCAGGAAAATCCAGACGCTATAGCGCGGCTTAGAAGTAATATTCAGCTGGTTGTAACGGCTCTGAATCATATCCTTTCTATTGATGACCCAAATCAACAATTTAAATTCATAAATACCCAAGTTATTCCGCGTTTACAGACAGGATCTCCCTTAGGTGTGGGAACTTTAGTGGGATCGTTGATAGATGGTATGAGGCATTACAAGAACTCCTCTCCAAGTCTAGAGGTGAAACAAGCGATTACTAATCTGGATTTACTTATAGCCAACTCCCCTGTTTCTTTAGCAAATTTTTCATTGGATGAGAATAATCGCTTAGCGAAGAATTGGATTTATGCTACCGAAGACACCCAACAATTAAACAATTATTTAAAAAATCTATGCATTAAGGTATCTATGCTAAGCGAAGAGGAGCTTAAAACTCCTTTAAATATGAGCCTACGTGTTAACTTACAACATTTTATGCATCTTCAGACACTTGGCTTTATTGAGGAGCTAGGAATTAATTCTGACCTGAAAAGTCCTAAACTAAGTCTGGAACGTTTAGGTCATTATAACCAGGCTAACCAGTTTCATAATGATTTGCTCGATAGTAAACTGCCCAAAATTAACTATAATGCGCGCACAGGTCATTATACTGCACCCGACGACGATAAAGCACATCAGCACGGCGCAGAAGCTGCACGCATTTTTTTCTCAACTCAGCTAGAGCGTTTTAAAGCAGTGCTAAACTGGGTTTTTGCCAAAGTAGGCATTCATATATTTGAAACAGCGCGATATAGCGAGCATGATTATTTAGACAGCGACATCTATCTTCATGATACGCCTATTGATCCGGAAACGGATAAAACCGTCCATTATTGGATAGGCCATGCTTCTAATTTTTTCGTTATTCCAACCCCTAATGGCAAACCTTTACATGTACTAACAGATCCCTTCGAAGGGGACATGGCACCGGTGATTTATCCTCGGATGACTAAAGAAGGCAAGCTTATTGATGGTGAAGGAGATAAGCGGTTGCCAAAAGTAGACGTGGTCATCATGTCTCATAATCATAGAGATCATCATTCTGAAGAAACCTTACAACGTTTATTAAAACAAAATCCTAAAATGATAGTTCCCAAAGGTGATAAAAAATTGTTTACTGATCAGGGTTTTACTGACGTTGTGGAATTGGAAGCTTGGGAAGAGGCAACCATTAAAGATGGGAGTATTGAACTATTGAGGTTAACCGCTGTACCTGCCAGACACTGGTCTGGGAGAGGTCTAATGGATGCACATAAATCTGCATTTAATGGTTATGTGTTGCAGTCACCGGCCATGGAAGGTGATATTTATTTTGCCGGAGATACAGCCTTCATGGATGATGTAAATGTAGATCCATTGTTTGCCAAATTTAATATTAAAACCTCTATTCAGCCAGGAGGGCCAGATGAACGAAGGGAGGACATGGAGTCTACACACCAATCTTCTGCAGATGGGATCTGGATGCACTTTAAAATGTTATCAGCACATTATGAAAAAATGAAATCAGCTAATAACGGGGCTAATCCTAGTCTGGAAGAATTCCTGGAACATATTAAACAAGTTAAAACCATTTATAATCATACAGCCACTTTTAAATTGGGTAATTTACGTCTTAAAGACACCAATTTCAGTTATCAGCGGGTAGTGGGGGCATTTAAAGAAGGAGAGGAATGGCAAAATATCCATTTGCCTACTCATGAGAAGGAGGCTTATCAAGGTATTATGGCTTTGGCTCAAGGAATGGTTTTTGGTGAGGACAATAAGTCATTAACTAAAGAGCATATTGTTGATTTAATCCAAAGTTCTGTAATCATACCTAAAATAGGGCAAAGGCAAGCGCTTTATTCTACGCAGGAAGAAGGACTGGCTCAATCGTTCCAACACAGAAGCCTCATTACAAACAGGCGCTCTTTAGTTGAATTAGATAATCTGTTGAACGAGCATATTAATTTAAGCCAAAACCGTAAGGTAGGCACATCTGAAATCATACTTAAATTTTTGGATGCTTATCATAGTCCTTGGTATACCTTCTTTACACGAAGTTACGAAAAACAAAATCTGCAACGTTACAGAGATATGATTTCCGATTGTGATAATGATCCAAAACGCTTATTACATTGTTTAAATGAGATGGAGCAAGAACTAGGAAAAAGAAACCTGCATGGACACATGCAGAGTTTGGTTCATTATGCCAAATGGGTAGTTCTGTTTACTCAAAAACATCAGGAACATTCTTTAGATAAATTTAAAGAGTTTTTCGCTTGCCAACAAGTAAGAAAGTTGGTCGATGAAGAAATTCATAATTCGGGTTGGATATTATCAGGCCCAGATCGCAGTCAAAAACAAGAAGCATTCATGAGCTTGTCTGATCAATTGTCCAAAGCTTCCCAAGATAAAGAAGGGTACGAAAAAACTATTGATAGCTGGTTAAAGGCAAAAGCAAATGCTAATGCGGATCAAACTAATGATCAAATGCTCTCGGAACATCGTTATGGTGGCGAAGATATAACTCATAGTAAGGAAGTGGTGGTCAAAATTCAAAGTTTAGTTTGTAAAAGCAGTTTTTTTTCTAAGGTTGAAAAACAGTCTTCACAGGAAAAGGATTCTGTCAACTTAACTTTGCGTTAAACAGTGTTTTAGTGTATTAGCGAGCGTGAGGGAGTAGGAACTATCTATTTGAACATGATGTGTTAATCAACAAATTGATAATATACTTCATGTTCCTTTATCATTCCTAGCTCGTGACGAGCTTGCTCTTCAAGTGCTTGATCACCTCCTTTTAGCTCTCGAATATCTGCTTCCATAGCTCGGTTTCGAGTGGCTAATTTATTGTTTTCCTGCCGGTGATCTTCAAGCTTTTTTTCAAGATTTATCCACTGGATGACATTACCATCACCTAGCCAAAGCTTATGTTGTAGTACAACTAAAGCAATAATCAAGATAATGAATATGGGGCGCATAATTTCTGTCTTTTGATGTTTCTAATGATTATTGTATTACCTTATTGCACGCTGGAGCAATATCTGAAAGAGCTAAATCAGCTTTTTTATTTATAAAACCATCCTATTATGGACTTATCTATAGATTTGATGAACAGAACAAATTGAGCCGCCTTCCTCTGATTTGGGAGAAGGCGGTTATCTGATTATCGACTCATGATGCTCATCCCTGCGTAGGGTAGAGTAGAGTATTCATTGATACGGATAAGTTGATTGTATTTTGCGGTACGATCAGTACGGCATAAAGAACCCGTTTTAATTTGTCCACAGCCTGTAGCTACCGCAAGATCTGCAATAAAAGTATCTTCCGTTTCTCCGGAACGATGAGACATAACACAGCGATAGCCGTTTTGATGAGCCAGTTTAATTGCCTGTCTGGTTTCGCTTAATGTTCCAATTTGATTTACTTTGATTAAGATAGCGTTGGCAATATTCTGAGCTATCCCTTCTTGCAATATTTTAGGATTGGTTACAAACAAATCATCACCAACAAGCTGAGTCGTCGCTCCAAGGCGTTCGGTTAATAATTTCCACCCTGCCCAGTCTTGTTCATCCAGCCCATCTTCAATGCTGACAATAGGATAACTGGAAACAAGATTTGCATAATAGTCAATCAGTTGAATGGAGCTGAATTTTTGATTTTCTGAAGCCATATGGTATGTGCCGTGCTCATAAAGCTCAGATGCAGCAACATCTAGAGAAAATACAATATCTTTGCCCAGACGATAACCCGCCTTTTCAACAGCCTCACTTAGCATATCAAGAGCTTGTCTGTTCGATTTAATATCAGGAGCAAAACCACCTTCATCACCAACGGAAGTACTCAAGCCTTGTTTCTTTAGAACAGATTTCAGGACATGGAACACCTCAGCTCCCATACGTAGTGCTGTAGGAAAATCTTGTGCCCCTATAGGTAGAATCATAAATTCCTGTATATCCACATTATTGTCCGCATGAGCACCGCCGTTGAGTATATTCATCATAGGTACAGGCATAGACATCTGTTCGCCTTGATTCAAGTCCACAAATAAGGGATGACGATGAGAGAGTGATCTTGCTCTGGCACTGGCTAATGAAACGGCAAGAATGGCGTTGGCACCTAAGCGCGATTTATTCTCTGTTCCGTCCAGTTCACATAATTTATGATCTAGTTTTTCTTGATCTTCTACGTTCGAACCTTTAAGTGCTGCGTTAATTTCATTATTTACATGCGAAACCGCTTGCTGTACTCCTTTACCATTATAACGTTTTGGATCGTTATCACGAAGCTCACAAGCCTCACGACTTCCTGTGGATGCACCAGATGGTACACTGGCTCTTCCTACTATACCATTATCTAGCACTACATCTGCTTCAACCGTTGGGTTGCCACGAGAATCTAAAAGTTCACGAGCTTGAATTTTTGCTATTTGCATATTAATTCCTGATTGTAATTAAAAATATTAAATAGTTACTACACCAAGGCTGAGTAATGCATTGGCCAATGGGAGCAGTGGTAAACCCAGAATTGTGTCCTCATTGCCGTCTACTTCCTTGAACAACCATTTACCTTTGCTCTCATATTGATAGGCTCCGCAACTTTGATAGGGTTTTTCACTTTGCAGATAAGCTTCAATAGTGTGTTCACTCAGGTAATGAAGCGTTAAATTTGCTATCTCATGGTGGTACCAGAGAATTTTATCGTCTTTGGCAATACAAAGGCAGGCTATTTGTTGGTGTTTTTTGCCGCTTAACAGGCGCAGATGTTCAATTGCGGTTTGGTGATTTAAAGGTTTATCCAAAATTTTTTTGCCTATAACGCAGAGTTGGTCTGCAGCAATCACATAGTGCTCCGGATAACGCTTACTCACTTCCAAAGCTTTACTGTTAGCTAAAGCGAAGCCAAGATCGAGATGATTATCCGATTGATGGATTTTTTTTATTGCATCTTCGTCTACATTTGAGGGGATTACTAAAAAATCCAGCCCAAGCGTATCAAGTAATTTAAGTCTAATTGAAGAACCTGATGCCAGAATCAATGGCTTATGTTGTAAAAATTTAAACATAAATCGCTACCGATGCCATAAGCAAGAAACCAATTATTACGAAGCTGAAATCACTTAGATTACAGCAGCGCTCCACCATCACACAGCGTTCTAATCCATGCAGAGTACCTAGGTATAGGAATGTACCAGCTGATGCGGCTATTAATATCGGATCAAATACGGAGTTTGTTTCTATTCCTTGACCAAAGTACCATCCAAGATAGATTCCTAGCGGAGTCATAAAACTAAATAAAATGAAAAATATCATGCTTTTATTGGTACTCATGGAGCTTTTATTTAACTGGACAGCAATTGCGAAGCTTTCAGCCCATTTATGAGTGATTATCGCTAAAAATAACATGATGATCATTGAGTTGTATTGAGCCAATCCAAGAGCAGCTCCTAGCATAATAGAATGCACAGAAAGCATTGCCCAGGCCAATATGGCAAATGCAGGATGTTCAGAACTATGGTGGTGATATAATTCTTTGCCTAAATGTTCAAACCAAAGGAAGATTAAGAACACTGCCCCGGTAATGATAAATGCAAAGGGATAATCATAGCCCATGCTTTTAAACAAAGTATTTGATTCAGGCAGCATATGCAGAAGGGCTGCTCCTAAAAAAACACCTGTTGCCAAAGTTTCTCCAATTGGAAAATCAATGTGCTGATCATCTTTTATACGTTTTTTGAACGGATACCAACCTGCAATGATTATTACTATGTAAATGGATATGGCAAATATTATCTTTAAACTCGTAGCCGAAAACATGAAGTATTCC
>NZ_CALMPD010000033.1 GCF_937871865.1 uncultured Legionella sp.
TAGCTTTTTCATTACATTACCGTCCTTTCTTCAAAGGTTACCTTGAAAGGAAGTTTTGCTTTTGCAAGGTCAAAAGCTTCCATAGCAAGCTCTTTTGATACACCTTCCATTTCAAATAAAACTTTACCAGGTTGAATTTGAGCAACCCAATATTCAACGCTTCCTTTACCTTTACCTTGTCTTACTTCTAAAGGCTTTTGTGTGATAGGCTTATCAGGAAATACTCTAATCCAAATTTTTCCACCACGTTTAATGTGACGTGTCATTGCTCGACGAGCTGCTTCAATTTGTCGAGCAGTTAAACGACCACGCTCTAACGCCTTCAGACCAAACTCACCGAAACTAATTTTGCTACCGCGTAAGGCTAAACCTCTGTTACGGCCTTTCATCTGTTTGCGGTATTTAGTACGCTTTGGTTGTAACATGATACTTATTCCTCACTCACTGGGCGCTGTCAGATGTTCTTTTCTTTTGAGGCAATACTTCACCTTTGAAGATCCAGACTTTAACACCAATAATTCCGTAGGTAGTTTTAGATTCAGCTGTGCCATAATCAATATCAGCTCTAAAAGTGTGTAATGGAACACGACCTTCTCTATACCATTCAGATCGAGCAATTTCAGCTCCACCCAATCTACCACTTACACAAATCTTAATACCTTTCGCACCAGCTTTAAGTGCAGAAGTAACCGCTCGCTTCATAGCGCGTCGGAACATAACACGTTGTTCAAGCTGTTGTGCAATACCTTCAGCAACAAGAGTTGAGTCTAATTCTGGCTTCTTGATTTCTTCAATGTTCAAATGAACAGGAACACCAAGTTTGGCTGAAATTTCTTTTCGTAATGTCTCAATTCCACCACCTTTTTTGCCGATAATTACACCAGGTCTAGCAGTGTGGATGGTTACAACAGCATTATTAGCAGGGCGTTCAATTAAGATTCGGCTCACTGCTGCTGCCATTAATTTTTTCTTAAGTTCAGTACGAAGCTTAATATCTTGGATTAAGAACTCTGCATAGCGTTTGCTAGCAAACCACTTAGAGTTCCAATCTTTTATAATACCAAGGCGTATGCCTATTGGATTGACTTTTTGTCCCATTGCTATTCCTCGTCAGACACTTTAATCGTGATATGGCAGGTACGTTTGCAAATGCGGTTTGCACGACCCTTAGCTCTGGGACTAATACGTTTTAAAGTTGCTGCTTCATCAACGCATACCATACCTACTTTTAGATCATCAATATCTGCTCCGTTATTATTCTCAGCATTCGCAATTGCTGACTCTAATAATTTAAGCATTAATTGAGCACCTTTTTTTGGTGTAAACTTGAGGACATCAAGTGCACCAGACACGTTCATATTACGTATCATATCGGCTACTAATCTGCCCTTTTGAGCAGATAAAGGAGCGCCTTTTAACTTAGCTGTAACTTCCATCATAACCTCTTACTTGCCTTTAGCCTTTCTGTCGCCAGAATGACCTTTGAATGTACGAGTCATGGCAAACTCACCTAGTTTATGACCAACCATATTATCTGTAATATATACAGGAACATGATCTTTGCCGTTATGCACAGCTATTGTTAAATCAATCATTTCTGGAACGATTGTCGAACGTCTAGACCAAGTTTTAATTGGTTTTTTTGAATTTGATTCGATTGCAGCTTCTACTTTGCTGATCAAATGATGGTCAATAAATGGACCTTTTCTAATTGAACGAGCCACTTGATATCCTCTCAATAATTATTTCTTTTTACGCCGTCTGACTATAAAGCCATCAGTACGTTTATTACTTCTGGTTTTATATCCTTTAGTCGGAACTCCCCAAGGTGACACTGGATGACGCCCACCTGAAGTACGACCTTCACCACCACCATGCGGGTGATCAACAGGGTTCATTGCAACACCACGTACCGTTGGTCTAATTCCTCTCCAACGATTAGCTCCTGCTTTACCTAAAGAGCGTAGACTATGTTCACTATTACTTACCTCACCAATAACAGCTCGGCATAAAACATGTATTTTACGCATTTCGCCAGAACGTAATCTCAACGTTGCATAAATACCTTCTTTTGCAACGATTTGACCACTACATCCCGCGCTTCTTAACATCTGGGCACCTTTACCTGCTTTCATTTCAACACAGTGTATAGTAGTACCTACAGGTATGTTCTTAAGTGGCAAACAATTACCTACACTTATAGGTGAATCTGCTCCGCTAACAACAGTAGCACCAGCTTCTAAATTAGAAGGCGCTATTATATACCTTTTTTCTCCATCTGTGTAAGCAATTAAAGCAATGAGAGCCGTTCTATTTGGATCATACTCTAATCGTTCTACTCGTCCTGGAATACCATCTTTATCTCTTTTGAAATCAATAAGTCTGTATTTCTGACGCTGTCCGCCACCTATATGTCTTACGGTGATACGACCATGATTATTTCTACCACCTGACTTTTTTAGTTTTTCAACTAGCGCAGCATGTGGCTTTCCTTTATGGATATTGTGATGAACAACACGTATTTCGCCACGTTTACCGGGCGAAGTCGGTTTAGATTTTAATAATGCCATCTTAATCTGCCTTATTCGGTAACTGTAAAGTCAATATCTTGATCAGCGTGAAGGGATACAAATGCTTTCTTCCAGTCACTTCTTTTACCACTGGTTTGTTTAAAGCGTTTTGATTTACCTTTAACATTGATTACTGAAACACGTTTAACCTTAACGTTAAATATGTGCTCCACAGCCATTTTAATTTCAGTTTTAGTTGCACTTTTTAATACTTTAAAAGTGAACTGTTTAAACTTATCGGCCATAACAGTAGCCTTTTCAGAAGTATGTGGTTCACGAAGAACCATCATCAATCTCTCAGCATTCATTGTAACTGTTCCTCAATTTTTTTAATTGCAGCTTCTGTAACAACAACTTTTTCAAATCTGAGTAAGGAAACAGGATCTATAGTTGTAACATCACAGATATCGTAGTCAATTAGATTCCTAGAACCTAAATATTCGCTTTCACCAACTTCATTCATAATAATCAGTGCATTTTTAATATTCATCTGATTCATTTTGTTGATAAAATCTTTAGTCTTATGGCTCTCACATTGGAAATCACTAACGACTACCAGGTTGCCTGTACGACAAAGTTCGGAGATTATACTACGTAATGCGCGTTTGTACATTTTTTTATTAAGTTTTTGTGAGTAATCTCTCTTTTTAGATGCGAAAGTTACTCCACCACTTCTCCAAATCGGGCTACGAATGGTACCAGCTCTCGCTCTACCAGTTCCCTTTTGGTTCCATGGCTTCTTTCCACCGCCCCGAACTTCAGAGCGTGTTTTTTGAGCACTGTTACCACTTCGTGCATTATTCATATAAGTAACAACTGCCTGATGAACTAAGCCTTCATTGTATGCGTAGGCAAATACTTCTTTATTCAGTTGCAATTGTGCTTTTGTATCTATAGTAGTAATTTCCATCACTCACCTCTTGCTTGCTTTTTGGTCGCAGGCTTAATTTCTACTCGTGTACCTGGTGCTCCAGGGATTGCACCTTTAATCAGTAGTAAGTTTCTATCAGCGTCAACTCGAACAAGTTCCAGACTTTGAGTCGTACAACGAACATGCCCCATGTGTCCAGCCATTTTCTTACCTTTGAAAACACGACCTGGAGTCTGGTTTTGACCTATTGAACCTGGCACCCGGTGTGATCTGGAGTTACCGTGTGTTGCATCTTGAGTTCTGAAATTATGTCTTTTAACGGTTCCGGCAAAACCTTTA
Organism: uncultured Legionella sp.; assembly: GCF_937871865.1. GTDB lineage: Bacteria > Pseudomonadota > Gammaproteobacteria > Legionellales > Legionellaceae > Legionella. The sequence goes on from NZ_CALMPD010000033.1 coordinate 3,781, forward strand.
CCTTTAGTGACACCAGAAACATCTACATATTGTCCAGCAGTAAACACGTCAGCAACAGAGATAACCTGACCTAGTGAAAATGCATCTTCAGAATCAACATGGAATTCTACCTGCATATCACCAGCTTCGATTTCTGCTTTTGCAAAGTGCCCAGCCAAAGGCTTGCTAACTTTACTTGCTTTTTTGGTTCCGCCAGTTAACTGCACAGCTAAATAACCATCATTTTCAGCAGTCTTAATTTGGGAAACCCGATTTGGATGTACTTCAACAACAGAAACAGGTATTGAAACCCCTTCTGCTGTAAAGACACGCGTCATGCCGATTTTACGACCTAATAAACCGATCATCATTGTAACACCTCTTTAATATCCTTCACCCTAACATTTAGTCATCAAGGCTTATCTGAACATCAACCCCAGCAGCCAGATCCAACTTCATCAATGCATCTACTGTTTTTTCAGTTGGATGAACAATAACGACCAGGCGTTTATGAGTACGTAATTCATACTGATCTCTAGCATCTTTATTAACGTGCGGTGAAATCAATACTGTAATTTTTTCCTTTCGGATAGGCAAAGGTATTGGGCCACGAATTTGGGCACCAGTACGCTTAGCAGTCTCAACGATTTCTCGTGTTGATATATCAATCAACCGATGATCAAAGGATTTTAATCTTATTTTAATGTTTTGATTGCTACTCATTATAATTACTCGATTATTTTAGCGACAACACCGGCGCCTACTGTACGGCCACCTTCCCTAATTGCAAAACGTAAACCTTCTGTCATTGCAATTGGGGCATGCAGGTTAATAACTAATTGTACGTTATCTCCTGGCATTACCATTTCAATTCCTTCAGGAAGATCACAAGTACCTGTTACGTCTGTAGTTCTGAAATAGAACTGAGGACGGTATCCATTAAAGAATGGAGTGTGACGTCCACCTTCTTCTTTGGATAATACATATACTTCTGCTTCAAACTTGGTATGAGGCTTAATTGTACCTGGTTTAGCTAATACTTGACCACGCTCAACTTCATCACGCTTAGTTCCACGTAATAATACGCCTACGTTATCTCCTGCTCGACCTTCGTCAAGAAGTTTACGGAACATTTCTACTCCGGTACAGATTGTTTTCTGGGTATCATGTATACCAACAATCTCAACTTCTTCACCAACTTTAACTATTCCGCTCTCAACACGGCCAGTAACAACTGTTCCACGTCCAGAGATAGAGAATACGTCTTCAATCGGTAACAGGAATGATTTATCAATGTTACGTACTGGCTCAGGGATGTATGAATCAAGAGTATCAACCAATTTTTCAATTGATGGAACACCAATATCACTTGTATCACCTTCCAGTGCTTTCAGCGCTGAGCCAACAACAATTGGAATATCGTCGCCAGGGAAATCGTAACTGCTTAGCAGATCACGTACTTCCATTTCAACAAGTTCCAACAACTCAGCATCATCTACCATGTCCGCTTTGTTCATATATACAACAATATATGGAACACCAACCTGACGTGATAACAGAATGTGTTCTCTGGTTTGTGGCATAGGACCATCAGCAGCAGATACTACAAGTATCGCTCCATCCATTTGCGCAGCACCAGTAATCATGTTCTTAACATAGTCAGCATGCCCTGGGCAATCTACGTGTGCGTAATGTCGGCCAGCTGATTCGTATTCAACGTGTGCGGTAGAAATTGTAATACCACGCTCTCTTTCTTCTGGAGCAGCATCAATCTGATCGTACGCTTTTGCTGTACCACCAAATTTTTTCGCCATGATTGTTGTAATCGCAGCTGTCAACGTAGTTTTACCATGATCTACGTGACCAATTGTTCCCACATTAACATGTGGCTTTTTACGTTCAAATTTTTCCTTAGCCATTTCAATAACCTCATTAACTTTTATTGTTTCTTGATAATTGCTTCAGCGATATTATTAGGTGCTTCAGCATACTTAGAAAATTCCATCGTATACGTTGCTCTTCCTTGAGTAGCAGAACGTAAATCAGTTGAATAACCGAACATCTCTGCAAGTGGAACTTCTGCTCTAACAATTTTACCTGCCGGAGAGTCTTCCATCCCCTGAACCAGTCCTCGGCGTCTGTTTAGGTCACCCATAACATCACCCATATAGTCCTCTGGGGTTACAACTTCAACAGCCATGATTGGCTCAAGCAATACTGGCTTGGCTCTTAAAGCACCTTGCTTGAAGCACTGAGACCCAGCAATTTTGAACGCCATTTCACTAGAATCTACCTCATGGAATGATCCATCAAATAGAGTTACTTTTACATCTACTACCGGATAACCGGCAATAACGCCATTTTGTAATTGTTCTTGAACGCCCTTGTCAACCGCGGGGATGTATTCTTTAGGAATCACTCCACCGACGATTTCATTGATAAATTCATATCCTTTACCAGCTTCTTGAGGTTCAATTTTCAACCAGACATGACCATACTGACCCCGTCCACCTGATTGTCTTACAAACTTACCTTCTTGCTCCACTGATTGCTTCAAGGTCTCACGGTAAGCAACCTGTGGTTTACCTACATTCGCTTCAACATTGAACTCTCGCCTCATTCGGTCAACAATGATTTCCAGATGCAACTCCCCCATACCTTCAATGATTGTTTGACCGGACTCCTCATCAGTATGTACTCTGAAAGAAGGATCTTCCTGAGCTAATTTTCCTAAAGCGACTCCCATTTTTTCCTGGTCTGCTTTAGTTCTCGGTTCTACTGCTACTGCAATCACTGGATCTGGAAAATCCATTTTTTCTAATATAACGATATTATCTTGATCACAGAGTGTATCACCAGTTACCACTGTTTTTAATCCAACTGCAGCAGCGATATCTCCTGCTCGAACCTCTTTAATTTCTTCTCGAGAGTTTGCATGCATTTGCAATAAACGGCCGATACGTTCTTTTTTACCTTTTACAGAGTTATATACAGTGTCACCACATTTTAATATTCCAGAGTAAGCTCTAAAATAAGTTAAGGTACCTACGAAAGGATCTGTAGCAATTTTAAACGCCAAAGCTGAAAATGGAGCATCATAACTGGTTTTACGATGCGTTTCATTACCGTCTTCATCAACGCCCTGAATATCAGGAATATCTGTTGGGGAAGGTAAATATTCAATGACGCCATCAAGTACAGCCTGAACACCTTTATTTTTGAAGGCAGAACCACAAAAGACAGGAACTACTTTATTAGTCACGGTCAAATGACGGATGGCCTTCTTAATTTCTGCTTCAGTAAATTCTTTCCCTTCGAGATACTTGGTCATTAACTCTTCGGAAGATTCTGCTGCGGCCTCTATAATCAATGCACGATACTCTTCGCATTCATTCATCAGTTCTGCTGGAATATCAATGTAATTAAAGGTCATACCTTTATTTTCTTCATCCCAGTGGATCGCTTTCATTTTAATGATGTCAATTACACCTTTAAAAGCTTCTTCCGCACCAATAGGAATCTGAACAACTACTGGATTTGCTCCCAGTCGTTGTTTGATTTGTGTCACAACACGATGGAAATTAGCCCCAACTCTGTCCATTTTATTAACGAACACGATTCTGGGTACACCGTATTTATTTGCTTGACGCCACACAGTTTCTGATTGAGGCTCAACTCCAGAAACAGAATCAAAAACAACAATAGCACCGTCCAGTACACGTAAAGAACGCTCCACTTCAATCATGAAGTCTACGTGCCCTGGGGTATCAATAATATTAATACGGTGGAGCTCAAATTGTTTGTCCATTCCGGACCAATAACAAGTTGTAGCCGCCGAGGTAATTGTTATGCCGCGCTCCTGCTCCTGAACCATCCAGTCCATAGTTGCAGCACCATCGTGTACTTCACCAAGCTTATGAGACATGCCAGTATAATACAATACACGCTCAGTAGTTGTGGTTTTTCCGGCATCAACGTGTGCAGCAATGCCTATGTTTCTGTACAGTTTTAGTGGAGTTGACACGGCCTAATCCTCTTTTAGTTCCATCTAAAATGAGCAAACGCCTGGTTGGCTTTTGCCATTTTATGAGTATCTTCCCGCTTTTTCACTGCAGAGCCTTTACTTTCAAAAGCATCCATCAGTTCGCCAGCTAATCGAAGCATCATGCCTTTTTCGCCACGTGAACGAGCAGCCTGAACAATCCAGCGCATTCCTAAGGCGATACTGCGATCGTGTCTTACTTCGACAGGCACTTGATAAGTAGCACCACCGACTCGGCGTGAACGAACCTCCACACTTGGGCGCACATTGTTCAATGCATCTTCAAAATAACGCAGAACTGTTCCAGCGTTGCTTCCTGAACCAGCTTCACCGCTTTCATCATCAGTTTTTTTAGTTTTCTTTATGCGCTCATCCAGAACTGTCAGTGCACCATAAATAATTTTCTCAGCAGTAGATTTCTTTCCGCTGACCATTAATACGTTAATAAATTTTGCTAGCAATTCGCTATGATGCTTAGGATCAGGCAAAATTTCACGTTTCGGTACTTCTCTTCTTCTTGGCATGTCTATTTCCTACAATCAGTTATTTTTTATCTTTAGGTTTTTTTGTACCATACTTAGAACGACCTTGTTTACGATCGTTAACACCTGATGTATCCAAACTACCTCGAACAGTGTGATATCGCACACCAGGTAAGTCTTTAACACGACCACCCCTAATAAGAACAACCGAGTGCTCCTGAAGGTTATGGCCTTCACCACCAATATATGATGAAACCTCAAATCCATTAGTTAAACGTACACGAGCAACCTTACGCATAGCTGAGTTAGGTTTTTTAGGTGTAGTAGTATAAACGCGAGTACAAACTCCGCGTCTTTGTGGACATGACTCTAGTGCAGGTACGTTACTTTTTTTCTTTACGTCCACACGAGGCTTTCTTACTAACTGATTAATAGTAGCCATTTGTACTTAACTCCGATCTGTCTCTTGTGAATATTTCGAATGCATAAGGAGGCCGGATTCTATATAGGTACGGCAGATTTGTCAAGTTTAAATCTACCGTTTTTGAATCCAGACTAGTGATCTTGATTGTCAGCATTTAATGCTTCACTCAATGCGTGTTCAACATCACTCGCAGTAACAGTGTGCGAAACATGCTCACCACCAGCTGCTGCCTTAGCTCTTTTTGCCTTTCGGCTTTGATGGTAAGTATAACCCGTTCCTGCTGGAATCAAGCGACCGACCATCACGTTTTCTTTCAAGCCACGTAAATCATCAATTTTACCACTTACAGCGGCTTCAGTTAGAACCCTTGTTGTTTCTTGGAACGATGCAGCAGAAATAAATGATTCTGTTGCCAAAGATGCTTTCGTGATACCCAATAGAATTGGAGTACCTCTGGCAATCTGTTTTCCTTCAGCAATAAGTTTGTCATTTTCTTGTAACATGACACTTTCTTCTATCTGTTCTCCTACCAGGAATTTTGAATCTCCGGCAAAAGTAATAACACGTTTACGCAACATTTGTCTTACTATTGTTTCTATGTGTTTGTCATTAATTTTTACGCCTTGTAATCTATATACATCCTGTACTTCATTTACAATGTAATTTGCTAATGCCCCAACACCAAGTAAACGCAATATATCATGAGGATTAAGTGCACCCTCAGCAATCAACTCTCCGCGTTCAACATGTTCACCTTCGAATACTGATATATGACGCCATTTAGGTATCAACTCTTCATGACATTGATCTTCAGAGACGTTTATAATCAGTCTTCTCTTACCTTTAGTTTCCTTACCAAAATTAACCAAGCCCGAAACTTCAGCCATAACAGCTGAATCTTTAGGTTTACGTGCTTCAAACAAGTCAGCAACTCTTGGCAGCCCCCCTGTAATATCGCGAGTCTTGGAACGTTCTTGAGGAATACGCGCAATAACGTCACCAATACCTACGTGGCCGCCATCCTCAAAGTTAATGATCGCATCAACAGGCAAATAATACTGTGCAGGAACGTTTGTACCGGCCAGGAATATATCATCACCTTCACTGGTAACCAATTTAACCATAGGCCTTAAATCGCGTCCTGCAGAACTTCTCTGCTTCGCATCAATTACCACGATGTTACTTAATCCAGTTAGTTCATCAGTTTGTCTGTTCATGGTTATACCATCAATCAAATCGATGAACTTCAGATTACCAGTTACTTCTGAAATTACTGGGTGAGTATGTGGATCCCATGTGGCGATGACCTGTCCTGCTTCGACTGCTGAATTATCCTGAGCAGAAATCACTGCTCCGTAAGGTAATTTATAACGCTCTCTCTCACGACCAAATTCATCGACAATGGTTACTTCACCAGAGCGGGATACCGCAACAAGATTTTTATTCTCGTGGGTTACCGTTTTAATATTGTGCAAGCGAATAACACCCTTTGTTTTTATTTGGATGTTATTGGCTGCAGTTGCTCTGGATGCAGCACCACCAATATGGAACGTACGCATGGTTAACTGTGTTCCAGGCTCACCAATTGACTGTGCCGCAATAATACCTACTGCTTCACCAGTATTAACTTTATGACCTCTCGCTAAATCTCGACCATAACACGCAGCACATAGACCAAAGCGAGTTTGGCAAGTAATAGGCGAACGAACCATAATTTGGTCGACACCCTGCTTCTCTAAGCTTTCTACCCATTCTTCATCAAGCAGCGTTCCTGCTTTAACTACAGGCTCACTTTGATTGGGAATATAAACATCAGTAGCGACTACGCGTCCTAATACTCTTTCATGTAAAGGCTCAACGATATCTCCACCTTCGATTAGAGGTTGCATTAGAATCCCAGTATCAACGCCACAATCATCTTCAGTGATTACGACATCTTGAGCAACATCAACTAATCTTCTTGTCAAATATCCAGAGTTCGCTGTTTTTAACGCGGTATCCGCCAAACCTTTTCTCGCTCCATGAGTAGAAATAAAGTATTGGAATACGTTCAAACCTTCACGGAAATTTGCAGTAATAGGAGTTTCAATAATCGAACCATCTGGTGCGGCCATCAATCCTCGCATACCTGCTAACTGTCTAATCTGGGCAGCCGAACCCCTTGCACCAGAATCTGCCATCATAAAGATTGGGTTAAATGATTCTTGTCTTACTGCATCACCTTTTGCATTAATGACTTCTTCTGTAGCAATTCTTGTCATCATTGACTTTGCGACTAATTCATTAGTTCTCGACCAGATATCGATTACTTTATTGTATCGCTCACCATTGGTTACTAATCCAGAACGAAACTGTGATTCAATTTCACGTACTTCGTTATCTGCATGTTCAATAATAGTTGCTTTATCTTCTGGAATTTCCATATCTTCAATACCTATGGAGATACCTGAACGAGAAGCGTATTTAAAACCTGTATACATTAACTGGTCAGCAAATATAACCGTTTCTTTTAAGCCAAAATTACGGTAGCAGCCATCAATAACCTTAGAAATTACTTTCTTGGTCATAGTTCTATTGATGTTTGCAAAAGGCATACCTTTTGGCAAAATTTCAGCAAGAATAGCGCGGCCGACTGTAGTTTCTACTAGATGATGTCCAGCAGAATCATCTTCCTTAGGCATGCGAATTTTGATTTTCGCATGAATGTCAAGATGACCGGCTTCATAAAAATTTTGTGCTTCTTGTGCACTAGCATAAATTTTTCCTTCGCCTTGAGCGTTTACTTTTTCTCGGGTCAGATAATAAAGACCCAGTACAACGTCCTGACTTGGAACAATGATAGGCTCACCACTTGCAGGCGAAAGAATATTATTAGTAGACATCATTAAAGAACGAGCTTCTAATTGGGCCTCGAGTGTTAATGGCACGTGCACGGCCATCTGGTCTCCATCGAAGTCAGCATTATAAGCGGTACATACTAAAGGATGCAGTTGTATTGCTTTACCCTCGATAAGTACGGGTTCGAATGCTTGAATACCAAGTCGGTGCAGTGTTGGTGCTCTATTTAATAAGATCGGATGTTCACGAATCACATCATCCAGAATATCCCAGACCACTGATTCTTCCCTTTCGACCATTTTTTTAGCAGCTTTAATTGTTGTAGCCAAACCTCTGAATTCTAATTTAGAAAATATAAATGGTTTGAACAACTCTAATGCCATCTTCTTTGGCAATCCACATTGATGCAGTTTTAAAGTAGGACCAACAACGATTACAGAACGACCTGAATAATCAACACGCTTACCTAAAAGATTCTGTCTAAAACGGCCTTGCTTACCTTTGATCATGTCAGCAAGAGATTTAAGTGGTCTTTTATTGGTACCTGTTATTGCTCGTCCTCTTCTGCCGTTATCAAGCAATGCATCAACGGACTCTTGTAACATCCTTTTTTCGTTACGGACAATGATGTCAGGTGCATTCAGATCCAGAAGACGCTTTAATCTGTTATTTCTATTAATGACTCGTCGATAGAGATCATTTAAATCAGATGTAGCAAAACGTCCACCATCCAGAGGCACTAACGGTCTTAAATCTGGAGGAAGAACTGGTAAAACATCCATAATCATCCACTCAGGCTTATTACCTGACTCATAGAATGCTTCCAGTAATTTTAATCGTTTAGTGATTTTCTTAATTTTAGTTTCAGAATTTGTGGTAGGTAATTCTTCACGTAAATTTTTAATTTCATCTTCTAAATCAATTTGACGTAGCAAGTCACGAATTGCTTCTGCACCCATACGCGCATCGAACTCATCACCATATTGTTCCATTGCATCAAGATATACTTCATCATTTAGTAACTGGCCGCGTTCCAGTTCTGTCATACCTGGGTCGACGACAACAAACGCTTCAAAATAGAGGACTCGTTCAATATCACGCAAGGTCATATCGAGAAGCAGGCCAATTCTTGATGGTAGTGATTTAAGGAACCAGATATGAGCAACCGGACTAGCAAGTTCGATATGCCCCATACGTTCACGTCTGACTTTAGCCAAAGCCAGTTCTACACCACACTTTTCACAAATAACACCACGATGTTTTAAGCGTTTGTATTTACCGCATAAACATTCATAGTCTTTCACGGGACCGAATGTTTTCGCACAGAACAAACCATCTCGTTCTGGCTTAAATGTTCTGTAGTTAATCGTTTCAGGTTTCTTTACTTCTCCGTAAGACCATGAACGAATTAACTCAGGTGATGCCAATGCAATTTTAATTGCATCAAATTCTTCACTTTGACCTTGCTGTTTGAGAATACCGAGTAAATCACTCATTACAGGTGCTTTTCTCATTGGGTCGTTGCTTAGGGTAGCCAAGTCTATGCCTCCAAAAATTGGTTAGTCAGTACGTATCGCTGAACAATTAATCGTGATCTAACTCGATATCAATTCCCAGTGCTCTAATTTCTTTCAATAATACATTGAACGATTCAGGCATTCCTGGGTCCATACGATGGTCTCCATCGACTATATTTTTGTAGATCTTTGTCCTACCTCCAACGTCATCTGATTTAACAGTCAACATTTCCTGTAATGTATACGCAGCTCCATAAGCTTCCAATGCCCAAACTTCCATCTCTCCGAAGCGCTGACCACCGAACTGTGCTTTACCGCCAAGTGGTTGCTGCGTAACCAAACTGTATGAACCTGTAGAACGAGCATGCATCTTATCATCAACCAGGTGATTCAATTTCAACATGTACATATACCCTACAGTAACTGGGTTATCAAATTTGTTACCGGTTCTGCCATCAATCAGAGTCGTCTTACCATTGCGAGACAATCCAGCCAGCTCAAGCATACTCTTGATTTCTTCTTCAGAAGCACCATCAAATACAGGAGTAGCCATAGGTACACCTGCACGCAGATTATCTGCCAGTCGGTATAACTCCGCGTCATCCAGGCAATCCAGGTTCACACGTTGTACTCCGTCATGATTATAAATTTTTTGCAGGAAGGCTCTGATTTCTTCTGGACTCTTCTTGCTGTCAAGTAACTGAGCAATTTTATGCCCCAAACCCTTAGCTGCAAGACCAAGGTGTGTTTCCAATACCTGACCAATATTCATACGCGAAGGTACGCCTAATGGATTTAGTACGATATCAACAGCGGTACCATCTTCCATATGTGGCATGTCTTCAATAGGGACAACTATTGAAATAACCCCTTTATTACCATGTCGACCAGCCATTTTATCACCAGGCTGTATTCTTCTTTTAACTGCTAAATAAACTTTAACAATTTTAAGAACTCCAGGGGCAAGATCGTCACCTTGAATTATCTTTTTACGGCTGTCATTAAATCTCTTTTCCATTTCTTTGGATAAGAGTTCTAATTGTTTAGATAATTGTTCCAGTTGCTGGCTGACAGCATCATTATCTAAGCGAATATCAAACCATTTTTGTCGTTCCACGGTAGTTAAATATTCATGCGTGATAGTTGATCCGGGTCTTAAATTACCAGGTCCACCAGCAGCTTCTTTATCGATCAGTAAATTAAATACACGATGATAAATGTCTTCTTCACGAATACGTCGCTCGTCAATTAAGTCTTTTCGGACACGGGCCAAATGTTCTTCTTCTATGCTTTTAGCTCTTGCGTCTTTATCTAATCCATCTCGAGTAAAGACTTGTACATCAATAACAGTACCATTCATGCCAGAAGGGACGCGTAAAGAAGAATCTTTAACATCAGAAGCTTTTTCACCAAATATTGCTCTTAAAAGCTTTTCTTCAGGGGTTAATTGAGTCTCTCCTTTAGGAGTAACTTTACCCACCAGAATATCTCCGGCATTAACCTCAGCACCTATATATACAACACCAGACTCGTCAAGATTTGATAAAGCAGACTCTCCAACATTAGGAATATCCGCAGTAATCTCTTCTGTGCCCAATTTAGTATCACGAGCAATACAGGTTAACTCTTCAATATGAATTGTAGTAAATCGGTCGTCTTGTACAATTCGTTCGGAAAGAAGAATGGAGTCTTCAAAGTTATATCCATTCCACGGCATAAATGCTACAAGCAAGTTCTGGCCAAGGGCCAACTCGCCCATATCAGTACAAGGACCATCTGCAAGAACATCACCACGCTGAATCACATCACCAGTGCTTACAATTGGGCGCTGATTAATACAAGTATCCTGATTGGAACGGAAGTATTTAGTAAGATTATAAATATCAACGCCGGTTTCACCTGCAGTTGTCTCATCATCATTTACGCGCACTACGATACGAGATGCATCAACTAAGTCGATGATTCCGCCTCGTTTAGCCACGACGGAAACTCCTGAGTCTGAAGCAACGATACGCTCCATTCCAGTACCAACGAGCGGTTTCTCTGAACGTAAAGTAGGAACAGCTTGACGCTGCATGTTTGATCCCATCAGAGCTCTGTTCGCATCATCATGCTCAAGGAATGGAATTAATGAAGCAGCAACAGAAACGATTTGTTTCGGTGACACGTCCATATAATTAATTTTATCGGGCGTGGTCAGTGAGAATTCATTTTGATGTCGGCAAGGAACCAAATCAGCAAGAATATTGCCTGCTTCATCAAGAGAAACACTTGATTGTGCTATATATTGATCAACTTCTTCAATTGCAGATAAATACTCAATCTCATCCGTTACACGACCATCAATAACCTTACGACATGGCGTTTCAATAAAACCATAATCATTTGTTCTTGCGTAAACAGATAGAGAATTAATTAATCCAATGTTTGGACCTTCAGGTGTTTCAATCGGGCAAACTCGACCGTAGTGAGTTGTATGAACGTCACGAACCTCAAATCCAGCACGCTCCCTTGTTAAACCACCTGGGCCTAGTGCAGAAACACGTCGTTTATGAGTAACACCAGATAATGGATTCACCTGATCCATAAACTGTGATAATTGACTTGAGCCGAAAAACTCTTTAACTGCTGCAGATACGGGTTTCGCATTGATTAAATCTTGTGGCATCAGATTATCAGATTCAGCGAGGCTCAAACGCTCTTTTACAGCACGCTCAACCCGAACCAGACCGACTCTAAATTGATTTTCAGCCATTTCACCGACGCTACGTACTCGTCGATTACCTAAATGATCAATATCATCAACCATACCAATACCATTTCTGATATCAATTAATGTTTTGATAACAGCCATAATGTCTTCTTTAGTCAATGTGCCAGGGCCATCATCATTTTTCCTGCCAACACGACGATTAAATTTCATTCGTCCTACAGCAGACAAATCATAACGATCATCAACAAAAAATAAATTCTTAAATAAAGCTTCTGCTGCTTCTTTTGTAGGTGGCTCACCAGGACGCATCATACGATAGATTTCAACCAAAGCTTCTAGTTGAGATGAAGTTGGATCGATTTTCAATGTATCGGAAATATATGAACCATGATCAAGATCGTTTGTGTAGATCATGTCTATATGCAATATACCATGACTTGCCATTGAATCTAACAGCTCTTCTGTGAGTTCATCATTAGCCTGAGCAAGGAACTCTCCAGTCAAGGTATCAATAACATTTTTGGCAAGAGTTTTACCAATTAAATAGTCACGTGGTACAACAAGATCCTGCATATGGTATTTTTCCATATGTTTGATGTGTCGAGCAGTAATTCTTCGGCCTTGCTCTACAATTAATTCACCAGTCTCAGGAACTAATATGTCAAATGAAGCAATTTCACCACGTAAACGTTGTGGTATTAAGTCAATGTGATACTCGCCATTTTTCAGATGACAGCTTGTAACATCAAAAAACTCACCCAGAATATCTTCAGCTTCATATCCTAATGCTCTTAGTAATATACTAACAGGAAGCTTACGTCTTCTATCGATTCTAACATAAACACAATCTTTAGGATCGAATTCAAAATCTAACCATGAACCACGATAAGGTATAATTCTTGCGGAATAGAGTAATTTACCGGATGAATGTGTTTTACCTTTATCATGTTCAAATATAACACCTGGTGAACGGTGCAATTGAGACACAACTACCCTTTCCGTTCCGTTTACAACAAATGTACCAACATCTGTCATTAAGGGAATTTCACCCATGAATACATCTTGTTCTCTAATGTCTTTAATTGGTTTTGGATCATCGCTTGCATCTTTATCAAGAACTACAAGTCTTATTTTGACCCTTAATGGCGCGGAATAAGTTAAACCTCTTAATTTACATTCTCTTACGTCAAATGCAGGCTCACCTAATTTATAACCTACATATTCGAGTCGTGCATTACCTGAAAAACTTTCAATTGGAAATACAGATGTAAATGCTGCATGCAAACCGGCATTAAGATGTTCACTTAATTTAGAATCAGTTTGGAGAAAGTCTCTATAAGACTTTAGTTGGATTTCAAGCAGATTTGGTATAGCCATCTTATCGGTCTGCTTACCAAAGCTTTTGCGAAATCGTTTCTTCTCAGCATGTGAATATTGAGGTTTAGCTTCTGCAACGGCCATGGTGATTCCTCTGTAAATTATTAATGACTTCAAACACGTAAACCCAGCCATGTAAACATGGCTGGGTTCCTAAATTACTTTTATAACTTAATTATTTAACTTCAACTGTAGCACCGGCTTCTTCAAGCTCTTTCTTAATGCTAGCAGCTTCGTCTTTAGATACACCTTCTTTAACAGTTGAAGGAGCACCTTCTACTAGATCTTTAGCTTCTTTTAAGCCAAGTCCAGTCAGGCCACGAATTACTTTAATTACGCCAACTTTGTTCGCACCAAAGCTAGTCATAATTACGTTGAATTCAGTTTGCTCTTCAGCAGCAGCAGATGCAGCAGCAGGCGCAGCTACAGCTACAGCAGCAGCGGCAGCAGAAACATTGAATTTTTCTTCCATTGCTTCGATTAACTCAACAACTTCCATTACTGACATATTGGAAATTGTATTTAAAATATCATCTTTTGACACAGCCATTACTAGCTCCTAGTTTAAAATTATTTAATGATTAAGGGGTTATCCTGCTTTTTTATCTTTTACTGCTGCTATAGTTCTCACTAGTTTTGCGTGAGGTTCAGCAAGAGTACGGACAAATTTCTCAATTGGCGCTTTCATGACATACATTAACTTGGCAATAGCCTCATCACGTGTAGGTAAGCTTGCAACCGCATCAATTTGCGTTGCATCATAAACTTTTCCACCTACTGATAATGCTTTTATCTCAAGCTTATCAAATGTCTTTGAAAACTCTTTAAGTAGTCTTGCTGCATCACTTGGTGCTTCTAGTGACAAAGCAATAAATAACGGACCTACAAGTAAGTCGTTCAAGCATTCAAATTCGGTATTTTTAAAAGCTCTTCGAGTTAAAGTATTTCTAACTACTCGAAGATAAACACCAGATTTACGTGCTTCACTACGTAAATGCGTCATTTGATTAACAGTTAAACCACGATAATCAGCAACTACTGCCGAAATAGCCTTAGATGCGACTGCAGTCACTTCTTCAACAACGGCTTTTTTTGCAGCTAAATTTAATGTCACGTTACTGACCTCCTAATTTGTACAAATCACAAGGACTTGACAGTTATGGTGGCCGTCTCTTTATAAAAGGAGCCGGTTCACCGTCTGCGCAGGAAATTAAGCTTTAAGCACCTGCGGTCTTCGACGACATGGAACCAAATCTATGCCGTGAATTCTTAAAAATGGGGTGTAATATTACACAGCTATTGATGAAATATCAATAGGCAATCCAGCCCCCATTGTAGTAGATAACGATATTTTCTTCAAATATTGCCCTTTTGAAGAAGCAGGTTTTGCTTTCTTCAAGTCGCTGATTAGTGCAACAATATTTTCAAGGATATCTTCTGGAGAAAAATCGGCTTTACCAACTGAACAATGGATAATACCATTCTTATCAGTTCTGTAACGAACCTGACCAGACTTGGCATCATTAACTGCTGCTTCAACGTTAGTCGTAACTGTTCCAACTTTTGGGTTTGGCATCAAGCCTCTTGGGCCCAGGATTTGACCTAATTGACCAACGATACGCATAGCATCCGGTGTTGCAATTACAACATCAAAATCCATTGAACCAGCTTTAATCTGTTCAGCCAAGTCTTCGAAACCAACAATATCAGCACCAGCAGCTTTAGCTTTCGCAGCATTATCGCCTTGGGCAAAAACGGCAACACGTACAGTTTTTCCAGTACCTTTGGGTAAATTAGTAGAAGAACGAACAACCTGATCAGATTTACGTGGGTCTACGCCTAAATTAACACTAATATCAATGCTTTCTTTGAATTTAGTTGATGTAAATTGCTTTAATAAAGTTACTGCTTCATGAACAGAATATAAATGATTAACTTTAACTGCTTCTATAATCTTCTTTTGTTTTTTTGATAATTTTGACATGGTAACCCCTTATTCTAAACCTTCAACGTCAATACCCATGCTACGTGCAGTTCCAGCAATACTTCTAACTGCAGCAGAAAGATCAGCAGCTGTAAGATCTGGCTGTTTTGTTTTAGCAATCTCTTCAAGTTTACTGACGTGTAGCTTAGCTACTTTCTTAGTATTAGGTGTACCACTTCCACTTTGAATATTTGCAGCTTTTTTCAATAGAACAGACGCTGGTGGAGTTTTAGTAACAAAGGTAAAACTACGATCACTATAAACAGTGATCACAACAGGAGTAGGTAAGCCTTGTTCCATTTGCTGTGTTGCCGCGTTAAATGCTTTACAGAACTCCATGATGTTAACACCACGTTGACCTAAAGCAGGTCCTACTGGTGGGCTTGGGTTTGCTTTACCCGCAGGAATTTGTAATTTTATATATGCTTCTACTTTTTTTGCCATGTTTACTCCTTATGGGTCATGCGCTAGCTTTTATCAATTAATATGAGACCTTGATTAAGTTCTAGCTCCCCGGTTTTATAAAGCTTTTCTTAGATTCTTATAATCTAACGATATTGGGACTGGATTTTGATCTGCAGCTTTAGTGGATAGTGCATTTGATTAATTAAGTTTTTTCAACTTGACTAAATTCCAACTCCACAGGAGTAGAACGACCAAAAATCAGTACGGCTACTCGTAATCTGTTTTTCTCATAGTTCACTTCTTCAACAACACCATTGAAGTCAACAAAAGGACCTTCTTTAACCCGGATAACTTCTCCTGGCTCAAACAATATTTTAGGCCTTGGTTTTGTCACTCCATCCTCAACGCGTTGCATAATAGCACGAGCTTCTTTATCAGTAATGGGTGTTGGCGTTTGGCTTGTTCCACCAATAAAGCCTAATACTCGTGGAATTGCTCGTACCATGTGCCAAGTTTGATCATCCATCACCATATTGACTAACACATAGCCTGGAAAGAACTTACGTGTACTTTTACGTTTTTGACCTGAACGCATTTCAACGACTTCTTCCGATGGTACAACTACTTCACCAATTTTATCTTGTAGATTATGGTGCAATGCTCGCGATGTTATTTCACGCATAACAAAATTTTCATAACCTGAATAGGCATGTACAACGTACCATTGTTTAGATTTGTGTTCGTCCACCAGCTTCACCCTAAATGAGTTATTTTAGCTATTGACCACATCATTATGGAATCAACTCCCCAGAGTATGAATCCAGTTAATGTAACCATAACCATTACTATAATTGTTGTTTGAACTGTTTCCTGGCGTGTAGGCCATACTACTTTGAGTAATTCAGTCTTTGCTTCTTGAGCAAATAAAAATATTTGTTTACCTGTTGTAGTTAGATAAGCTAGAAATAAAGTCAATACGAACCAACCTAGCCAAACCATAGACTGAATTGGACCTGATAAAGTGTAAAAATAGGTACAAAAAAATGCGCCTGCAGTAACGAATACCACAGCCAACCAAGATATTATATCTTTCATGTTTATCTGATTTTCGCTAGAACTTTTCATATTTACTTGGTAAGTTGGCAGGCCAGGAGGGAATCGAACCCCCAACCTGCGGTTTTGGAGACCGCCACTCTGCCAATTGAGCTACTGGCCTAATTTTTATTGGCATGAAACAAAATATTCATGCCAACACACTTTAACACATCTTACTCTATAATTTTCGCAACAACACCAGCGCCCACTGTACGGCCACCTTCTCTAATCGCGAAACGTAAACCTTCTGTCATTGCAATTGGGGCATGCAGGTTAATAACTAATTGTACGTTATCTCCTGGCATTACCATTTCAATTCCTTCAGGAAGATCACAAGTACCTGTTACGTCTGTAGTTCTGAAATAGAACTGAGGACGGTATCCATTAAAGAATGGAGTGTGACGTCCACCTTCTTCTTTGGATAATACATATACTTCTGCTTCAAACTTGGTATGAGGCTTAATTGTACCTGGTTTAGCTAATACTTGACCACGCTCAACTTCATCACGCTTAGTTCCACGTAATAATACGCCTACGTTATCTCCTGCTCGACCTTCGTCAAGAAGTTTACGGAACATTTCTACTCCGGTACAGATTGTTTTCTGGGTATCATGTATACCAACAATCTCAACTTCTTCACCAACTTTAACTATTCCGCTCTCAACACGGCCAGTAACAACTGTTCCACGTCCAGAGATAGAGAATACGTCTTCAATCGGTAACAGGAATGATTTATCAATGTTACGTACTGGCTCAGGGATGTATGAATCAAGAGTATCAACCAATTTTTCAATTGATGGAACACCAATATCACTTGTATCACCTTCCAGTGCTTTCAGCGCTGAGCCAACAACAATTGGAATATCGTCGCCAGGGAAATCGTAACTGCTTAGCAGATCACGTACTTCCATTTCAACAAGTTCCAACAACTCAGCATCATCTACCATGTCCGCTTTGTTCATATATACAACAATATATGGAACACCAACCTGACGTGATAACAGAATGTGTTCTCTGGTTTGTGGCATAGGACCATCAGCAGCAGATACTACAAGTATCGCTCCATCCATTTGCGCAGCACCAGTAATCATGTTCTTAACATAGTCAGCATGCCCTGGGCAATCTACGTGTGCGTAATGTCGGCCAGCTGATTCGTATTCAACGTGTGCGGTAGAAATTGTAATACCACGCTCTCTTTCTTCTGGAGCAGCATCAATCTGATCGTACGCTTTTGCTGTACCACCAAATTTTTTCGCCATGATTGTTGTAATCGCAGCTGTCAACGTAGTTTTACCATGATCTACGTGACCAATTGTTCCCACATTGACGTGTGGCTTTTTACGCTCAAATTTTTCCTTCGCCATCGGAAAGTCTCCCCGTTTGCTAATTGATATTTACATGGTGCCCACAACTGGACTCGAACCAACGACCTCTTCCTTACCAAGGAAGTGCTCTACCACCTGAGCTATGTGGGCTTAACATATCAGCTTGCCGACTTGAGATGAACAAGCAAATATTTGTACTACAATTATGGAGCGGGTGGTGGGAATCGAACCCACGCTATCAGCTTGGAAGGCTGAAGTTCTACCATTGAACTACACCCGCTTTCTAACCTTTCTTCATAAACTGGTGGAGGGGGAAGGATTCGAACCTTCGAAGGCAGAGCCGTCAGATTTACAGTCTGATCCCTTTGACCGCTCGGGAACCCCTCCAAAAAGAACGCTATTGTCTTTTAAGATTAAGTGAATGTCAACAGTTTTGTTGTTGACATTCTTTTCTACTTAGATGGTGCTGGCACCAGGAATCGAACCCGGGACCTACTGATTACAAGTCAGTTGCTCTACCAACTGAGCTACGCCAGCATGTAAGCTTTTCACTTTTTAACACTAACGACTTGCTTTATGCTGCCTCATTGGCAACAGAAGTCGCTTTAATAATAAAACCCTGGCAATGACCTACTTTCGCATGAGGAGACCTCACACTATCATCG
>NZ_CALMPD010000034.1 GCF_937871865.1 uncultured Legionella sp.
AAAAATATAAAGATTTTTTCGAGTAGACCTGCCTGGTTTGCTTCAAGAAATTTAAAGGCGCTTTTTGTTTCAGGACTATTCGATAGTTGAGTCACTTGAAATGATTCAATAGAAACCTTTTCAGAACTGATATCAACTGTTATGTCCGCTTTCAAATCAGGAGCATCTGTCTCGCTCCTTATGTTACGCCAGTTTCCTTCCAATGTTAATTTAATATGTTGTCCATCTATAACATTAATATTTACATTATAATCAGACTGCATTAAAAACATATGGTTATTGTCCATTAGTAAGCCGTTGAGTACATTCCCCAGGGCAAACTGTAATCCAGCTTTACTTTGCAAAACTAATGACAGGATTTTATTTTGAAAAATAACATCAGTTACTCCTCTTGCTTTCAGGGAGTGTCTAAACGCATCCATGGTTATTTTTTCTTGATTTTAAACCAATTGGGCTAATTCAGGAAATACCGCATATGTGTTTCCTCGTCCAATTTCAGCTTCGTCAGTTGAATTGAAATCATTTATCACATCTTCTGTTTTAAATTTAAGAACAACTTCATTCATTTTTTTTAAATTATGGAAAAAATTGAATGAATTATGTGGTTGAGTGGAGTACACCAAATTAAATGATTTCTTACTCATATGAATTCCCCTGGATATTCGTATAATTTGAATTATACAGATCATTTATTAACTAAAAATTAAGTAAATAAACAACTTTCGAATGCTCCGTAAAGACCCTGGATCTATAACAATAAAGTTCAATTAGCGCAAGTTTCAAGCTTAAAACAGATGTCGGGCCATGGGCCCGATCTACGAAGTCATCATATGAATTTCAGAGAATGGTCTCAGGTATTAAGGTGTTTTTTTAATAACTGATTAATTTGTTCTGGATTTGCCTGGCCTTTTGTTTGTTTCATTATCTGACCTACAAAAAATGCCAATAGCTTTTCCTTTCCAGCACGGTATTCTGCTGTTTGTTCAGGATATTGCTGAATTACGTTAATAATCATTTCTTCAAGGGCAGAGCTATCTTCCATTTGTTGGTAGCCCTCTCGTTGAATGATGGCGTCTACATCGTCTTCACCTTCCCAAAGTTTGGTGAAAATTAATTTTGCATTATTTGATGAAAGAGCATTGTTGTGAATTTTATCAAGCAGATTAGCCATGGTGTTTGCTGAAACAGGCAGGGTTTCAAACGTTAAATTGTGCTCATTAAGCAAGGCTGCATAGTGACCTTTGAGCCAGTTGATGATTAATTTTTCAGGGCTTTTGCTGATTGATTTGATTTCTTTATAAAACTGATAAGCTTCTGGTGATGATAAAATAAAATTAATATCTTCATCATTTAATAGGGGAGTCTTTTTTAACTGCTGATAAATTTTGGCTGGTAAATCAGGTAAATTATTTTTAATTTCAGCTATTTGATATCGAGTAACTTCAATGGGCAACAGATCGGGATCTGGAAAATAACGGTAGTCGTTTTCATTTTCTTTATCTCTCATGGGATGAGTAGAATTAGTATCCGGGTTATAGAGACGCGTTTCTTGAGTAATTTTCTGTCCCTGTTCCAATAAATCCTGATGCCGTGCTTGCTCATAAGCAATTGCTTTTTCAATATAGCGGAATGAATTGAGGTTTTTTAGCTCAGTTCGAGTACCTAATGTGCTTGAATCTTTGGGTTTTAAGGAGATATTCACATCACAACGGAATGAACCTTCTTGCATATTGCCATCACATATTCCCAGAAAGCGAACCAATTGATGTAAGGTTTTTAAATATTTTATGGCTTCTTCTGCTGAATACATACAAGGAGCAGTTACAATTTCAAGCAATGGTGTTCCTGCCCGATTTAAATCTATCCCTGTATAATTCTGATGTGCTTCATGCAATGATTTTCCTGCATCTTCTTCAAGATGAGCCCGAACAATCTCAATTACTTTGATAGTGCCGTCATCGAGCATGATATTTAAGTGCCCATTACTAACTATCGGTCGTTGAAATTGACTGATTTGATAACCTTTAGGTAAATCGGGATAAAAATAATTTTTTCTTTCAAAAACTGATGCGTCATTAATATCGGCATTGATTGCTAATCCCAATTGGATGGCCATTACTACGGCTTGCTGGTTTAATACAGGAAGTACCCCTGGTAAACCCGCGTCAATGAAACAGGTATGCGAATTTGGTCTCGCTCCAAATGCAGTTGAAGCGCCTGAAAATAATTTGGATTTAGTTTTTAATTGGGCATGGACTTCTAGACCAATTACAGTATCCCATTCCATAAATCACCCTTTATTGTTAGGGCTGGACAAATGCCAGCTGGTCTGTTGTTGGTAGTGATGGGCAATATTAAGCAAACGGCCTTCACTAAAGTGTCTTCCCATTAATTGCAGACCAACGGGTAATCCCTTATCAAAGCCAGCGGGTATAGACAATGCTGGCAGTCCTGCAAGGTTTGCTGCAACAGTAAAGACATCCGCAAGATAGTTTTGGATTGGATCCGCTATTTTTTCACCCAGTTTAAACGCACAGGTTGGTGTAGTAGGGCCAAGAATAACATCTACAGTATTCAATGCAGTTGTTAACTCCTCCTGAATCAGGCGGCGAATTTTTTGCGCTTGTACGTAATAAGCATCGAAGTATCCTGCTGAAAGCACATGAGTTCCAGTAATAATTCTGCGTTTGACTTCATCACCAAAGCCTTCACTGCGTGAGTTGGTTATTAATTCAATCAGGCTGGATGCTTGAGTGCTTCTATGTCCGAACCGTATGCCATCATACCGTGAAAGATTTGAGGATGCTTCTGCACAGGCAATCACGTAATAACAAGGTACCCATAGTGGTTGAAGAGCAAGGTCCATTTCAACAATTTCTGCACCAAGCAGTTTAAATTCATTAACTGCCTGAAGAATAGCCTGTTGAATGCCTTGATCTACTTCTGGTTGAAAGAAACAGGTTGGCAGACCTATTCGTAATTTATCTAATGGTTTATTAATTTCAGCTATATAGTCAGGAACAGGGTTATCAACAGAAGTTGAATCTTGTGGATCAAAGCCAGTCAGCGCCTCTAATATAAATGCAAGATCTTCTGCACTTCTGGCCATTGGTCCTGCTTGATCAAGACTCGATGCATAAGCAACCATTCCAAAACGGGATACTAGCCCATAGGTTGGTTTTATTCCGCTAATGCCACAAAAGGCCGCTGGTTGTCGAATGGAGCCGCCTGTGTCTGAGCCAATAGAGTAGGGGACAAGCCCGGCAGCTACTGCTGCAGCTGAACCGCCAGATGAGCCACCAGGTACGCGCTCGTTATCCCATGGGTTTTTTACTGCGCCAAAATAACTGTTTTCATTGGCTGAACCCATGGCAAATTCATCCATATTAGTTTTACCAAGCAAAACAGCACCTTTGTTTTTTAATTTGCTTGTTATCGTAGCGTCGTAAGGAGATTGATAATGAGCTAACATTTTGGAACCACAGGTTGTTCTCATGGTTTTAGTACAGAACAGATCTTTTAGTGCCATGGGAATCCCGGTCAGAGAACCTCCTTCTCCTTTTTTTAATATCAGATCTGCTTGATGCGCTTCAATCAGGGCTTGTTCTTTATCAATACTTATAAAGGCATTGAGGTGCTCATTGAGTTGCATTTTATCGAGGCAGGCTTTTGTGAGCTCAACGCTTGATAGCTCTTTATTTCGGAGTGCCTGTGCCAGTTGATTCAGTGAAAAATGTTCCATGATTATTTACCTGACTCTATAACTTTGGGTACTAAATACAGATTGTCTTCAAACATTGGGGCAATAGCTTCCAATTCAGCAATACAGTCTGCTTCCGTAACTTCATCGGTTCTCAAGCGTTGGTGTAACGCAAAGGGATGATAAAGCGGAGCTACTTCATTGGTATTTACTGAGCGCAGTTGCTCGACAAAATCCATTATGGAACTGATTTCCTGAGTTAACTTAGACGAATGCTCTGAATCAATATCCAGATAAGCCAAACGGGCGATTTTTTCCAGATCTTTGGTGGATATGGTCATAATGGAATCCAGGTTGAAAGTGTCTCATTATAGCGAGATTATGATGAAAATGAAGTCTTGAATACCATGGATACGGAATTATCCAGCTTATTATTGCAGACGGATGTTTTTACAGTAGAATGAATACTTGTCCATTAATAATATAGTTGAGTTTTAAAGCCATGTTACAACATTATAAAACCCAGGGCGGTGTTCATGTTGAGTTTACTCAGGAAGCTCTGGATTATAGCCAGGGAATTGAGTCTTTGCTGCAGCGTATTGATTCACATCGAGGTGCATTATTTGCATCAAGCTTCGAATATCCCGGGCGCTACACCTGTTGGGACATAGGCTTTTATAATCCGCCTCTAGCCATTGTTTGCAAAGATGATTCTATTAAAATTGAAGCATTAAATCAGCGAGGCGAAGTATTGTTAGCTTGTATCAATCCGTTACTATCGACGCAAGAGCATCTGGAAACTGTTTCGAGTTCAAATCATCTTTTGCAGCTCAAAATTAAACCTTCACAAGAAGTCTTTAGTGAAGAGCACCGTAGTCATCAGCCTTCAGTATTCAATGTCATTCGATTATTACTCGCCTTTTTCAAATCAGATGAGGAGCCTTATTTAGGGTTATACGGCGCTTTTGGATTTGATCTGATCTATCAATTTGAACAACTTGTCAGACACAAGCAAAGAGATGACTCACAAAGAGAAATGGTTCTCTATCTTCCTGACGAAATATATATTATCAACCATAGGAAAGAAGAAGCTTTTTTAAGACGATATGATTTTCAATATCAAGGTAAATCCACTCAGTCTTTGGCAAGAGATGGAGTTTATTCTCCTTATCAGGCACCCAATAAACCTGTCGTAGAGTGTGATCATGCCGAAGGAGAGTATGCTGAAGTGGTACACAAGGCTAAAGAACGCTTTGCTTGTGGCGATTTATTTGAAGTAGTGCCTAGCCAAACGTTTTATTCTCATTTTGCGGAATTGCCCTCTGAATTATTTAATAAAATGAGGCGTGTTAATCCGTCCCCTTATGGATTTTTTATTAATCTGGGAGAAGAAGAATACCTGGTAGGGGCTTCGCCTGAAATGTATGTTCGTGTGCAGGGACGTCGAGTTGAAACCTGTCCTATTTCAGGAACAATCAAACGTGGCTCCGATGCCATTGAAGACGCGCAGAATATTCAGATTTTACTCGACTCAGAGAAAGAAGAGTCTGAATTAACTATGTGTACTGATGTTGATAGAAATGATAAATCCAGAATATGTGAAGCGGGCAGCGTCAAGGTCATTGGGCGTCGGCAAATTGAAATGTATTCTCGTCTCATTCATACCGTTGATCATGTCGAGGGGATACTAAGGGATGAATTTGATGCGGTGGATGCTTTTTTAACTCATATGTGGGTTGTCACCGTTACTGGTGCCCCCAAAATATGGGCAATGAATTTTATAGAACAACATGAAAAATCACCTCGCAAATGGTATGCGGGGGCGGTCGGCTGGTTTGGGTTTGATGGAAATTTAAATACCGGACTGGTATTAAGAACTGTTCGTATCGAAAAGGGCATAGCTGAAGTTCGGGTCGGAGCGACACTACTTTATGATTCAGTCCCTGAATCTGAGGAGCAGGAAACTCGTTTGAAGGCCTCAGCCTTTTTAGATCTATTAAAAAATACCCAGGGTAAAAACAGCGGTACTCAAAATCCGTTACCATTAACTGGGGGGAAGAAAAAGGTATTGTTGATTGATCATCAGGATTCATTTGTTCACACCTTGGCAAATTATATTCGGCAGACAGGGGCTGAAGTCAGCACTATTCGTTATGACAATGCTTTAAATTATTTAAAGAATAATCATTATGACCTGGTTGTTTTATCACCAGGCCCTGGTAAACCCAGTGACTTTAATTTGTCTGCTACCCTTGATGAAATCATTAGGCAAACAATTCCTGTCTTTGGCGTTTGCCTGGGGCTTCAAGGAATAGTCGAACATTTTGGCGGAATACTGGATGTTCTTGATTACCCTATGCATGGAAAGCCTTCAATAATTAAGATATTAAAATCGGATGGTCTTTTTAGTCATTTGCGTGAACGTATCAAAGTAGGCAGATACCACTCTCTTTATGCACGATTATCGGCAATGCCTAAAGAACTGGAAGTAACTGCCATGAGTGAGGATGGCGTAGTGATGGCTGTGTCACACAGGCATTTACCTATTCATGCGGTGCAATTTCATCCGGAAACGATTCTTTCATTAACTGATCAGACTGGATTTAAAATCATTACTAATTTAATGAATATGGTGGAATGAATGGGTAAGAAGATCCTGATTTTATATGCTGTTTCGATGATATTAGGTGTTTTAACCGGAACTATAGCATCATTATTTCAGTTAGCCATTGGATGGCTTGATGCATTAATGGAATCATTATACCACTTCGTTCATACTCAGGGCTGGCCCGTGAGTATTGTTTCAGCTGTAGTCTCTATGTTAATGATTTTAATCGCTTTTCTTGGTGTGAAACATATTGCGCCAGAAGCTTCGGGAAGTGGTGTGCCAGAAATCGAAGGCACTCTGCTTCATATTCGGCCTATTTTTTGGAAGCGGTTAATACCCGTTAAATTTTTCTCTGGCATCTTGGCTATCTCATCAAAGCTGGTTGTTGGACGTGAAGGCCCCACCATTCAAATGGGAGGAAATCTTGGTGAAATGTTAGGTGATATGCTTCGGCTACCTCGCCGCAGGCGAGATACCTTAATTGCTGCGGGCTCTGCAGCTGGTCTTGCGGCAGCCTTTAATGCACCTCTTGCTGGTGTATTATTTGTTATGGAAGAAATGCGTAATCAATTTAATTATTCGTTTACTAATTTTAAAATGGTAATTATTTGTTGCGTCATGGCTACAATTACTTTGCATGTAATTATAGGATCACAACCGGCGATTCAAATGCAGTTATTCGAATTACCTACCTTGAGTGCTTTGTGGTGGTTTTGTTTATTTGGCATTGTTATTGGTCTGATAGGACTTTTGTTTAACGTAACGTTAATGAGGATTCTAGGTCTTTTAGATAAAGTCAGTCCAAGGCATAAAATTTATTATGTGTTGCTAGTCGGTTTATTAATTGGCTCTTTAGCGTACAGCTATCCCCAAATGGTCGGTGGTGGGTATGTAATTATCAATCAGGCTCTGACGATGTCTCCGATGTTTGGTCTTTTATGTGTTCTGATTGTCATCCGGTTTTTTACTACGATGCTGTCCTATTCTACCGGTGTTCCTGGCGGAATTTTTGCTCCTATGCTCGCATTGGGAACTCTGTTGGGATTAGCTATGTTTCATTTATTTCAATATTTTAATATTGATCCTTCAATTCATCCTGGAATGTTTGCAGTTGCAGGTATGGGGGCATTGTTTGCGGCAACCGTCAGATCGCCTATTACTGGTGTAGTTTTAGTCGTTGAAATGACTCAGAATTATTCCCTTATATTGCCCTTGATGATTACTTGTATTACCTCAACAACTATCGTGCAATTAGCTCGAAATAAACCAATTTATACTCAGTTGTTAGAACGAACATTAACGTTGAATTCTAAAAATTTGGTAAAAGATTCCGAATGAGAGCATCTCGGAAATTATAGTTTTAGATCTTTTGAGCAATCGAAAGTAGAAACTCCTTCTATATTATCTGGACGATTGAATATCTCAGGATGTTGCAAAGCAATTGCCGCGTCCTGATAACCTGCTTGCCAATGCTCTTTCATACTCAAACGAGAAAACTCATAGTCTTTAGAAAAACCTTCATACTTACGCGCTCGATAAATGAGCTGAATAATATTATACACTTTATGATCTGCGACTTTTTTAAGTAATTCTACGTCTTCATCATGTTGTAATTCCAGCGGTAATTTGGAAATCAAATTAGCTAGGGCACAGCGTACTCGTTGAACATACTTGAAACGGTCTGTTGAGGCACGAGTTCGACTGGAATATTGAATTTCTTTTTGACGGGTCATTGCGTCGGATAGATTTCTTGGTAAGTCACCTCTTGCACTCCAAAGATCAATCTGAAATGCAAGAGTATCTTGTCTGACACGCCCATCTACTACCCATTCCAAAGGAGTGTTTGAAATGAGACCACCATCCCAATAAAATTCGCCATCAATTTCAGTAGCCGCGAAGCCTGGCGGTAATGAACCACTTGCCATTATATGTTCCGGTCGGATTTCATGGCATGTGTTATCAAAATAAATAAAATTTCCAGTGCTTACATTTACTGCGCCTACGCTAAAGCGCGACTCTCCATGATTGATGCGGTCAAAGTCTACAAAACGCTCAAGGGTATTTTTTAATGTATTGGTATCATAAAAGCTGGTAGCCTCTATTGTGCCTTCCGGGCAGAGAACAGGGTGCAGAGTGCGTGGTGTAAAAAAATCTGGGGCACCTGTCATCAGAGTAAAATGAGCACTCATTTTATTAAATAAACTGCGTCCCAGGTTATCTTCGTAAGGCATATTTTCAAACATGGTTGCCAAACTCCAACCGGGATTGGCAGTAATTGCTTCCCAGAATCCTTTGAGTTTTGCTACCCTTTCTTTAGGAGGATTTCCCGCGATAATTGCTGCATTGATAGCTCCTATCGAAATTCCTGCAATCCAGTCAGGATATAATTCAACTTCTGCCAAGGCTTCATAAACTCCTGCCTGATATGAACCTAGAGCACCTCCTCCTTGTAACACAAGGGCTACGCATTCAAAAGGAAGACGCCTTTTTTTGAAGCTTTTTATTCGTCTAGAAGAGGGGATTCGAGTTGCCATTAATATTCTCCTTACTCATATATGAAACGTAGACTGTATTTTACAAAGTCGCAATACAGAACATCGTTTATATTTAAGGTGTATGGAATGTTAAATCAGAAATCCTATGAAATAAGTTGCCTGAGGCGATAAAGCTTTTATTGATAATTGACATACTTGGCGCTGTGACATTGCATCTCAAACCCTAGGTCCAGGCTTTTTCTGTGAGAGTAGTAGATACTGCTAATAAGGCTCGGTAAGTCTGGATTTTAAACTCAAATGCCAACAGAGCCTAATATTATCGTGATTAGCGCTCGCAAATTAATTCGAAATCGCTATATAATCTTCATTTGAGATGTTGTAATTATTATTACATCATTAACCGCATTATGGTTGGCTAATGTCTAAATTTAATCAGCAAAGTTTTTATGCATGGCTATTTATAGTCCCTCAACTTCTTGTGACCGTTATATTTTTTATTTGGCCTGCTTGCAGCGCGTTTATTCAATCTTTTTTTTATACGGATGCCTTTGGCTTGCATCAGCATTTTGCGGGATTGACTAATTTTATAGATCTGTTTCAAGATCCTGGTTATGTAAAAGCCGTATGGTTTACTTTTGTTATAGCTATTAGTGTCACTGTACTTACTATGAGTTCAGGACTTCTGTTAGCGACACTGGTAAGCAATAGAACTAAAAGTCAGGGTGTATATAAATCATTGCTCATCTGGCCCTATGCTATAGCACCAGCTGTTGCTGCAATACTTTGGCGTTTTCTTTGCCACCCGACATTAGGATGGTTGACTCATTTTTTGGAATCGATAGGGATTCATTTTGATTACATTAACAATGCGCACCAGGCCTTACTGGTTGTTATTTTAACTGCAAGCTGGCAGCAGTTTAGTTATAATTTTTTATTTTATTTTGCTGCGCTTAAAGCCATTCCACAAACGCTGATTGATGCGGCCATTATTGATGGTGCAACTCCATTTCGGCGGTTTTGGCAGATTATTGTTCCTTTGCTGTCTCCTACTACCTTTTTTCTTTTGATCATGAATTTGATTTATGGCTTTTTTGATACATTTGGCATTATTCAGGTAATGACTCACGGCGGGCCTGGAAATAGTACGACCAATTTAATTTATAAAGTATATCAAGATGGATTTGAAGGAATGGATTTAGGTAGTTCCTCGGCTCAGTCTGTTTTGTTAATGGGTATTGTTATTTTTGTTTCATTACTGCAATTCAGATATCTGGAAAAAAAGGTGCATTACGAATGAGTTATTTTAATCGCCTGATATCACATGGTTTTTTAGGGTTATTTATTGTTTTGATGCTGTTACCATTGTACCTTGCTGTAGTTGCTGCGAGCAACGAAGGCAGTGCAATGATGCAGTCTCAGCTCCCTCTATTTCCAGGAGCCTCTTTTTTTAAAAATCTTAAAGTAGTACTAACCCAGGGGATAGCTGTTACTGGTGGTGAGCCAATTACTATCATGCTGTTGAATAGTATGTTAATGGCTTTTGCTATTGCTTTTGGAAAAATAATCTTAGCTTTGGGCTCTGCATTTGCTCTTGTTTATTTTGATTTCCCATTTAAGAAATCGTGTTTTGCACTAATTTTTGCAACAATGATGCTGCCGGTTGAAGTAAGGATAGTCCCTACTTTTCAGGTTGTTGCATCATTTGGTTTACTCAACTCATTTAGTGGACTTTCTTTACCTTTACTTGCCTCTGCGACAGGAACATTTTTATTTCGGCAATTTTTTAAGACGATACCTAAAGAACTGGTTGATGCCTCAAAACTGGATGGTGCGGGGCCTGTACGTTTTTTCTTTGATATTGTTTTACCGTTATCACGTACTCAGATTGCAGCCTTATTTGTTATTTTATTTGTGTATGGGTGGAATCAATATTTATGGCCATTAGTTATCACTACTGAAACCAAAATGGCAACCATTGTAATGGGCATTCGTTATCTTGCCGGGGTCGCCGACCAGGTTCCCGAATGGCATTACATTATGACCGTAGCGTTGATAGCCCTCGCGCCACCTTGCATGGTGGTCATGTTGACGCAACGCTGGTTCGAAAAAGGATTAAAATAAGCATGGCTACAGTTGAATTAATTGATGTTACAAAAAATGTAGGGGCATCATCCATTTTGAATCAGATCAATGTGAGTATCAAAAAGGGTGAGTTTATGGTGGTTGTCGGGCCATCTGGTTGTGGAAAATCAACCTTACTGCGATTAATTGCGGGACTCGATCATGTAAGTGATGGAAGCATATTAATTAATGACCAATGTGTTAATGATATTCCTGCGGCTAAAAGAGACATGGCCATGGTCTTTCAAAATTATGCACTCTATCCGCATATGACTGTATTCGATAACATGGCCTATGGCCTGAAAATGCGTAAATACAGTAAGGCTGATATTAATCAGCGAGTTGCTGATGCTGCTCAATTACTGCAATTAACACCTTATCTTGAAAGAAAACCTCACGCACTGTCCGGCGGGCAGAAACAGAGGGTTGCCATGGGTAGGGCAATGGTGCGTTCACCTTCAGTTTTTTTATTCGATGAACCCTTATCTAATCTTGATGCAAAATTACGTAATGAAATGCGTCATGAAATAAAAAAATTACATCGACAACTTAATACAACCAGTTTATATGTAACTCATGATCAGACAGAAGCGATGACAATGGCTGAGCGAGTATTGGTGCTGAATCAGGGGTGTGTTGAGCAGGTAGGTACCCCACAAGAGCTTTATCAGAATCCCGCAACTCAGTTTGTCGCAGGATTTACAGGACATTATCCGATTAATTTTTTTATGGGGACCTATGATAAAAAATCAAAGACGATACAAACCGGCCTTGGAATTGATTATCCTGCTCCTCAGTGGACTGAAATCATCGAGGATAATACTGCGCTTACATTGGCGATGAGGCCTGAGCATATTCAGTATTGTCTTGAAAAAAGCCCTGAATCCATCGAATTAAAAATAGACTATATAGATGATATGGGAGCGGATAAATTAATACAGGCAAAATGCATGCAAAATGGTGAGAGTATCACTTTGCGGCTACCTGCAGACTATACTTTTCCTAGTGGACAGTTGCATGTTGAATTACCTAAAATGAAAATACATGTATTTCATCCGGACACAGGCAAGCGAATTGGAGAATGGTGTGAAGAAAAATAAGAGTACTATAAAACCTGTAGATGCCCCATCTTATGGATATTGGTCGGCTCTGTATATGTCGTTCTATTCAAAGCGTTTGTATATTGATGTAGGTAAACGCTGGAAGGGCATCGGTTTGCTTTACCTTTTATTGGTTGTAGCTGTTTTGGCAATTCCTTATTCAGTAAACATGAGTAAGGAATTCGATAAGGATTTCCAGGAACTGTTTTTAGTACCAATAAAACAATTACCTACAATTTATATTCAAAATGGTGAAGTAACATTTGATAAACCAATGCCTTATTTTATAAAAAATGATAAAGGACAAATTGTAACTATTATTGATACTACCGGAACTGTAAATGAGTTCACAAAAGAGTATCCCAAACTTACTCTGTTAATCAACAAAGAACAAATGGCCTTTAAATTGCCTGCACCGTCCATGATGAATCTGGTGGATGAAGATACTCGAGGGCCTTCTGTCATTCAGCCTTTTGATAAAGGAATGAACATGATGTTTGATGGGAACAGCATCGTGAATAACAGTTCTATTTACGGATTAAAATATGCCGCTCAAGTGATAATGTATCCGATTGTCGTAGCAATTTTTTATTCGTTATTTGCGGTTTTCTTTTTAGTGCTTGCCTTTTTAGGACAAGTATTTTCGACCATCTTTTTCTCTTTTAAATTAGGGTTTAAAAAATCTTGTCGCTTGTTTATGGTGTCATCTACTCCAATGCTTGCGATTTTGATGCTCTTTTTAACCTTGAATCTTATCTTCCCGGGATTTGGATTTATTTTATTAATAGTACTGGCAGGGTATTATAGTTTTGCAATTTATTCCTTGCGCTCTGAAAGCTTGCAAGTGGTGTCTCAATGAGAGAGCTGATCCATTTTGCCCATGGCAATGGATTTCCTTCTCTTTGTTATAAGCAATTTTTAAATGTCTTGGAAGAGCAGTTTGACTTATGTTACGTTGATAGAATAGGTCATAACCCTGCTTATCCGGTAAGTGAAAATTGGCATGATCTTGTTGCTGAAATAATTGCCAGTATTCAGACTCAGGCTCAGCAGCCAGTAATTGCTGTAGGACATTCATTAGGTGGAGTGCTCAGCTTGCTCGCGGCAATTGAACAGCCAATGCTATTCAGGGCTGTTATTCTGCTTGATTCACCTCTGATTGGGCCTATTAAGTCGAATATGGTGAGATTGGCTAAAGCACTGGGGATTATTGATAAAATTACCCCGGCATTTCGAACCAAGGGTCGAAGAACATATTGGAAAAACCAGGAGCAATTACTGGAATATTTAAAAACCAGAGATCTATTTAAAACATTTACAGATGAATGTTTGAATGATTACATTACCTATGGACTGGATTTAAAAGAGGATGGTTATCATTTGCGGTTTGACCGGAATATTGAGTATCAAATCTACCGAACTATTCCCCATGTTATTCCAGCTTATAAAGGAATGTTATCTGTACCTGCTGCTCTGATTTATGGTGATAAAAGTACGGTAGTTCATCGAATGGATCGGCATTATATGAAGAGCCATTTTAATATTAAAAGTGTTAAAACGAAAGGAACACATCTATTTCCAATGGAACATCCGGAGGCTGTAGCAAAACAGGTTATAGACGTGATAAATGCTATACTTTAAGAAGTAAATCCACGGTTATTTTAAATCAGCAGATAATAAGGAGAACGCTGTGCTACATGTACTTTTAATACTTGCAACAATTGGTGCTGCAGGGATATTACTAACCCGTCAGGCGGCACTGTCGGTGTGGGCTATCAGTTTTGCATTATTTATGGGATTGATAATGTATTTTGGTTCTCCTGGTGTGTTTACTCAAATAGTTTTATGGACTATTCAGCTTGTGCTTATCGCAGGCTCCATTCGTCCGCTGAGAAGAGCGTTAGCCTCAAAGCATTTATTTAAATTAATAAGTAAAGCAATGCCTGCAATGTCAAGTACTGAAAGAGAAGCTTTAGAGGCTGGCACTGTCAGTTGGGAAGGGGACTTATTTAGTGGTGCGCCAAATTTTTCAGTTCTTCGAAGTGCTCCTGTAGTTGACTTATCTAACGAAGAAAAAGAATTTTTGAATGGCCCGGTAAACACACTTTGCGCTATGCTTGATGATTGGGATATCACGCACAATCGTACTGATTTGCCACCAGAAATATGGCAATTTATTAAAGATAATCGTTTTCTGGGAATGATTATCCCCAAACGTTATGGTGGATTAGAGTTTTCTGCTACGGCTCAAATGTCAATTCTGGTGACAATTTACGGTCGTTCTATTACTGCTGCTACGACTATTTCCGTACCTAATTCTTTAGGACCAGGCGAGTTGCTTCTAAAATACGGTACTGAAGATCAAAAAAATTATTACTTACCCCGTTTGGCGGATGGACGTGAAGTTCCTTGTTTTGCTTTAACTGGCCCCAATGCGGGCTCAGATGCTGCATCCATTCCAGATCAGGGCATAGTTTGTCGTCAGGAATTTAATGGCGAAGAAGTTATCGGAATTAAGCTTAATTGGGATAAGCGTTACATCACTTTATGTCCCGTAGCCACAGTAATTGGTTTGGCATTTAGAATGTTCGATCCGAATAATTTATTGGGTAAAGGTGAAGATCTTGGGATCAGCTGTGCTCTTATTCCAGCAACAACTCCTGGCGTAACTAAGGGACGCAGGCATTTTCCATTAAATACCGGATTTTTAAATGGCCCAACTCAAGGGAAAAATGTCTTTATTCCTATGGATTATTTAATCGGTGGGGCTACTATGGCTGGGCAAGGATGGCGTATGTTAATGGAATGCCTGAGTGCCGGGCGCGCTATTTCACTTCCTTCTAGTGCTTGTGGTGGGGCTCAAGCGGCTGCTTTAGCCTCTGGGGCTTATGCCAGAATCCGTAAACAATTTAATCAGCCAATTGGAAAATTCGAAGGTATAGAAGAACCTTTAGCACGAATTGCTGCAAATACTTATATTATCGATGCCTCTCTAACCATGGCTGCTGCAGCAATTGATCATGGGGCTAAACCTTCTGTAGCAGGTGCCATATTGAAATACCACACTACTGAACGTGCACGTGAATTGGCTCTTGATGCGATGGACATACATGGCGGTAAAGGAATTTGTCTTGGGCCAAATAATTATCTGGGAAGAGGATATCAAGGTTCGCCAATAGGTATTACTGTTGAAGGGGCAAATATTCTTACCCGTAGCTTAATTATTTTTGGTCAGGGTGCTGTACGTTGTCATCCTTATGTTTATAAAGAACTGGAAAGCGTTCGCAATAATGATTTGGAACAATTTGATAAGGCATTTTTTGCTCATGCGGGCTTTATTATTGCAAACTTTACCAAATCGCTTATCTTCTCCTGGACTGATGCACTGATGACAAAAGCTCCAGTGAGTTCTGTAAAACGATATTATCAGTTAATTCATAAATACAGTGCGAATCTTGCCTTTTTATCTGATTTCTCTATGGTTGTCATGGGAGGCGAGTTAAAACGTCGGGAAAAGTTATCTGCTCGATTAGGTGATATGTTGAGTTGCTTGTACATGGCATCCGCTGTATTGAAACGATTCTATGAAGATGGTGAACCCAAAGCTGATTTACCTTTAGTTGAGTGGAGCTGTCAGCAATTATTGCATGAGTGCGAAGATGCGATGCATGGTGTTATTATTAATTTCCCTGCACGCTGGGCACGAATTGTCTTGCCATTAATTTTGAAGCCTTTTGGTAATAGACGCCATATTCCTAATGATCGATTAGGGCATCAATTAGCACGTATGTTAATTGAGCCTAATGAAACCAGAACACGACTCACTCGTTTGGTTTATCGTGAGCCTGGTGAGTATTGCCCATTAGGTCGAATGGAAGAAGCATTTCACAAAATTTGTGCTGCAGAAGAATTGGAGCGAAAAGTGATGAAGGCTGCAAAAGAACAGGTCTTGAAATCACTTACTTTCAAAGAGCAAATTGCTGAAGCATTAAATCTTGAAATACTGACTTCTGATGAAGCCAAGCAATTGGAAGAGGCCGAGATTGCGCGACAAGAAGTCATCAAGGTCGATGATTTTGCTGATGAAGAGCTTCGACGACCTGTAATAGCCAGTGATCATAAATCAAGGAAAAAGCAGGTTGAAACAGATGGTATGGAAACAGAAATCGTTTAGTTCAAAAAACGTCCGCTAATTTGTAATTTAGCGGGCGTTTCTTCTGTCTTTTCAGGTCTTAGGGGAATGGAACCACTGTCTTAAGCAAAAATACATCTGCTCCT
Organism: uncultured Legionella sp.; assembly: GCF_937871865.1. GTDB lineage: Bacteria > Pseudomonadota > Gammaproteobacteria > Legionellales > Legionellaceae > Legionella. The sequence goes on from NZ_CALMPD010000034.1 coordinate 16,303, forward strand.
GGTTTGGTAAATTCTCCTGCCGATGTTGGCCACCATTACGGTATCAATCACAATATTTACTGTAATTTCATAGAGGTACAACATCTTTCCTTATGGCAATTCTCTAGGCTGACAGCGGTAATTCTGAATAGGAAAAACTCCTCTGGTTCTTGAGATATTATTGAACAATTGGTTATTTCACGCTAGTGACTCTGTAGTTGAGAACAGAATGAAGTCAACCCAGTTTAGATTTTAATGAAATATCGTTTTGGATTGACTCTGTTATATTCACAATAACGAAATGTGTATACAGCCCGAATGTTGATAAAATTTGTGTTCTAGTTCTATTAAATGCATTCTATGTGGAATACTATTTAACAGCTTACAACTGGATCATCGTTTCGGTTAAAGAAATTATATTTTTGAAGAGTTTTGGCAAGTCTGGTATTAATAATGCATAAAGCAGGGGAATCAAGCATAAGATCTTAATTAATATAAGTTCTGCTTCCCGGCTTTATTAAGCTTGTTCAACAGCATCTGGCATTGTAATGTTTAATTCCAGCACGGCATTATCGCCCATTCGTTCCAGATTCACACTGACTTGATCTTTAGTGATATGAACATACTTTGCTATAACTGCAAGAATTTCTTCTTGCAGTTTAGGCAGGTAATCAGGAGTGTTACGTTGTGAACGCTCATGAGAAATAATAATTTGCAGGCGTTCTTTCGCAACAGAGGCCGTAGAATTTCTTCTACGTAAGTAATTGAATATACTCATATTGTCACTTCCTCTTTATTTTTACCGAATAAGCGACGAAGCAAGCCTTTACGCTCGTTATTTATAAAGCGCATTGGTCTGTCTTCTCCGAGAAAACGAGCTATAGCATCCTGATAGGCAATGCCTGCATCACTTGCTTCATCAAGTATTACAGGTGTCCCGGTATTTGATGCTTTAAGAACCGATTTGGATTCTGGAATAACACCAATTAATGGAATTGCCAATATTTCTTTTACATCAGTTACTGATAACATTTCACCACGTTCAGCACGTTCTGGATCGTAGCGAGTTAATAGCAAATGTTCCTGAACTGGTGTTGCATTCTCAATAGCTCTTTTCGTTTTACTGGCCAATATACCCAGTATTCGATCTGAATCTCGAACAGAGGATACCTCAGGATTGGTTACTACTATTGCATGATCAGCAAAATACATTGCCATCAATGCGCCAGTTTCTATTCCTGCTGGAGAATCACAAATGATAAAATCAAAATCCTTCGCTAACTCATTGAGTATTTTTCCAACCCCATCAATAGTCAGCGCATCTTTATCTCGAGTTTGTGATGCAGGCAGTATGTATAAATTAGGTACTCGCTTATCTTTGATAAGTGCCTGATTCAAGCTTGCTTCGCCATTTATGACATTTACAAAGTCATAGACTACACGGCGCTCACAGCCCATAATGATATCCAGGTTTCTTAAACCAATATCGAAATCTATAACGACAGTCTTATGACCTAATAAGGCAAGACCTGAAGAAATAGCCGCAGAAGAAGTAGTTTTACCTACTCCACCTTTACCAGATGTAATTACAATTATTTTAGCCAACGCTGAACCCTTCCTATAGTTTCGATTCAACACAATATTTAACCAACAGTGTACACGCTATTGATTCAATAATTCAAGATGTCAAGAGCTTCAATCTAAATTAAACCTGAAATAGATGCGAAAGTGTTATATTTATGAATTAAATGTTTAACTTTTTTTACAAATGTAGTAGACTATTCGGTTAATTTTAACTACTGGAGTGAGAACACTATGCCTCTTTCCATTGTGCAGCAATCTCTTACCTTTGATGATGTATTACTTGTCCCTGCCCATTCCCTGATTTTGCCCAAAGATGTGTCTTTAAAAACCAAATTAACACGTTCTATCGACTTGAATATGCCTTTGCTTTCAGCGGCAATGGATACGGTTACTGAGGCTCGTTTGGCAATTGCCCTGGCCCAGGAAGGGGGTATTGGCATTATACATAAGAATATGGGGATTAATGAGCAGGCAGAAGAAGTAAGACGGGTTAAAAAGTTTGAAAGTGGTATGGTTAAAGATCCAATTTCAGTTACTCCTGATATTACAGTAAAGGAATTACTTGAGGTGATGACTAAGTATAATTTCTCAGGAGTTCCTGTTGTTGATGGCCAAAACCTGGTGGGAATTGTAACCAGTCGCGAC
>NZ_CALMPD010000035.1 GCF_937871865.1 uncultured Legionella sp.
GGCTTATTGAATTTTGCTTAGAGTAACTTTTCGTTCCAATGATTGTCACACCCCAGATTGTATGATCACCTCGCTATGAAAGTGATGTCTTTTGAACTGATTTATTATGTCAGGTAGTAATGCGAATTTAATACTAACTGAATTCATTTTTACAACAAAGCCTCCTTTCTCATGAAATAGTTTCAACAAAGAGCTTTGGGATTCCCTAAGAAGTTTATGTAAGGAGACATATGCTTAAAATAAAGTCTGTAAATAATTTCACTTCATACTTTTGTACGTTCGTATCTTCTTGCACCATTGTTTGCAGTTTGGCTGTTGAAGCCGGTTATGCTGGAACGATAGGGAAAAAAACTCAATCAAATCCAAAGATTAGACCTTTTCTTTCGTTATATGGAGGATTTGCTGCGGTTAATGGAGGAACGACGCAAACGTTGACAATGGATGGTGATTTTACCACCTATCAATATTTTGCTAAAAGGGCGGGGGCAGAGGCTATATTATGGGGAGGAACTGTAGGAGCCGGTGTTGAGCTAAATTCAAAATGGAATTTGCAGCTCGGAGTTAGCCTCTATCGTGGTGAGAATATTTCCAGTACAGGTATATTGGTACAAGGCGTCGATTCGCAATCTGCCGATAGATTCAACTACAGCTATCATCTAAAAAGCAGTCAGCTTTTACTTGAAGGAAAGTTATTAAGAGTTTTTAATAAAATTTATTGGCCTTATCTGTCTTTAGGGCTTGGGGCTACTGTCAATAAAGCCTCCGATTATCAAACAAATGTTCCTCGTTTCTTAACATTTACTCCATACTTTGCCGATCATAAAGTAACACGTTTTGCTTATAGCCTTGGTACAGGTATAGATGTTGCTGTTCACGAAAAAATTCGATTAGGAATAGGATATCGTTATGTTGATTTAGATAAAGCCAGCTTGGGGAATGGTTTAATTGATATAACTCCTATAACAAAAACACTAATACATTCAAATATTCATATGCATCAAGCTTTCTTACAAATAAGTTATGTAGTTTAATCCTGGATGAGAACAAATGAATAAAAACAATAAAAAGATTTCTTTATTAGTATTATTAATAGCATTCTTGTCCAATGCGGTTAGTTATGCACTTCCTTATAATGTCGTACCCAAAGCGGGAGTCTCATTACCTACACACATTATTTTAGGGAACACAGTAAACGCGTTTTATACAGTAACCAACAACACCAGTCGTACACTTCCCAATAGTTTTGTCAAATATTTACCACCTAACGTATCACAAGTAGTAAGCGATGCAAATCATCCTGACTTGTGTGGTACACAATTTACACTATCATCAGGTGCTAGTTGCACTTTGGAACTTACGATTTCGGGTGAGGTTAATCCAATAGCTCCTGATCCTCATCATCATCTTTTTGTTTGTAGTCCTAATGTTCCTGCTTGTGCTGGAACAAATTATCCTTTGGATGTTAAAGCAATCTCTCCAACAGTAAGTGGAGTAGTACAATCTGGAGCGGCCGTGTCGCAACCGCTTGTCAATGCCCATGTTACTATTTACAGGGCGGATTTGTCATCCTCAAGAGCAATCGGTGAGGGAGTAACAAATAATTCAGGGCATTTTTACATCTATATTCCTCCTGAAGAACTAGTTCAGGCAACTTCATTTTATGCTGTTGCACGGGTGGGTAATAATATTAAATTAGCAACAGTATTAGGAGGGGATATTTTGCCTTCTATAACTATCAATGAATTGACTACGGTAGGCGCTGCCTTTTCAATGGCACAGTTTTTTCACAATGGTCAAATTTTTGGAAAAAGTTTAGGCCTGAAAATTGCCTCAGGAATGAATGCTAATTTAGTCTCTCCGATAGATGGTCGTTTATCAACGGTGATTATGTCGTCTCCCAATGCTGATCAAACCAACACGAAACGTTCTCTTAATAATCTAGCTAACTTGATTGCTCATTGTGTACGAAATGTATCGAATGCTTGCACTATTCTTTTTAACTTAACGACAATTGATGGTGTTGTACCAACCAATACTTTGGATGCTTTGCTAAATATCGCTCATAATCCAGCAAATAATGTTTCTTTAATTTATAATCAATCAAGCCAACTCCCTGTTTATGTGCCTTTGTTGGCTAACTCCCCAGATGCTTGGACTTTGGCTGTAAAATTCAATAATTCAGGTAGTTTGAATGCTCCTTTTGGTGGAGCTGCTAAAACTATTTTTGATAAGTATGGCAATGCTTGGATTACTAATAATGTCGTTCAAGGAACCCCTGATTCCTCTCATTGGATCATGGTTTTAAAACCAAATGGACAGCCAGCCGACGGAGCTAATAATACTCCTGTCTCACCTATATTTGGTGGAGGGTTATTAGGGAATGCTTTTGGAATTACAATCGATACGAAAGGCTCCATATGGGCAGGCAATTTTGGTTGGGGTTCATGCAATGGTTGCTTACCTCCAGGTGGGGAAGGCAGTGTTTCTAAAATATCTTCAACAGGTATTCCCATTTCAGGAACACTTGGCTATGTAAATTATTTATACAGGGCGCAGGGTACAGTCTCAGATAAGTACGATAATATTTGGATTGCTAGTTATGGTAATGACCGGGTTGTCGTATATTTAAATGGAGATCCTAATTCTGCTGTTTATTTCCAACAACCAATAAACTCTGGGACTTTTGATATTGCTATTGCACAGGATGGTTCCGCCTGGGTTACAAGTACTAAGTCAGCTGTTATTAATAAATATATATTAACAAACAATACTCTAATTCAAACATTATCAATACAACTTCCAGCCGATAGCAGGCCTAAAGCTGTTTCCATCGATTCACAAGGCAATGCTTGGGTTGCTGCGACAGGAGCTGTTCTACAAACAGAACCAGCTATACTCAGGATCACTCCTCAGGGAGCTGTGACTTCGTACAATGATGGGCGAGGTGGTGTCTCCGCTCCTTGGGGAGTAACTATTGATGGAGATGACAATATTTGGGTGGCAAATTTTGAACCGGAAAATAATACGATGCCCATTAAATATTCAATTTCTAAGCTCTGCGGTATTAATCCAGCAAAATGCCCTAGTGGATTACAAACTGGTGATGCGATATCCCCTGCAACAGGTTACACTCTCCCTAGTGCCGGTAGTGAAGTATTATTAGCCGATGGCACTCCTCTTAATGGGATTGGAGGACCGCCTAGTTTCCATCCGCTCATGCGATTAACACATGCCATTTCAGATCAGGCGGGGAATGTCTGGGCTGCAAACAATTGGAAACCACTCCCGTACAGTGAAAATCATTTTAATCCAGGTGGAGATGGAGTAGTTGTATTCATAGGGCTTGCTTCGCCACCGAACGTGGACTAATTCACAAAAAAAGTTTTATTACATTCGCTGCGAGCCATGGATAGCCGAAGGCTAGGGCGAGTAGTCCCT
>NZ_CALMPD010000036.1 GCF_937871865.1 uncultured Legionella sp.
AGGGGTTAATTCCATATAGCGCTGGTTTATCAGCATTACCCGTTACATCTCTTATACAGCAAGACTTATAGAGCGAGCATTAATAGTTTCATCCTCTAACAACAATTTCGCAACCTCTTGAATATCAATAAGTTTTTCAGATTTGCAAAATGTAAATGTACCCAACATATTAAAATGTTGCCAAGCAACGGGAGATAATCGTTTAATTTCGTTGCATAATGCCTCATCGCCACGTTGTTTAGCCTGCTCTAAAAGAGCTGATAATAAAGCAGTATTGTAATAAATCATGCAACAAGCCAAGATTTTATTGCATTGATTATTAATTTCTAACATTTTGTCAGTTTTTCCTAACAATTGCTTACCACTGATTTTGAGGATGGCTGAACGTAATTGATGGAATGCCTCTCCTCTATTTAATGCTCGGTGGACACAACGTCTCATCTCAACATCATCAATGTACTTAAGCATATAAATGCTCATAATTATCTTATCAAACTCTATCAATGCCTTTAGAGTAGAGTTTGCTTGTGTATAAGAAGATAGTTTTCTTATCACCGTACTCTGTGAGGTTTCTTTCATCGCAATGGATGCGATAATTCTCAAGATATTATCCCATTCATCAATAATTAATTGTTTGGGTATTTTTTTAGAAGGCTTTATTAAAAATTTACTGTATTCGCTTGGCTTTTTAAAGGCAACAAGATTTTTATCGGCTTTTCTATTTATTTGGGTGAACCTTGGCATAAAATCATAACCAAACAAATACATCATTGCAAAATTAACCCGGTTGATGCTATGCATGTCTCCAGATACCGCTGTAATCTTCAGATCGCTGGTATTGTTATAAACAATATCCAGAACATGATGGCTTTCATGTTCATTTGCACCAATTACTTTGGTATTAACGGGTAGATGATTAGCAATTAGACTATAAGAAACAACACCCTTTCCATATCCAAAATATTTTGTTGAGTACCGTGCCATTATTGTTTGATATTTTGTTTCTAATTTTTGACCATCAAGACTTGCATGTATTCCATAGTCCGATAAATTATAATATTCAAAGATGGGTAGTTTCGCAATGTGATTAATAATTTGATCGCCTGCGCCAATCAGTGATTCCAGTCGAATAAAAGTACCTTCAACATTATTTAAATCGTGAATACTTACATCAGAAGACTCAGCCATTCGCTTCTTCCCAATAGAGGCTCCTTGAGCAATAAGGTACGCTTTGACATGTTCTGGTTTTACAGCTGTTTTAGCCCCCTTATTTAAAATATGAGTGAAACTCTCAAAAAAACCCGTCGCTTGGGCCGTATACTCAATGCCACTGGCCAGACTTACCGTTTCGATTTTTTTATAGAAAGGATTATTAGCCAGATCTTCTTTCTTTTTATAAGGTAGTCGCCAGGTTAATTTATCTTCATCAATTTTTATATTCTTGTTTTGTTTTGAAACAATGCGCTGATTAACTTGCTTATATAGTCCATCAATTTCTTTCTCCATAGCTTTAAGCAATGACGCTATAGGCTTTAAGTTTAAGCAGTTGGATAAATTATCAAGTATTTTTGTTTTGTCCTTTAACCAAGAGTCCTTGGAAATTAATTCATCCTCCAATCGTCGATAATTCACTGTGTCTGAAATAAACAGGTTGCCAGAGCTGAGTTCTTTAGCAATTTGCTGATACAGAATCACTTCATACCGATTAATATTAATAAATTTAATTTTCTTTAATCGTTTGCCAGAACCGCTTATAATTTTCTTATAAATTAAATATTTTGTCATTCCCGATGGTGCGAAAGCGAGAGGTGCTCCAAGTGCAGGGATGTCTTCTACCTTCCCTTTACCAAGTAGCTGCTGCATGAACTCAATTGCACTACCTAAATTTGCTTGTTGCTCAGAATTAAATTCTAAAGCTGTGAAAATGGAACGTAAATTCGTTTTAATAGCGCTGAATTCATTGTCATAATATGTCCATGTATAGTCTCTCTCATCAATCGATGGATTTGCCAGTTTTTCTGCAAATACGCTAAAGTTTTTTTGATCAACAATCTCATAACAACTTGGACGAATATTGTCTGGAACAATATCATGATTAGCAATGATTTTTAGAATCTTACTTGCTGTTTTTCGAGCAGGATCTATTCCAAGTTTAGCTTCTAATACACAGGCTTGTGCATAAGCTTTCGCTAAATCTTCATATGTACCCATTTTGTGAATAAAAAATGAAGTCAGATGATCATTTAATTTAACAAAACGCTGCCAAACAAAGCATATCAAATATAACCTTGCTTTTTTTCTGTTTAATTTTTGAAGTATATTGACCTCATAGAACTCGGCAAGCCCTGTATAGTATTGAATGTTCTGCCTTGAGATGTTCAATAAAGGTATTATCATTTTCGATTTATTAAATAAAGCGACAATTTTTTTTTGTTTCGAGAGTTCTTTCTGCATTTCTTTGGTTTTAAAGTTCTTTGGATCTTTTTTCAACAAAGTTAAATTGTGAAATAGGTCGTCCTTTGCTAATAAACTATCAAGATCAGCCTTTTCACCTTTATTTAATAAACGCTCTAATTTTAAAGTGAGCCTGTTTTCTTCTCGATTAATCGCTTTTGAAACAATACTCTGTAATGTTGAATATTTAGGACGAATAGTTTTATGCTGTTCACAAAACTCCAAGAGTTCATCAAAAACAAATTTTGGTTGCAAATCACGGCTAGTGAGTTTTTTTGCATGGCGACCCAGATTAGCAATAAATTCAGCGCCTGAACGTGTATAACTGTAAATATCACAAATCATTTTTTGTGCAGCATAATGCTTATTGATATCTATGTCTTTTTTAGGGAAATTAGTTCCTGGAAAATGTTGTTTGATAATAAACTGTGTGTCGTCTTTTACTTGTTGAAAAGTAAATTTATAAAAATTCCTGGTTGCCCTGAAGTATCCCACTTGCAACAGATAATTGATTTTATTGTTTACAATACTCTGTTTGCTGAGATAAACCTCGTCCTCAGCTGTTATTTCAAAAAATAAGGAGCGGTCTTCTTCATCAATTTTAGGCAAATCATAGAGTTGGCTTATCTCTTCCTGAGACAAGATGGTGAGGTGATCACTAATGGCCACAAAAATATTCCAAATTGAGAGCAGTGAGTTTTTGGTCAGAGGTAGGAGTTCAAAAAAACGCTGGTTATTATTAACTGCCTTGCAGGTTTCACTAGCAACCTGAAATCAAAGGCTTTATAGTTAACGAAATTGGTTAATTCTATCAAAGTTAAAAGAACTTATAAAGAGAAGTTATAATGAACGATTGTGTAATATATGGATATGCCCGAGTCTCAACTCGAGACCAAAATCTGGATTTACAAATTGATGCACTTACAAAAGCAGGTTGCCAAAAAATATTTCGAGAAGTAGCCAAAGGGGCTAAAACTGATCGACCTAAGTTGAATGAATTACTCACCATACTAAAATCTGGAGATACGCTAATTATATGGAAGTTGGATCGAATGGGTAGATCGCTCCAACATTTAATTACTACATTCAATGAACTAATAAACAAAGGGGTTGGAATCATTAGTATTCAAGACCCGATTGACACTACTACAGCACAGGGAAGACTAATGTTTAATCTTTTTGCCTCCTTAGCGGAGTTCGAAAAAGATTTAATTCGTGAGCGTACTATGGCTGGGTTATCCTCAGCACGAGCAAGGGGTAGAACCGGTGGCCGACCCCAAGGCCTTACTAAGCAAGCGACTGAAAAGGCATGTGCTGCAGAAGCACTTTATCGTCAAGGAGAATTAACATCGGAACAAATAGCAAAACAACTTGGTATTTCAAAACCTACCCTTTATAAATATCTGAAATTCAGAGGAGTACCCATCGGGATAAAAGAGTCTCACTAACTATTAAACTCACTCTGGACTCAAACAATACAGAGGTTTTTTATTATTGGTATTGAAATTTGAAGTGGTTAATACGGTCATTTAAATAGTAATTAAAAATTCCTAATCATTTTTCTAAGCTTAATCGTCTGTTTATGTAAAATTTACCCCATACAAGTCCCAATACAGCAGCAGTAAAGGAACCAATCAATACTCCCAGCTTCGCTGCATTGAGCAAATGTTCATTATCGAAAGCTAACATTGCAATAAAAATGGACATTGTAAACCCAATGCCGGCCAGAAGACCTACCAATCCTACGCCTTGCCAGTTCACATCTGGTGGCAATTGACACCATCTTATTCGCACAGACAACCAGCTTAAACTTAAGATACCAAGTGGCTTTCCGATCACCAAAGCTATAGCAACACCAATGATAATTTGCAGCTCATTATCACCAGAAAAAGTGCCCTTGCTCATACTTACACCAGCATTTGCCAAAGCAAATAATGGCATAACTCCATAAGCAACCCATGGGTGCAATGCTTTTTGGACTCGAACAACAGGGGGTAACAATTCCCTATGAGCAAGCTGAATTTTTCGAAGCGACCGTTCCAACTTATGTTCATCTTCCATTTGTGGATCTCGGCCAGTAAGTTCATTGACAATGCGAGATAACATATCTAGAGGACGCTCACTCATACGAACAGACACTACTGGAGTCATTAGACCAAGCACCACTCCTGCTAAAGTGGGATGAGCACCAGTCATCAGGAGCCCGACCCAGATAATGGCTCCCGGAATAACATAGCTAAAAGCAGAACCAATCCCGATGCGCTGAAAGCCTAGCACTAACATAATACCCAAACCAGCAATCAGGAAGCCACCATAATTAAGACCACCCGAATAGAACACTGCAATAATGATCACTGCAATAATGTCGTCGATGATAGCTAGGGTCAGCAAGAATATCCGAATATTTCCCGGGATAGATCGTCCCAGCAGTGCAAGTACACCAACGGCGAATGCAATATCAGTAGCTGTCGGTATCGCCCATCCATTTTGATGAATCGGTAGGGAATTGAATCCAAGAAAAATTAATGCAGGAACAACAACGCCACCTAATGCCGCAATCATTGGAAGCATCGCCTGCCTCATGTCACTTAATGAGCCCTCAAATATTTCACGACGAATTTCCATACCAACAACGAGAAAGAAAAAAGTCATCAGAGCATCATTAATCCAAAAATGTAACGACCTGGAAAACACAAAGTTCCCTAATCCAATAGAAAAAGGTGCGTGCCAGACATTATTATAGCTCTCAGCCAAAGGTGAATTAGCCCATATTAACGCTATCGCGGCAGCAACGAGTAGAACAATACCGCTAACGGCCTCTATATGAAGAAAGCGTTCTATTGAAGCAAAAGCCCGTTCTGCTAACACTTGAGCTCGCGGCAAATCAGGCGGTGTAGGATGTCTGTTCATATTCATATTTCATTAAACCCTTTGGAGATTGAACCCTTTGTTTACATTTCATTATTAAAAATGTCTGAAGGCTTTAACCTTAGAGTTTGTCACTATTGAAAGCAAGAAAATACTTTTATTCAATCAGAATTAAATGATTTTAACTTTTTTTAGCAAATCCACCTTAACCATGCTTACCTCTTAAAGAGAATTGACTCAACATGGCCTTTTTCCCTACCTTCATCAAAAACACTTGTAACACGTAGTTCTTAAGTTTCTTTATTAGTCTCATAGACGGGATACAATTTAAGATGTTATTTCATTCCGCATGCCTGGGCTGTCTTGGTAATGTCAGAGCTGATCAATTATCACCTGTTGCTTAGCAACATTTTAATATGTTGGAATATTTATATTTTTAAAATCAGAAAATCTTGTTGATATTCAATGGGTTGTAAAATTACCATTAGAGGATGAAACTATCAATGCTCGCTCTATAGACCTTGCTGAATAAGGGGTGTAGACGATGATGCTGATAAACCAGCGCTATATGGAATTAACCCCT
>NZ_CALMPD010000037.1 GCF_937871865.1 uncultured Legionella sp.
TTGTTGTAAAAGGTGGGCAACGCGCGCCCAATCAATGGCCTTCCCCTGGACGTCTGCATCCGTAATGCCGGTCACTTTGGTGACTTCGGCAGGGATGGGTTTTCCAGGATTGTTGAGCTCATTGTATTGCGCAACCACGCTATGAATGCCATCGGCAGAAAACGAAAAGCTCAACATACCGAGCTCAATTATTTCGTGTTGGCTTGGATTGAGTCCCATGGTTTCTAAATCCACAATGGTTGCAATAAAAGTTCGCTCCTCAGAGGGTGTGTGATGAGGCAACGACTGCGGTACTCGTTTTAAAACCAGGTAATCAGGGTGTTCTGATAGGGTGCGCAAAGAAGATTCAATCATGAAGTTAACTCAAAAATGCCTGCTGTATCACCGCATTATAAAGGCGTTTATAGGTTTTAAACAGCATTGTCGTCTAAAGAGATGGGCTTGATTGCATCAGCCAATTGATAGCGCCAATGGTTCATTTTAGGCGTGACAGGATACACCGCCATCTCCTTACGCTCATAAGGCACGAGTACAGCTTTCAATGGGGCTGCATCCGTGCACTGGGTATCGAGCCAAATAAGTTGCTGCTCTTTATTTAAAATAACGGGCATGCGGTCATGAAAACGCGCAACTAAAGAATTGGCTGATGTGGTGATAAGACAGCAGGAGTGAACCACCTCGCCAGTCGGTGCTTGCCAGGTATCCCACAGCGCCGCAACGGCGAATAATTGATTGCTGCTGGAGTGGATGTAATAGGGTTGTTTGTGTCCTCCCACAGACAGCCATTCAAAATACCCACTCATGAGCACGATGCCTCTTTTGTTTTTAAAGCTGTTGCGAAAGGCGGGCTTAGTAGCAACCGTTTCAGCCCGTGCATTAATCAAGGGGGGATTGATTTTTTTATCGCGCGCGTAGTGTGGAATGAATCCCCAGGTGAACCATTCCGCATCAAGGTGCTCATGTGCAGGCGTGGGCAGCAAAATGAGCACGTTTTGGGTGGGCGCACAATTAAACGATGGGCTAAACTCAGGAATATGGTCTACCCGAAACTGGGTTTTAATCTCTTTGACTGATGTGCCCAAAGCAAATCGACCACACATTAGTGCACCCGTTCAATGCGACTCTTAGTTACAGTGTAGCTCACCTGGCAGAAGCCATCACAGGATGTACTGCCTGCAGCAAAAGAACGTTGAATGGCAATATGGTCAAAAATTTTTCACCCATTCACTTCTTTTGCCCTTTTATTATTCGAGATCAATCAGGTGCTCCAGGTCACGCTGCTGCTTTAAATAAGAACGGATGATTTGAGTGTCGTCGTGAGTGGCTGTGGCAGTAGTGCAGAGTTGTCGCCAGTGCTTTAATTCATGCGCTACTCCCACGGAGCCCAGATGCCGCCATTGATGCACGACCGTAAATTGGGTGAGGCTTTGCACGGAACAATGCTCTTTTATCGCAATGGCTCCCTTATACGGCCACACGGCTCCTTGATATTCTTTTAGCGCGCCTAATAAACGCCCGTTGTAGTGCTCATGAGGCTCTTCTTGAATGCACGCACCCTGACAGCGTTTGAGCTGATAAGAAAAACACGCCCCACTCCCCTGCTCTAAATCACTCAGCTTGGGACACAAATCGTGATTTTTTATCAACGCCAGTAAAACGCGCTTTGCAGCAGCCACACTGCGAAACGCACCATAAATCCCCTGCTGCTTTAATTCCGATTCTGCCTCTACCCGTTCTCGCACGACAGACAGGGTCAAGTAGCCGTGTTGCTCGCCTACTTTAAAGCCCGCAAGCACGGTTTGGCGCCGTAATCGACGATTATAAACCGGCATGTGCTCTTTAATCATCTGTGATTCAAGCAATAAGGCGCTCAATTCTCCTGCAGTTGGAATAACCTCCACCCGCACCACCTGTTGGCTTAGCGCAAACTCTTTAGCATGGGCATGGTCACCTGAAAAATGCGACAACACGCGTTGACGTAAGGTAACGCTTTTACCAATGTACAAAGGCAATGAATTGTTCTCGCCATAAAAAACGTACACACCCGGAGTATCAGGCAGTTGCGAAACGTCTGTCGTTAATTTGGAAGGGATACTTGATTGCTGATAAAGGTTTTTAGCAACACTTTGGACGTGGGTCCAGGAATGCCGCGCTATCATCTTTTGCAGCACGGCATGTAAAGCCGCCACATCGCCTTGAGCGCGATGATGGCGCTCAAGGGGGATGTTTAGCGATTGGGTAATTGCTGCTAAATGATAATGGCGCTGATTGGGATAGAGTTGTTTTAGTAATTTAATGGTACATAATACTGGCGCCTGGTAGGTGATGTCGCATCGTTTAAAGGCGTTTTTGATAAACCCAAAATCAAAGCGCGCGTTATGGGCGACAAAAACACAGCCCTCTAAAACATCCAATAATTCCAAGGCGATGTCTGCAAACGATGGCGCATCACACACCAGCTCATTAGAAATACCGGTTAATGCGTTAATCGCATCAGGAATGGAGCGCTTAGGCTTAATCAAGCGATGCCAGGTGCGCACAATGCCCTCTTCGGTCATCACAAGCACTGCGATTTCGGTAATGCCATCCCTGGTAACGTGCAGGCCTGTGGTTTCTATATCAACCAGCGCCCATTGAAAAGAATGCGACATAAAGTCTCGGTGTGCGATTAATAAAGGGTGACGCGGGGAAGTTCAGCCCACCTCGTCGTATAGGCAGGGGATTTCAGCTCCGCGCGCATCGCCCAGGGCTTTGAATAGCCTTCCGCTGCGAGACGGATGGTGTTCCTGCCATACTTCTGATTGATTGTATCAAAAACGCGCATTAATTGTTCGGTTTGTTTCAAATCCTCATCCGATACCTGGTGAAACATATCCAATTGGCGCGGGTCTTTGGGAATTAAATCCTCCAGACACACCCCGGCTTTCTTATAATGATACCCGTTTTTGAAAATCTGCCTTAAGCAACGCTTGGCCATTTTGGTAATGACGCGCACATCATCCGTTGGATTAATCAATCGCACCTCTATCGATTGAACATACTGAGCCAAATCCTCACGAAAACGATTGGTATGCACAAACACGGACAGGCGCTGCGCCACAAGGTGTTGGGCGCGCAGTTTTTCTGCGGCGCGCGCGCAATGGCTGCTCACCGATTGGGCGACAGCAGAGAGAGTCGTTTGCATGGTGCCAAAGCTTTTCGACGACATAATGCTTTGCCTAGGCTCTGCTTCTTCAAGTCCACCACAGGGAATGCCCCTTAATTCCATGGCGGTGCGCATCAGCACCACATTAAACTTCTTTCGTAACAAATGGACGTTTGTTTGTGCCAAATCATAAGCCGTATGAATTCCCTGTCCCATCAGACGCTTGGTGTACTGCCGCCCTACGCCCCAGACATCCCCCGCCGCAATCTGCTGCAACAAAGGCGGGTGGTTGAGGTAAAACACCGGAATGTTCAGTACTTTTTTACACAAGAAATTAGCAGCCTTGGCCAGCGTTTTTGTTTTGCCAATGCCAATGGAGGTAGGAATACCGGTTTCTTTTAACACTTTTCTTTGCAGCATCGTACAAAAGGATTCTAATTGAGCTTCAGGAAGGGTGGACAAGTCTAAAAAGGCCTCATCAATAGAATAAATTTCCACATGCGGCCATTGCTCTTCAATGGTCATCATCACTCGATGACTGATGTCGCCGTACAGGGTGTAATTTGAAGAAAAAGCATGGATTTTATGCTGGCGGCACAGCCCTTTGATTTTAAAAAAAGGCTCGCCCATGGCGACACCCAATGCCTTGGACTCATTAGAGCGCGCAATCACACAGCCATCATTATTGGACAGCACCACAATGGGTTGGTGGCGCAAATCAGGACGAAACAAACGCTCACAAGACGCATAAAAATTATTGCAATCAATCAAGGCAAACATGATTACACCGGCCGATGCAACACAAGAGTCACCACACCCCAAATCACCACATCCTGCTCTTCGGTAATGTCTATGGGCTGAAATTTAGGGTTTGCCGGGACTAATTGCACCCGCTCTTTTTTACGAGACAAGCGTTTGACCGTCAGCTCCCCATTGAGTGCCGCAATAACAATTGAGCCGTCCACTGCCTGAAGACTCTTATCAACAAGGAGTACGTCCCCTTCAAAAATGCCTGCATCAATCATGGATTCCCCCGTCGCCGTGACTAAAAAAGTTGCCGAAGGATGCTTGATGTATTCTGCGTTTAAATCCAGATAGCGCTCAATATAATCATCAGCCGGGGAAGGAAAACCCGCTTGCACTTTACTGGAGTATAAAGGAACAGATAAGGGCTCGTTCTCTCCTGCAAGGGTCGCTAAGACATCTGATTCTCTGGACACAGGAATACGAATTGTTTTAGTAGACTCCTGATATTTTCCCGTGCCCTTAGGCCGACCAGCACCCGCTCTTTTGCCACCACGTGTCATTGAATAGACCTTTTTGATTCATGTTTCATTAATCATAGATGCATTTTTTAAGGCTGTAAACTACCGTTTTAGGCAGCGTTTCAGGCAATGAATCGTAAGTCTTCGATTTTACTCACAAAGCAGTAGGAAAAAAAATTCATCAAAGTTTCTCTCTCGTGTGAGTCACTCCTGTTTGGGGTGTCTTACACTGGGATGGGCGCATCAAAAGAGCAACGCGATAAGAAAAAGGGAGTGCCCCAAAGACACAGAGCATGTTGCCAACACCTTATTCGAGTAACTGATGGGTTCTTGATGAGTACCCCCATCAATTACTCGTGATCAGAGGGTTAATGAGTTCGTTTCGGGAGGAGGTGAATGCCACCATCCTGGACGTAAATTAGATAATTGATAACGTCTGAAGCCCCTCCCGGGATGTTTTTAAGCACGAAATAAACATCAGTAAATCGTTTTTCATCTGACACGCGTTCGGCAATTAATTTATTATCTTCCAAACGCAGCCAGTGAGGAACAGGAAATCCTGCTGCAAATTCAACCGTATAAGGAATGTCAGTAGGAACTACGGAATTGTTAGCGACAAAATCACAAAGGTAGGATTGTCCGCTGTAAAAATTGGGACAGATACTCTTATTCCGTGTAAAACGAGGAGTGAGATTTTTATTGATTCCAACGCTTATGAGAAGGGTCGCTTGCGCTGAATCACCGCCTGCGTTGGTATGAGCGTGTAGCCTGACTTCATAAGTAGTGCCCAGCACTTCAGGCTCATAGGGTACTGAACCTTTGATTTCTGTGCCGTATGCTGTTAGCCAAGGGGCTTCAGGATGAGTCGAGTCAATGATGATTTCCAAATCAGAACTGTGGGTCGGATCGGTTATATACCCGCGCAAATCCCGACGAAACCACTCCGCCACTTCTGCTGAATACTCGATGCCTTCTTTAATCATCGGTTTTTGGGTGGGATCAAAGACAACCGGGATAAGCAGTTCGTAATAGGTACTCCCTCCCGTATTGGATGAGGCAATGAGCCATAAACGCACCTTTTTGCCAGCCAGCTCGGCCGGGACATGACCATGTAACACCGAGTCCGCCTCATCAATATCTAACCAGGAAGGGTATTCATGGTTTTTTGAGATCTGAAACTGCACCTGATTCGACGTCATAAACGTGGGGTTCTGTTCCAATAAGTCCATCAAATTCAGTCGATACTCCTCGTTGGGTGCGGCACTTGGAATCATCACATCCTTTTTAAATATCGGTTTGTCTTTCGGATCACTGGAGAGGTTAATGGTTAAGTATGCAGGAGCTGAAGTCACGTGTTTGTTGTAGGCCCTTACTTCAAAAATATAGGTGCCGGTGCTGTTTGGCGTCCCCCTAAGAGAGAAAGTATCGGGATCAAAGGATAATCCTGCCTGCTCTGAAGGCGTCACCAGAAGTTGGGTGGGTTCTGCATCAGCCACAGCACTATTGAGCTGCTGCTCGACAGGAGGGCTGACACACTCCCCTTGTTCTGCGCACACCAGGGGATCACCTCCTGATGTGGGTCTATAGGCAGGGCTGTCCAGATCAAAACGAATGAAACAGCTTTGATTAGGATAGAGCATGAAAATACGTGCGCAATCCGCGTAGTCATAATCTAATAGGGTTAAACCAGGTGGAATAGGTGTTTTTAGCTGCAACGCTTTAATCGCAGTGCTCTGGGTATTCGTAATTTGGTAGGCAATTTCTGGCTTCTGCTGCACGTAGCGGGCAAAGTTAAAAAGAAACGGCGAATTAGCCTGTCCTCCTTGGTAAGGGATGAACCCCACGGATAGGGGTCTATGGACGAGTTCAACGTGGAACATCGAAGAGTTGCCTTGCGCGACCCCATGCATGAAACAAAAAAAGACCATGAAAAAAAGTCCTGTTTTTATTCTATGGTGGATACAATGAACTAACTGGTGCATAGTAATGATACGTACTCCTTATGTGGTTACATCCAATTAAAATCGGTTCCCTCCCTCATCACCGTCAATGAGCTGAACCATTCACGTCGTCTTTTTAACTCATGAAATGGCTTCAGCAATACCTGCTAAAAACACGCAGCAAGAGAGGCTTTTTTGTTGCTTTATTCCGACAACCCCTATTGAGCTTCAATAAATAAGGGGCTTAGGGTCGTTTCTTCGAAAGTGATAAGGTGTTCTTCAAAAGCGGGAAGATTCAAACAACGAGCTTTTTTTAATAACGTCGTTTTTTTAATTCCTCGCTGCAACAAAGGAGTTGCCCAATGGAGATACAGCTCATCTGCTGAAAAAATAAGCTTTAGCGCTTGGGGATGTTCTCTCAATAACACATCGATAGCGCAGGTGATAATCCATCTGTTGGTTGATTTTTTCCCGTTGGCAAATTGCTCTAACACGGAGGGAGGAATTATTTTATCGCGTTCAAACAGTTCTTTTGCTGCCAGTTCCAGTTTTTCAGATTTGCAGGTGATGCGATTAAGCTCCGTAAATAACGCCTGGATTTTTTTGGGGTCGATAGGATTTTTAGGCGATGCGTTCAGCTCGCCTCTGAGTTTCTTTTTTTTATAAATTTCTTCTCGATGAACTGAAACCTCAGACGGTGCGTCAATACCCAACTTAATGACATTGGATTGTGGGTTCGTTAACGGAGTAATACGAATGTGATGATTATTGAGATGCAGCACTAAGGTGCCTTCCAGCTCTATCGTCCTTATTTCCATGATGTCTCGCTTTAAACAACAGGCCTTCCTAATGAACGCCCTTATAGAATGTTCCATAAGGGCGCCATTCTAATCAGAACGAAGGGCGGATTCAACCTTATCATGCAACAAAGTGACGCTTAATCAGGTACTCGCCTCGATGAGTGACGCAAAATAAATGCATGATGAGCATACTTTGGCGCGCATTTACTATACACTATGGTTTTATTTGCCCCGTTAAAACACTGATGCCATCCCAGCTTATTCCATTAAATAAAGTACATTCCGAAGCAATAAAGAATACCCTCTTAAGAAGTGTACCCTTAATGCTCTCATTGGGTGTTATCGCCTACGTACTCTACCTTTTTGTTTTCCAGACCATTAATGTGGCCTTAGCCGTTTTTATTGGGGGATTAGGTACCTTTTATTTCATGCAGCATCAATTAAAAGCCCAGAGGAATGCAGAGCTTAAAGGGGTTATCGCTCATTGGAATTATTTCATCACTAAGTGCCTGGAGCGCAATGAGCGTTTTCAGACGCACAGGATGTCCTCTACTCTCAATCCCACGCATCC
>NZ_CALMPD010000038.1 GCF_937871865.1 uncultured Legionella sp.
ATTTTGCCTTCGGCAAAACATCCGGCCCTAAGGCTACCAGGGACTACTCGCCCTAACCTTCGGCTATCCATGGCTCGCAGCGACGGTGATGCATATACCTGGAAATAAAGTCGAGATGTATAATAATTTTTTAAAACGTCACTATTTTTTAATTAAAAGATCAGCCAAATCATCAGCATGATCCTCTTCATCCTGAAGAATTTCTTCAAGCATTCTCCGCGTAGTGGAATCTTTAGTACCAAACCAATCAATCATTTTACGATAGACCATAATAGCAATCCGTTCCGCAATTAAGTCCTCTTCTATTAATTTGGCAAGATCATGGCCAGTGCCATATTCGGTAGCAGTTCGTTGAAGAACTGTTGCAGGATTGAAATCAGGATTACCCCCTAATTGATTAATTCGCTCGCCCAACATCATCATATGTCGCTCTTCATCTAAAGCATGCTCCAGGAACTCCGCCGCTACTTGGGGCTTATCAATGCCTTTAGCGATAATCTGGTGATGTCGGTAGCGCAACACGCACATTATTTCGGTTGCCAATGCTGCATTTAGAAGCTCGCAAGCTTCCACCAGGTCCAGTTGATAGTCTGAAGTGACAGAACCATCATCGATTGACTTTCTGGCTTGATTCTTAATTTCTTCTAAATTATAGATAGGGGTTTTGGGATGTGGGTGAATCATAGCAATCTCCTTGAATGTCCATTTAGAATTATAGTACTTTGTATAATAATTGGTAACATCCTAAAGTTTTTGGTTGATTCTTTCGTATTAATTCAGACACATAATTTATGTGGTCTTTCTGCAGAAAATGTTCAATAACGTCAGAAATTAAGGAATAGAAATAACACAGAGTCCCTCAGTTTTGGTATAAATTAACGCTCTAAATTTAAATATTTTTTTAATCCAACATCCTGTGCCTCTATCTCTTGATAAGTGCTTGTTCTCTCCATCATAATTTTTAATTGTTCAGGAACAGGAATTTCTAGCCCTAATAAGGGTTCGATCAAGTCATTAAATTTTACCGGATGAGCAGTAGCTGCAATAACCCAGATTTTATCCGAATCAAGCCGTTGCAATCGATGATATGCTGTTGCAGTATGCGGACATAGGATGTATTTATATTTATTATAACAGTCAGTAATGGCTTCTTTTATTTCCTCATCAAAGACAGACAGTGCGTTAAGATGATGTTCTAATGAATTGAAATCACCAAACAGATCGATTAATCGCTCTAGGTTGCTCGGATCACCAACATCCATGGCATTAGCCAATGTGTTTATACTTGGTCTTGCCTCATAAATACCAGAAGACAAATAATCAGATAAGACCTTGTTCGCATTATTAGCGATTAAAATCTCATTGATAGGAAAGCCCAATGTCTGTGCCCAATAGCAAGCAGTTACATTACCCAAATTTCCACCTGGTACAATAAAATTTACCGTCTCATGATGTATTTTTTCCAGTTGAATACTTGAGTAAGCATAATAAACCATTTGAGGCAGAAGCCTTGCGATGTTAATACTGTTTGCAGTAGTTAATCGTACCCCATCACCTGATTTTGAACAGGCAGATTTCACTAACTGTTGGCACTGATCAAAGTTTCCCTTTACAGCCAGGGCAGTAATGTTATCGCTCCAACAGGTTATTTGCATCTGCTGCCTTAAGCTTATTTTATCTTTAGGAAATAATATGATGCCCTCTATTCCTGAGCGACCATGCAAGGCACTGGCCACAGCACTACCGGTGTCGCCGGATGTCGCAACCAGAACCTTGGTTTTTACTTCAGATACAAGATTCTGTAAGCATTGAGCAAAAAATCGGGCGCCGAAATCTTTGAATGAGAGAGTTGGACCATGGAATAATTCAAGAACATAGCTATTTTCGGTTAATCCTGTGATAGGCATAGGGAAATGAAACACTTCCTGGCAGAAATCACGATTAATGACCAGCTTACTGTTTTTAAAAAAGGAAGCCAAAAGCTCTCTGGAAAAATCCACAAGGTTATCAAACTCATAGAATTGATCTATAGATAACTCAGGAAACTGCTCCGGTACATATAATCCACCATCTCGTGCTAATCCTGCGAGTATTGCATCATCTAATTGAGCAACATCCATCCCACGCGTGCTGCGCCATTTATTCTTCATGAATTACCTTTGCCCCAAACTCGGAAAAAGACACGATTCTGGAATCGCTTTGAATATCATTTATTTTAAATTTCCAGCTCATTTTATCGGCAATAAGTTGAGCCTTCTCATAAGTAGCAGCCAAAGCAAATAATGTTGGACCAGAACCAGATATCGAACAAGCCAAAGCACCGTATTGATAAGCTACAGATTTCACCTCATAAAAATGAGGAATAAGATGAGCTCTCGTGGGTTCAACGACTTCATCAACCATGGAGAATTCTAACCGATCATAATCTTTCTCATATAAAGCACTAATAAAAGCAGCCATCCGGGCGTTTTGTTTTGTAAAAAGTGACAGGCTGATATTTTGTTTTAATACGGCTCTGGAGTCACGAGTATCTAATCGCAGATGAGGATGAATAAGAATGATGTGCAACGGAAGCAAAGGAAGATTTATAACCTGTATGGGATTAAATGAGTGGATTAAAGTCATTCCTCCGTACAAACATGGAATCACATTATCACCATGCGGCGAACCACAAGCAACACGCTCTCCATGTAAAGCAAACTCGATTAATTGCTCTTTATGCAAGGGCTTGAGTAAAAAATGGTTTAAAGCAGTCAAGGCAGCAACACTGCTAGCAGCAGATCCACCGAGTCCCGAACTCAGTGGTATACCTTTATTAATCTGTACGTTAAAGCCTTGTTTCATATTTAAAGAATTCAGCATTTCACTTAAGACAACTGTTGCTGTATTTTTACTCACGTCATATGGAAGGCGCTCAGAACTAATAATGGATTCAATGTTAATTCCTGGCTCATCAGACAGGGTTAAAGTGACTTCATCTCCGACACCATCTACAGCAAAACCAAGAACATCGAAGCCAACAGCAACATTAGCACAGGTTGCTGGCGCAAAAGCGGTAACAGAAGACAGTCGATTCATCATAACATGGACGCCAATTTTAACAGATCTGCGAATACCCCGGCAGCCGTTACATTTTTTCCAGCCCCAGGACCTTGAATTATTAATGGCTGTTTATCATACCGCCGACTTTGAATTAATAATATATTATCGGTTCCTGTGGTATTTGCAAATGGATGAGTCGCAGGATATGCATTTAATTGAATGGATATTTTTCCTTCTTCAATAATGCCAACATAGGCAATTGTCGCATGATTGACTAATAATTTTTTAATTTTGTTTTCAATTGGTTTCTGATACTCGACGAGTCGCTGCAAAAATTCGTTAATAGAGACGTCTTTCAGGGCAGAAGGCACCATATTTAATAATTTAACATCGCTCAAAACAAGCTCATAACCCAACTCCCTTGCAAGACAAACAAACTTTCTTGCTACATCAAGCCCGTTTAAATCCTCTCTGGGATCAGGTTCTGTATACCCTGCCTCGTAAGCTTGAATCACACTGTCAGCAAAAGAAAATCCCTTAGCACATTGATGAAATATATAGGATAAGGTACCTGAAACTATTCCTTCAATTCGTTTAATGCGATCTCCCGTAGCCATTAAGTCCTGTATTGTTTTTAATACCGGCAAACCAGCACAAACAGTAGTTTCATATAAATAATGACGCTTATTAAATTTAATGCACTCTCTTAATTTTTTATATTCGACGAAATTAGATGAATTCGCCTTTTTATTAGGTGTAACAACATGGCAACCCAATTGGATAAATTCAGGATATTGTTTTGCTATATCCGCGGATGAAGTACAATCGACGATCACCGCATGTGGAATTTCTGGACTGGCGACATGTATTAAAAAATCACTGAGATGTTTGACTATACCATTTTCGTCTAAATTCTCTTGCCAATGTCTTAAATCAACGGATTGTTCTGCCATCAGCATTTTTTTTGAATTCATTAGCCCTCTGACTTTTAAATCCACATTCAGTTCTCGTTTCAATCTCAATCTGTTTTTCCTTATTTGTGATAGCAGCTCTGCTCCAACTCCCCCTGGACCAATCAATCCAATGGAAAGAGTTTTACTCGACAAATAGAAACCACCATGTAATACACGCAAAGCTTTTTGTGTCTGATCTTCATTAATCACCACTGAAATATTACGGTCCGAAGAGCCTTGGGCGATAGCCAAAATATTGATATTTACTTTAGCAAGCATTTCAAAAAACTTGGCAGCAACTCCAGGAGTACCAGTCATACCATCACCAATGGCAGATACCACAACACAGTGCTCTATTAAGTCGATGCACTGAACCACTCCATGTGCAAATTCAAATTCAAACTCATACTGAATAAGTCTCTTTGCAGCCTCCCCTGATTCGGCTTTTACAACGAGACTGATCGAGTGCTCAGAGCTGGCCTGGCTAATAAGAATTACCGAAATATTGCCTCGAGATAAAGCTTGAAACAAACGTGCGGCAGCGCCACATAACCCTAAAAGGCCTGTACCTTCAATATTAATCAATACTACATGAGCGATTGAGCTTAGACCTTTAATCACCAGATTAGTTTGTTCCTGATTAGAACTAATAACAGTACCTGGATTATCAATTTTATAAAAATTTTTTATATGAATGGGGATATTTGCCTCAATGGCCGGTTGCACCGATTGCGGATGAAGTACTGATGCACCAAAATAAGCTAACTCCGAAGCTTCCTGATAACTTAAATCAGGAATTGCAAACGCTGATTTTACTAACTTGGGATCAGCGGTATAAATACCATCAATATCAGTCCATTTATAAAAGCATTCAGCTCTCATCAGTTTAGAAATAATTGCAGCACTAAAATCACTGCCATTAAACCCCAATAATGCTCTATGTCCCTGCGAATCGCATGCAACGAATCCAGGCATTACCAGTACAGGAGCATCGACATGCAGTAGTGCTTTAAGCAGTAGCTTTTTTGTTATATTCCAATCAATGCTTACAATTTCTTCATGCAACTCTACTGTAATTATTTGGCCTGCATCTATCCATGGTGCAGACAGCATCCCAGCAATTAATTTACTGGACCAATATTCTCCATATCCTAAAAGCCAATTTTTTTGTGCTTCAGAAAATGAGCCTAATAACGAAACACTATGCAAAAGTGAGAGTATGTCTTCCTTGTCGTTGATGAAGAGCTCCCGAAAACTCACATCCGGAACAATTTTTTTGCTTAACATCTGATGAGATTTAATGAGCAAATTTAATTTTGGCAAATATTCTTTTCCAGCAGCAGAAAGTTGCAAACACTCTAATAACCGATTGGTAGTTCCATACGAAGCAGAAACCACCAAAATGCATGGTGTAGTAGTAATGATGTTCTTAACTTTAAGATAATCATCAACAGAGCGTAAGCAACTTCCACCAATTTTGTTTACAACGGTCATATGAAGCCGTTTTCCAAACAACTTATCTAAAGTTTAGCTTAGTTATATCTGTTGCACCATGCAGCACATTTTACGTACAGTTATAGATTCACTTTAGCTTGTGTGCAAACAGATAATGGCATTTTGCTTCTGGCTAACCGTTTTTTTGTAACAACTCATTTGCTGTATTCGTACACTAAATTATATAAAGCCATTTAATACTCCCTTAATGTCGAATATTTATACTATAGCTTCTATCATCGCCGAGGACTTGCTCATGAAAGCTAAAAACAAGGAACAATTATCAAAAGAAAAAAACCTTACCACATCTCTACATCAAGCAGCCTTATTTGGCGATCTGAAAAAGACAATTGATCTTGCAAAACAAGCAGAAATCTTTAATAAACAGTTAACCACTGTCGATAATAATGACAATCTCCCTTTAGACAGGGCTTGCCCACGAGGACATTACGCCATAGTAAAAATCCTCGTTGAAGCACATAAAAAGCCTGGCAATGAATATGTAATGCATAACAAACAAAACTATTATCCCTTTCTTTCTACAGCACGATGGTATTTAAAAGCATTGGATGGGATTAATGAAAATGAGGCGCGATGTGGGCACTTTAATTCTGAAAAAATGTTTTCTCAGGATTACATGAACATCCTTCGTTTATTAGCGCAAGAATATCCTGAGCATGTTGCCATATCAGATAATAAAGGATGCAATGCCTTAGTGTATGCAATTTACCACTTCCATAATGCTCTGATAGCCAAAGATTCGGGAAAAATTTCAGCAATAAAAGTCTTATTAGAGTTTCTTATTAAGATTGAAGTGCCTGTTCAAAAAAGCAAGATTCCTGAAAAAATATGGGACAATGTAGCACCCATTATTACATCAATAGAAAAGGATTTTGAAAAAAGAAAAAATATAGCCTCACAAAATAACGCTGCGTCTACAACACCTAATCCATGGAAAGCAAATAATAAACCAGAACAAAAGCAGGAGAACCAAGAGCCTGTTCGAACAAATAAGCCTGTAAACAACACAATAATTGGTTTCTTTGATACAGCCCAAAGTACAATAGAAACAGAAAAACAAAACTATTCTTCCAACTATAAGCGAGGATAAAGCAGCTCGGTTTGAACAATTGAGATATTTTGTCCTGCAGTTTTTTCTCAAATAGATTCGCAATTCAGCTGATGTTAACGCAGTATGTCATTAACATCAGCTGAATTTGATTTGTTACATTTTTCGATTTGCCGATATTTTAAAATTTACAATCACATCGTCTTTTATTTCATCAGTACTCGCCCACTCACCTTGCCCGACTCCAAAGGCATTTCGTTTAATCGTCGCACTTCCAATAACCACTGCATGATTTTTTGGAGACTCTTCTGCAGTAAATTTTAAAGTAACGGGTGCTGATTTATCTCTAATCGTCAAAGCCCCATTGGCTTCATAGGTCTTATCATCAAGTTGCTTAAATTCTGTTGCTTTAAATTCCGCTTTAGGGAATGCGGCTACATTAAACCAGTCAGGAGAGGTCAAAGTGTTAGTAACTCACCTTACGCACAGCACCTTGCCTCCTAACTAAAACTCATTAAAATTCTT
>NZ_CALMPD010000039.1 GCF_937871865.1 uncultured Legionella sp.
AGAGTCCGTGTTAAGGTGCTCTGCGGATGATTAAAGCTGCCCCCTTAAATGGGAATGAGCCGATTTTTCTCCATCCCACATTTTGTCTAGCCACTTGGCAAATACAACGCTAATTAACGCAATGAAAATTTGTTGAATCATTTCCAACATAAACGTTCCATGTTCTTTTAATGTTGTTATTGTAAAGTACACCCTGAAGTACACCTAGCAGAATTTTTTATTTTTATTGAGTTTAACTAAGAAGATGCAACCGACTGATTATAAAGGGGATTTAATGATCGGGACGGAAGGATTTGAACCTTCGACCACTAGCACCCCATGCTTTCTACTAATGATATCATTCAATTTCAATTAAATTCAAAAATCGTTTATAACTCTTGATATACATGCATTTAAACCATATCATCACATTCAGATAATCTCAAACAATTTCACTTGAGAGCAAGTTTAAGTGTACCCCGAAGTGTACCCCAAGAGTTAATGAGGCTGTAATGACAAATTTTACCGACACCTACATCAAAGGAATGAAACCGCGTGCTGCCCGTTATGAAGAATATGAAGGGGCTGGCTTTGGAATTCGCGTCACTCCCAATGGAATTAAAAGCTGGATATACCGTTACAAAATAGCGGATAAAACCGATAAAATAACGCTGGGGCATTATCCAGCCATGAGTTTGGCTAATGCTAAAAAGCGGTTTATTGAATTGAGTCAGCTGCGCCGCGATGGGAAAAATCCCAAGGACATTATTAATACTCAAAAAGAAGCACGGACAAATACAGTCAGTAAGTTGGTGCTGGCATGGTATACGAGTTACATTGAAAAAGAACGCAAACAACCTCTACAAATTAAACAACTTATAGATGCAGACATCATTCCGTTACTTGGGGATGTTGAGTTAACTAACCTTACTCCTGCAATGGTTACTAAGGCTCTAGATAAAATTGTTAAGCGTGGCGCCCCTGTGCACGCCAATAAAGTACTAGCCGCCCTTAAACAAGCATTCAGTTATGGGGTCAGGCGTGGTGCAATGGCTGAAAATCCTGCTTTATTGTTACAAAGTCGTGACATCGGCGGAATAGAGAAACCCCGCGCTCGTTATTTAACAATTCATGAAATAAAAGAATTACTGCAATTTTTAAATAGCTGTAAAAATCGCATGTCCATCCAAATCAAATTAGCCATCAAGCTGATTTTACATACTGGAATAAGGTCGGGCGAGCTTAGGCTTGCGACTTGGTCAGAAATCGATTTTGAAAATAGCCTCTGGACTATTCCTCAAGAACACACCAAGCAAAACGAGACGATGAGAATTCATTTAACTGAGCCTGTACAGGTCATGCTTAAAACACTTAAATCAGTCTCACAATCAGATTTTATACTTTCAGCTCACCAAGGCGTGCCGCTTAGCCCCAAAGCTTTATCGCGTGCTATTAACCGCATTCAGGAAAGACTTGGCATCCCTCACTGGACAGCACACGACTTAAGAAGAAGTTTTTGTACTCAGCTTGGCGAGGCACTTCACATTGACCCAGTTGTAATTGAAAAATGCCTGGGTCATAAAATGCCTAAAATTATGGCTACTTATAATCGAAATGAAATGCTGCTCCAGCGTAAAGAAGCGTTAAATAAGTGGTCTGAGTACTTAAATAATTTGTTAGCAGATAATATAGTGCCTTTGCCATTAAAAGAAAGCTGTATATAAGGAATTACTAAATTGAGCGTACCAACAACCCCTAAAATTTATCACATCGTTCATTTTGATCGGTTACCTTCGATAATTGAAGATAAACATTTATGGTGCGATAGAGAAATTATTAAACGCGAATGCTCAGGAACTTCAATTGGAATGAGTAAAATTAAACATCGTCGGTTGACTGAACTAACGCTCAAAAGTTATCCCCACTTATTTGTTGGTGATTGTGTTCCTTTTTATTTTTGCTCACGCTCTGTTATGCTTTATCTTATATGGAAAGGAAATCATTCTGAGCTTAGCTATCAAAGTGGACAAGAATTTATCATCCATTTACAAGCTGATTTATATAAAACTATTGAATGGGCTGCACAAAATAATAAAAAATGGGTTTTTACTACGTCTAATGCTGGCTCACGTTATTTTAATGACAGTTCTAACATAGAATGGCTAAAAGAGATTGATTGGGACGCAGTTAAAACTTTAGACTGGACTAGTTGCAGGGAAAAGAAACAAGCAGAATTTCTTATAGAACAAGCGTTTCCATGGCATTTAGTAAACTATATTGGGGTTCAAACTGAAAGGGTTTTTAATAAGGTGAGCAGCATATTGCAAAGCAGTGAGCATAAACCTAAGCTTGGCCTAGAACCTAAATGGTACTACTAAAGCACTGACTACATATGATACAAAAACAGACGGCTATATAACATGATTACATTTAAAACTGGGAATATATTTGAAGAGGATATTGAAGCTATTGTAAACACAGTTAACTGTGTAGGAATAATGGGGCGAGGCATTGCTTTACAATTCAAAAAGAAATATCCCGAGAACTTTAAAGTTTATGCTGAAGCAGCAAAACATAATGAAGTTATGCCAGGAAAGATGTTTGTTTTTGAAAATAACCAGGACTGCTCTCCAAAATATATTATTAATTTTCCTACTAAACGCCATTGGCGTGAAAAAAGCCGTATTTCGGATATTCAATCTGGCTTACATTCGTTGGCAGAAACAATTCAAAAAGAAAAAATTCAGTCAATTGCCATACCTCCTTTGGGTTGCGGATTGGGCGGGTTAAATTGGAACGAAGTACGTCAGCTTATTATAAATACTTTTGAAAAATTTCCTGATATAAATATCATTGTTTTTGAACCGAGTGAGCAGCCCGCTTCTTTAAGACCATCCTCACACGAAGAACCGAAGATGACAGCTGGCCGTGCTGCCCTAATAGAACTAATACACCGATATATTAATGGACTATTAGACCCATTTGTAACACTGATTGAAGTACACAAGTTGATGTATTTTCTACAAGAGGCAGGTGAGTCACTTCGATTGAATTACAAACAGCATCACTATGGCCCATATGCAGAAAATTTAAGACATGTTTTAAACAAAATTGAAGGTCATTTTATTACAGGCTATGCTGATGGCGGTGACACACCAAACAAACCACTGTCTTTACTGCCAGGGGCATATGAAAAAGCCAGCACTTTTTTGTCTTCACATCGCGATACCCATGGGCGCTATAATAAAGTTGCTGATTTAGTAGACGGCTTTGAAACACCTTTTGGCCTAGAGTTGCTGGCAACAGTACATTGGGTTATTACCCATAATTCAATAACATCTCAGAATGATGTTATAAAATATACTTACGCTTGGAATGAGCGAAAAAAACAATTTTCAGCCTCGCAAATTAATCTGGCAATTGATGTTCTGGCAAACAAAGGTTGGATTGAAACATCTAGCTGGAAAAATTAATTTAAAAACAAAGAGGATGAACCGCAAGAAAATAGCACAAGTTCCATTTTGGAACATCTGGGTGATATCAGACATAACCTAACCAGTTATAAAAAAATGGAGAGGTTTTGTCTGATTTAATTCATAATCTATTTATAAGTCATGCAACCTTCAATATTTAAACAATCTAAATAATCCAAACTTGGAATTTCTAAGTCCTATTCAACAATCTCATTGAATCGTATACTCGCCAGGCCAAGCTATCCTTCGCGGGGAGAAAAAGAGGTCTCATCACCCACTCTGCTTGGCACTAATTTGTGATGAATTACTTTGATGGAGTAATGCCAATGTTAAAATCCATGGTAGAGGCTAGCATAGTCAAACGCATTGAACAGATTACCAGTCTCTTTGACCAAATCTGTATTGAACATCCCATAAGAATTGAAATGAATAAAATCAATCAACCAACACAATTAATTATTTTTGCTTGGATTTTAGCAATTTGCCGCAAAGGTTATGAGTCCTTCGGTGAAATTGATTTTAAAGATCACGCTCTAAATGGCATGGCTGAACGGATGAGAATAAAGCTCATCGATATACTACAGAATTCTGGAGAACTTACCGGTTTAAATGCCAAATACTTTAATGAACCAGATATTGCTACAGGTCAAAGTTATAAAAAAAAGCTTAGCTATAAACTACCTCCTAAAATTATGACGAAGCTTATCTGTGAAGACCCAACGCTGACCACGCTTCAAGCTCAAACACCTGCCAAACAAGAAATTGGAAGCACCTATCGCAAAGATGCTATAGGAAACGCCATAATTAATCGCATTCTTCCAAAAATATTACCGAATCCATCTACAGAATTTATTAAACCTATGGAATGGGAATGTTTTTTACTGCTTGAGAAAGCCCTAATAGAAGATGGCGCAAGAACTATTGAGATGGACGTACAGAGTAATAAAGATGAATCTACCGTAAGCGGCACAGGTTGTCATGAAGATGAAATTTTCACCACATATAAGGCATTCAAAGAACGACTAAAAAATCTACTCCAAATATATAAATCATTTTTTTAGCGCCAGCCACCATCCTTCTTTTTTAGCCACGTAAACCCAGATTCCCCAGCCTGGGTTATCTGGGTTTTTTATTTGTTACCTTTGATATCGAATATTAATAAATCGTTTCCAAGGATGGCAAATATGGCAGTAAGAGTCACTTCATTAAAACCTAAAATCTATTTTATCAAAGACGTTGAAGAGATAACGCGTCGTAATCGCATAACCTTGCGGCGTTGGTGGGAAAGTAAAAAATTCCCCAGGCCTATATTAATAAATAATCGGTTAGCTTGGCACACAGATGTAATTCATCAATGGATAAATGAGCATTTGGGGGTAAGTCATGACTAAAAATGCCCCTCCTGCTCATACCGACAAACTTCCAAGCCCTGAAATCGTTGCCGCGATTAAAGAGGCTATTAATAAAGGACAGCAAAAATATAGTACTTACAATGGTGAATCCAATCAAGGCCCAAAACATATTAGTTTTTGTTTTCCATGGCTTCCCAAATTACTGGATGGGGAGGGCCAACATGATTGAGTTAGAACGCGCTCGCTCAGCCCTTGCTACTATAGACCCTGGATGCTCTCGTGAAAAATGGATTCAAATTGGAATGGCTGCAAAAGCAGCGAGATTATCTTTTGAAGACTTCCATAATTGGAGTAAAAACGGCTCAAATTATTTACACGAAAAAGATTGTTTAACTGCCTGGGAGTCTTTTGATAAGTCAGGCCGGATAACCGAAGCTACATTATTTCATATAGCAAAAGAAAATGGTTGGAAAAACCATGAGGTCAGGGATATTAGCATTATTACTGCCAATAAAAATGCTGAAGCAAAGCAAAATAAAAAAGCTATTGCAGAAACTGTAGTAAATGATGACGCCCGTGTATTGGGTATTTGGAATGCCTCTTTACTTGCTGATAAAACTCATCCTTATATTGCTAAAAAACAGGGCAACCCTCATGGATTAAGAGTTTATCCTGAAGATGCACCACCTTTAACCATTGCTGGGCAAAATGTTGCAGGGTTTCTTGTTGTTCCATGTTGGAATGACAACAAATTACAAACACTTCAATTTATTCCTCCTAATGGTGGTAAAAAATTAAATTTGAATGGCGCGGAATTTAATGATGGTTATTTTACAGTTGGCCAAATAACAGGTATCGCTTATATATGTGAAGGGTTAGGTGCCGCATGGCCAATTAATCAATTGACCAATTTAGCTGCAGTTGTCTGTTTTGGTTCCGGTCGAATGAAAAGAGTAGTCAAAACATTACGTATTCAATATCCATCTTTAGAGCTAATCATTATTCCAGACAGGGGTAAAGAAAAATTGGCGCAAGAAATAGCAATAGAGATGCATGCCTCTTGGATTGAATTACCACAATTGTTACCAGACAACTATGATATTGGCGATTATGCGCAAGAATTTGGACATAAGGAACTCCGTTTATTACTAAATAATAAAAAATCACCACCATTACCTCTTAATACTATATTTGCTGATGAGCTACCTGAAACATTTTCACCTGCAGATGAGCTCTTGGAGGGAGTTTTAATTTCTGGCGATGGAAGTATTCTTTATGGAGACTCTAATAGCGGAAAGACTTTCTTTGTAATCGATATGGCATGTGCTATTGCTCGCGGCATTGATTGGATGGGACGAAAAACAGAACAAGGGCTAGTTATTTATCTTGCTGCAGAGTCGCCTACTTCTGTTAAAAGGCGCTTACAAGCGTATCAAAAATACCACAATGTGCGTGTCAAAAATTTTGCTATTGTTCAAAATCCAATTAATTTATTTGACGGTGATACAGACACTGCCGCAGTTATTGCGCTAGTTCACTTGCTGGAGCAGCAGTATAAACAAAAAGTTCGCTTTATCGTTGGGGATACGCTTGCGAGATTGAGTGCAGGCGCTAATGAAAATGCAGGCCAAGACATGGGGCTGGTAGTCCGTCATTTTGACCGCATCCGAAGCGAATGCAATGCTCATTTTATGCTAATTCACCATGGCGGGAAAAATGCTGCTGCTGGCGCTCGTGGATGGAGTGGTGTTCGCGCTGCAGTCGACACTGAAATAGAAGTAACTGATTCGGCAATGGGACGATGTGCTGAAATTACAAAACAACGCGATTTAAGCAGCAAAGGTATCCGCATTGGTTTTGAGCTCGAAAAAGTAACTCTTGGGGTGACCAAATGGGGATACCCTGCAACAAGCTGCATAGTGACATCTACTGAAGCTCCAATAAAAAGTACAAGCAAAAGATTCAGTGAAATTGGAGAAGCTATTTATGCATACATTTTTTCTTTCGAAAAACCTATAAAAAAACGTGATTTGGTGAAGCATTTTGAAGGCCAATATAACTCATCTGCCATTTATCGTCAGCTTAAAAAATTAGTGGGATCAGGGAAAATTATTGAGTCAATGGGGGTTGTCAATAAAGTGCCGATTGGTGCTAATTAGTGCCTAGCAATAATCGGCACAATAATAAAATAGTGCATATTGGTGCCGAGTACTTTAGTACGGCACTGATTGGCACTAAACGCGCAATTAGAAATAATTTTTGCAGCCATATCACGCGCGCGTCATGGGGTCTGGAAAAAGGAATTGAAAATGACATCAGTATATTTTGACAAACACGGTAGGATGAGGATTTCTTGGTATTGCAACGACCCTAAAACTCCTCGAAGTGATAGAGGGGAATGTGGGGCAAAAACACGTAAAGGCACACCATGTAAAGCACAGCCCGTATGGTGTGAGATTCAAGACGGGCCTAAAAATGGCCGGTGTAAGTTACACGGAGGACTTTCTACTGGGCCTAAAACAGCAGCAGGAAAAGAGGCTATAAGGGCCAGCAATAAGAGACGGAACAATAAGAAGTCATAGGCAAATCTTTACTGTCATGCGCTCAAAAGCTGCTAAAGTACTAAAGAATTCGCTGAAAGTCATGATGGCAGCCAGGATTTACGATGAATAGAAGATTCACATGGAGAGATATTTTGCTGTTGAACTTACTAAAAAAATTAAAATATGATAAAATTTTGTACTTTATAAGTGTTTGAGTTCAAAAAATGCCCATTTTTAATAATACTACTGGCGGCCATTATGACTATGATAACTATGGCGCAATGGTTTCTTATACTTTCCCCGAAAATGCTTATGTTGATTTAAAGGGTGTAATAATTAATATTTCAGGCCTAAAGGTTGATACTTATGGTGGAAAATTTGATGGCGAAAGTAACCAATTTTTTAATCAAACAGCCTCCCTTCTTCCCGAAAAATCCTTTACTCAATATAACACTAACCTTTTTATTAATGATAACGAGATTTCTGGCAACGGCTTTCCTGGGAGAGAAGATTTTAAAAAATATAATATCGACTATTTAAATTCCGGAGAGTTTAATGCTTTACAACGAGAAGTAAATTCTAATACAAGTCATCCAAAAGCTCCTTTACTTATTAAGATTATCGAATTTTTAAGAAAATGGTCTGCTGATAATCAAAAAGATATCAAACGTCAACTTCAAGTAATTTTGTCAAAAAACTCCCATTACCCTAAAAATTTATCTATTATTTATGACGATAGAAAATTAAAGCATACCACTCATATAGTTTTATCTTATGAATCTCCTAACAATTGTACTTTAAGGATAGATAATACTTTATCGCCCACTTGTGTCATTCAGCATTCTAAAGGGACCATCGATCAGCAGTTAATGGGACCGCCT
>NZ_CALMPD010000040.1 GCF_937871865.1 uncultured Legionella sp.
TTCTTGCGATATGCACCACACAATGAACCGTCTCACCAATCAAAGGTTCAATTTCCGTCGGGGCAGAGGGGTTACGGGTAATGAGTGATTTCAAACGATGAAGTCCTGCAAGACAGTTATTGGCATGCAAAGTAGCAGCACCACCCTCATGCCCGGTATTCCAGGCATCAAGTAAATCCAGCGCTTCACTACCTCTAACTTCACCAACAAGAATTCGGTCTGGCCGCATCCTGAGTGTGGTTTTCAAAAGCTGGGTCATACTGACATCAAGAGTGGTGTGATATTGGACGCAATTTTTAGCAGCACATTGAATTTCGCCGGTATCCTCAATGATAAAAATGCGTTCCTCAGGCGCATGAATAACCATCTCATTGATAATGGCGTTGACCAAAGTAGTCTTACCCGATCCCGTTCCACCGATGACCAAAATATTGCGATGTGCCACCACCACCTGCTCAATGACATCGCACTGAGCTTCCGTCATTATTCCTAACTCAACATAGTGATTCAGAGTAAAAACTGATAATGCTTTTTTACGAATAGCAAAAGTTGGGCGTGAAACAACAGGCGGCAGCTGACCTGCGAAACGAGATCCATCCAGAGGCAGCTCCCCTTCCAACAAAGGCTTAAAACGAGTAACTTCTTTTCCATGAAACCCTGCAACGGTTTTGATAATGCTTTCCGCCCGCGCTTCGGTAATGCTTCCGATACAACGCATCGTTTCCCCCAGACGCTCTTGCCAAAGCCTGCCATCTGCATTGAGCATGATTTCTACTGTTTTCGGATCATTAAGCGCCGCTTCAATCAATTCACCTAAATCACGCTTCAGCTTTTCTTTGGCACGGTCTTTAACCGATATTCCATGTTCTTCCAGCTCTATCATTGTTCACCTTCATACAGTTATTGATAGCCCTGAGCTGAACTCACCCCATGTTTGAATTGATTGATTAAGCGATCAACCACGCTTTCTTGACTGGATTTGTTGTCGCAATACCCCCCTTCTTGTTGACGATTAAGATAAATGCGGCGCTGAATTTCATCCCTATGAATAGGAATAATCTGGGGCGCATCAAAAGCCAGACGAATCTCTCCGTGCCTGTAATCCACCACGGTACAGTATATGTTTTCACTAATGACCACAGACTCCCCGACTTTTCTTGTTAAAACCAACATGGTGTTTCTCCTTTTTTTATTAAAGTAAATATGCTTTGCATTGCTTGATATGTTCTTCGACTACAGCCTTCGTGGCTGGCCTATGCCCCTTGTTTGCAACATAAAAAGAACTTCGCTTTTTGATACCACGACAAAATCCAATCATTTGGGGTAGGCTAGGCGGCATGTCACAATAATCCCGGCACATTAAAATGGCCTGATTCAAAATCTCATCGCTAAATGGCTCTATACCCTCCGACCACTCTTTTTTTGCAAACTCTAAAAATCCATCGCTTTTAAACTGGCTGCGCCACAGATGCCCATAAAAGACAGCAAAACGGGTAAACAAGTTCTCAATCCGCTTGTCGATAGCGTTGCATGCTGACGACATTGTCTTGCTGGTATTCATCCTCTCTGGTGCTTGCTGAGTCTTCTGCTTCTGGATTCCAGAAGGGATCATGGGCTGTTCCAGTACTTGTGCGACGCTTCTCATTCCTTTTCTCCGGCTTTAATTCGATTCTGATTTCATCTTCCCAACACTTCTGTGATAACCAGTTCGCTGGAAATTTCCAGGCTGGAACCCATTCGCCATGCGCTTCTTTTGTTTTACGAGATTTAATTTGGCTATCCAGTGCTTGCAACATGGTTTGCAGTAAATGCTCATCTGGATTAATGTTTTGAAAAATTTCAAAAGCACGCTCACGTGACTTTTTCTCGGGGTACATAAGCCAAAAATGGTCGAAGCGTTGTAATAAATAAATATAATTATCTTTTATTAGAGGTATGGCGGCTTTCTGAGTATTAGCTATGTCGGCTTTCAAAGTCTCATCTTCAGAAAACCTAATATTTTCAATAAGTTCCTCATGCGACTTTGTGGTGGCTTTCTGTGGTGGGTTTATGGCGGCTTTATTTCGGACAGAATAATCCGTAGAAGCCAATAAGCATTTTAAAATTAGCTGCATACCTTCCGATTGAACCTCAATCAAACCAGCACGAACCAATCCATAAACAGCTCGACGAACTTGATCACGTGAAAAGTTTTGGCTTTTAATTCCTTGATGAGGCTCGATATAGAGCTGCTCAGATATCGATTGATAACTAATTCGCCGCTTGATGCCTGTTATTCTTGTTTTAACATCCATATACGGCCTAATTCCTCTTAAATAAGCCAATTGCTGGATATGAAGTAAGCCACTCATTGCTTCCAGCTCATCATGGTTTATTGACATGTCCATTAGTTACTTACATTCCTATTTGAAATTGACCTTTAAAGACTGATTTTGTTTAAAGTGTTGAAAATAATTAATTTTAGAGGCATCCTTACACTTATAACGCGTATAAATTCACATAAAATATACGCATATCGCGTATATTGATTTATTATATACATATATCACGTATAAATGTAAATACATATTTATGAAAAATGCTATTAAAGTAAATGAAGATAGTTCTGCAATGGGGCATCGCATCAAAAGAGCGCGCATGCTTGCTGGCTTATCTCGAAAGGATTTAGAAGAAAAGCATGGAATCAGTATCCATACACTTCAATCATGGGAGCTTGGAAGAAACCCAATAAATAAAACCAAAGCTGCTACTTTAATAGAAATACTTCATCAATATGATGTGACTTGTTCGATTGATTGGTTACTAGAAGGCATAGGAAAAGGCCCATCAGTGATCGAAAATGAATTTCAAAATTATCCGTCTCTTGCAGATACAGTTGGTGATCTTATCGCCTCAGAACAAGCCATACAAAAAGAGATAGATTTCTTTAAAACGAATAACCCCAATGCTGTTGTTATAAGAATCTCAGATGATTCAATGGAGCCGGAGTATAAGGTTGGCGACATTGTTGGTGGGATTAAATTTATAAATCAAGATAAAAAAAATCAATGCGTAGGTCATAATTGTATAGTCGAAACCACAGAAGGCATCTTTTTTCGACGATTGGTAAAAAGTGAAGATAAATATTTATTAGTTTGTAATAACAATAGAACCTCAGTCAGTGATCCAGTTATCTCGCCAGATTTAATTTTATCCATTGCTCCAGTTATTTGGCATCGATGGAAATTTGATACCATATCAAACTAGGGCAAACGATCAATCTAAACTATCCCTAAAATCACCTAGCTCGTTTCTGCATATTCCGACACGAATGGATCACAAATCCCAATTAATACAGAAGGAATCACTATACAAGCCAGATAGTGAATAATTGAATCAATCCACCAATCGACAATAGATAGAAGCCAACTCGTTTATTTAAGTAAAGTTGGTTATTAATAAATGCTTTTACAGTTGGCTCAGGATTATAATACTCATAGATTGCTCTTGTAATGTTACTAGGAACACGGCCAGATTCGTCGTATATTTTTTCTAATTCATTACCCAGATAATCTATATACTCAAATAAGCCTGCCACTTCGAGTTGGATCAAACCAGCTAATGAAAATAATACCGGTAACGAGTTACTTATTTTGCCAGTTGGATAAACTATTCCCAATACGCAGCTAATAGGTATGACCACAAAAATCATTATCTTGAGAATAAATCGCTCAACTTTTCTTATGGGCCTGTTTCTTTCTGCATATTTTGAAGTATGACCATTCATTTCCTATCCCTGCATTGACCAATCTATTTTTCTAACGGCATTCACTTTATGTTCCGGCGCCAAATGCGCATACCTCAGCGTCATGGCAATATCGGAATGTCCTAATAACTCACGAACCGTATTTAGATCTACCCCAGCCATCACCAGCTTACTCGCAAAATGGTGCCGTAAATCATGCCATCGAAACTGCGTAATATTTGCTTTTTTCAATAACGATCCCCATGAGCGTTTCACATGGTTAAATGGTTGATTATTTTTACTTGGAAAAACCAATCCTTCTTTTATCTCTGCTTTTTTATGTAGATGATCCAAAATTTTATAAGCCTCATCATTAAGCGGAATAAAACGAGAATGTTTGTTTTTAGTGATTTCACCAGACAAAATCAATGAACCTTCTGACAAATTCACCATATCCCAGGTCAAATGAAATAATTCGCCTCGTCTTAATCCTGTGTTAATCGACAATAGCACCATCGGCATTAAGTAATCACAGGCATTGTCTTCTGAAAGCTCAGGCAATAAATCATAACCTCGCGTTTCTCGCCAGATATTTCCATTTTTTCGCATCAGTCGAAGTTGATTGTCTCGTTCGATTAACGCTTCGCGTAAACGTGTCTCTTCTTCAAATGACAAGTATCGAATTTTAGGTGACCGATCTATTTTATATGGTTTTAACTTACCAAGTGCGTTCTCCTTTATAAAGCCCCATTCTACTGCCTTAGTCATCAGTGATTTCAGCATGGTAATATTACGATTTAAGGTTGCCTGGGAAGTGCCGTCATTAAGACGCTTAACACGCCATTGTTCTACAAGAGCAGGCGTAATTTCAACCAATGGCTTTGAAAAAAAAGCCTTATAACATCTAATAAGCCCTGCTAGCGTTTCTTGACCTCGTTTATGTGTTGATAGAACCCATGGCTTATAATCACTCTCAATAAATTCTTGCAGTGTCTTAGGCTTATTTATCCCTTTTTGTGCAGTTGGCTCAATCCCCTTATTGGCATTACTTAGCACTTCAATAGCCTTTTCACGAGCTTGAGCTGCTGTCATAACGCCGACTGTTCCAAGATTAATTTTTTTGCCTCTTTTGTACTGGCAGACGTAACGCATGGTTCCTGATGGAAATACTCTTATCATGAATCCTTTTAGATCAAGATCATGAACTTCATATTCTTTATCTCTAGGAAGTAGTTTTTTAATAAGCGTGTTATTGATTTTTGCCTTCATAATTAATCTGCTAATTTTTGTAATATTTCCGCACCCTTCACTTTATAGCTTTCCAAAAGCTCAAGAGTACAATTGTTTTTAAACGATTCAACAAAACCAAATTCTCTTAAACAATTTCGTTTGTATTTTGATATCCAGCCAATCGCTTTAAATGTGTCATTGAATTTACGACGCAATTCAGCGATACATTCTTGTGGTGTTTGGGCATTTTTAAATTTCCAGATAGGCTCGTGATGAAACAAGCGATTTCTAATCAGCCTTATTTCCTCAAATCGCTTGGAAATATTCTTTCTATCATCTTGCCCTCTTGCATAATGGGGGAAAACCGAAGGAATTAAATCAGGCCATAGTCGATTTGGATTAAATTGATCAGTGTATGTTTTTTGTTTTATTAAATTTGTCCAAAATCCAAATGTTAATCCTGCAACAATATCTGACGCTG
This sequence comes from uncultured Legionella sp., assembly GCF_937871865.1. GTDB lineage: Bacteria > Pseudomonadota > Gammaproteobacteria > Legionellales > Legionellaceae > Legionella. The sequence goes on from NZ_CALMPD010000040.1 coordinate 5,436, forward strand.
TTACTTGTCCAAATCTACGATGTAAATCATTTTTGGTATCTTCGAGAATTGATCTTGACTTACCATCAGTTACAACGATATCGAACCAAAATTCATTTTCAAATTTCTTGGTGGCTGCGTGGTGAATTGAATTACGTAATGCAACTTCTACTGAATGTATGAAGGGATAAAATGCTTGGCTTATCAATAAATTCCAATGATAAGCTCCTATAATATCCGTATCCACTTTACTTGGACATAATATTTCATAGCTTGTAAGCCTATCTATTGATAATGCACTAATATATTCTTTCATACCCTATCCTGTTGCATCAAATTAGAATAGTTATCCAAAAAATAACCAAAAAATTTGACATATCCATGTAAAATAACTCATAATTACAACGTAAGCTTTTAGGGATCCGTGAAAGCGCCCCTTTTAGCAGTTGACCAAGAACCACCTTTTCGGTGGTTTTTTGGTTTATAGCACCCACGAAATTCTTCTACTGCTTAATCCTTGCTTTATTAATACCCTGGACTTTATCATAGTTAATATCACATTCATGTAATAAAAATCCTATTTTTGAATTACAGGGTGCATGTAGGGTGCATTTTCATTGTGGAATGTAACATAACAATATATCACTGTACATCATAAAAATGCCATTAACCCTCGTATTACAAGGAGTTATTGTTCATAGAGATGTATAGAAATACATTAAGAAACAATCGGGATCGCCTTCGGGAGGCAGGGGTCGCAAGTTCGATTCTTGTCACTCCGACCATGTAAATCAATATATAGGATTCCTCGTTGGAATTATTTTATAGAGCGAACACAAAGCGCTAATTTAATGACTCTGAATATATAAACATCTAATAAAAGATTGGCCTCTGGCTCGGATTAAACCTGTTCACTCATTATTACCCCACAAATTTTTGATACTCTCTATAATCTACTTAAATAATTCTGTTTATATAACTTGGAGGTTCATGTGTGGCTAATGCCAGCATTATTTTTTCATTATTACAGTTGAATAATACAGCTAAAAAATCCTGGTTATCTTCTTCTGAAAGAATAATGTATGCTTCTTGAATACTTGAGGTTGTTTCATTCTTTGTAATAAGACGTTCACTTTGCAGTATATGTTCAAATAATTCCTTTTCACCATAAAGAGCTGTCAGCATTAAAGGCGTATATTGTTTAACCCATTGTTCTCTACCCATGCTTGAAGTTAATGGCACATTCAGATTACCAAGCAAATCTAATAGGTGGATTTTTTTATCTATATCCAACTGTTTCACTATTGCTATATGAAAAAAGCTGATTCCACCAACTGTTCCAGAGGGAAACCACGATAACAATTCCTCGAGCTCTTCCTCGCTAGCCAATTCAAATTCTTTCATGACAATAGCAGTAACTACCATATCAATGAGATCATTATAAGTATTTCTTTTTTCTTCCAGAAAACTGCAATAACGCCCCCAGGCTTCCATTATTTTTGCCAGGTTACCCTCCCGGGAGACAAAATCCATTAGAATTTCTATATGATCTTTACCTTTTAATTCGGGGCCGAGTATCTTATGAACTTTATTATTATCGTTAACAAGCTTCATTTGTAAGATCAGATATTGATACAAAAGTTTATCGTTCTCTGATAACTTACTAATGTTTTTTTTAACCCCCAATCTACCGTCTTCTAGCTCCACATATCGACCTTTCAGAAGATCTTCCGTAAGTTCTGGTTCAAAAACATTATATTCTGACAATTGTTTAACAAATGATTTATAAAAATTAGTTACCCAATGAATACATTGAATAAAAGGTAGTTTTTCTGAAGATATCATTTCTGAAAAGGATGTATTACCCGATCCACCGACTGCATAAGAAAGAGTAATCATTTTATTTTTATCTTCATTACTCATGCCTCGGAAATTGATTAAAGTAAGTCTTTTTCCCTTATTTTCTTCGTCGAGCAGAATGCTTTCTACGTTCGCTTGAGAATCGATCATTTTTATTTGACTAATACCATGAGACTTTAATAAAACCTGAAAAAAATTCTCTTTTACCACTTCGTTAAAGTGGTCCAAATTAATTATAAAAATACCTTCCTTATTATCATTTCGAAAAATCGCTGACATCATAAGTACAAACTCGATGGAGTAAGATTTACTTTGCAAATAACCAAAAGCAAAGCCATGGGAACGAATAAACTCGCTCTTATCCATCCCGCCTATCGCTTTTTGGATGGCTTTGTTTTCTACCCCGTCAAACAATTCAATTTTTTTCTCTAACGTATTGTTCTCTTTACATGATTTTTGCAAGCTGGGGTAAAATTTTATCCCAGTCTCATAAGATCTAACCCCCATCGGAATTTCACGGCAAATTTTATCGTCACTACTCAAGCTTGCAGAGTGATATATCCCATATTCTGTACGTGATTGAATAAGGCATCCTCGAGAAAGCTGCTCATATAATTGGTAAGAAGGACGATTGCTAAAAATTGGCGTTGCCATGTTAAGAAAAAAATCTATCTTTTCCAAATTAGAGGGCAGCTCACTTGGCTTTATAATATTTTTGTATACGGTTTGAGGAACATAAAACATTTTTTGAGAGTCGAAAGAAATAGCTTTAAATTGACTACCACTTTCAATAAGAAGCAATTTGGAATGTAAGCGTTCAGGAGTTATTTTGGCTGCTAATGTTTCCTTAGGCAGCTCATTGTTACGAGGTGCTTCGAAAAAAGTAATAGAACTTAAGATTATGTTATCAAAACCACTAAATAATTCTTCAAGCCATATATTAAAATCCAGTTGATTATTATAGTCGCCAATACCATCAGCTATATTGACACTATTGGTTAGAATTCGAAGCGGGCTTTTTAGATTATTCAATTTTTGAATAATAAATTCAGAGAATTTATCTGGATCTTTCACGGAATTAATACTTCTTTTGTAATATTCCCTCATTTTTAGCGTTAAAATCTCATTTTGTTCCATTTTTAATTTATTCGGGCCAAAGAAACCGTGTGTTTCAAAGCGTTCATTCATCATTATACTCTTATTCAGAATTGATTTTATCTTTAGTTTTAGTTTAGACCAAATTTGAATGGGAGTTTTATGAGCACTTAGGGCCCCTCAAGCATTGAGCGGATGGGAAATAAGTTGTATGTAATCAATAGGATGCATTTTTCCATACAGGTTGAGTATGACAGACGATGCATCAAAGACTATTGGAGGTTATTTACAAAGTCTTGAGACCCGCCTCAATAATAGACAGGCCAAGTTCCAAATCCTCTGCATGCGTAGACAGCGGCATGAGCAGACGAATGACATTACCATAGGTGCCACACGTTAAAATGATTAGCCCATGTTCTAAACAAAATTTTGCTAGCTTTTCCGCGGCGATTTTATTGGGTCCTTTTGAGTCTTTATTGTTCACGAGTTCAATCGCCTGCATAACGCCCAAACCACGAACATCGCCTACTACTTTATAGTGCTCTTTAAATTCAGCGAGCCTGGACTGCAATACCGTTGCAAGAGTGGCGACATTGTTTAAGAGCTCTCCTGTGTCAAAGAGTTTAAACACTTCAAGAGCGGCAGCACAGCAGAGAGGATTCCCACAAAAAGTTCCGCCCAATCCCCCAACCATTGCAGCATCCATGATGTCAGCTTTACCGGTTACTGCAGCAAGTACGCTACCGCCACCAAGCCCTTTTGCCGACACGGTGAGATCAGGTATCACTCCCAAAGCATCCATTGCAAACAGGCTTCCACTACGACCAAAACCGGACTGAATTTCATCAGCAATGAGCACAATGTTGTTTGCGGTAGCAAACTCGCGAAGTTTTTTCAGGAATGGAGCTGGGAAAGGAATAAATCCCCCTTCTCCTAAAACAGGCTCAAAAATCACAGCGGCAATCTGTTCAACACCGACACGAACGGTAACCAACTCCAAAAAATCATTAAAACATTCCTCTATACAATTAGAACCCTCCCAACGATATTCATAAGGCATAGGAGCACAATGAATCTCTGAAAGGAATGGGCCAAAGCCATGTTTATAAGGCTTGTTCTTCGAGGTAAGGCTCATGGCCATATAGGTACGGCCATGATAGGCATGATTAAAACAAATCACCGCTTGCCTGCCTGTATAGGCTCGTGCGATTTTAATTGCATTTTCTACTGCCTCAGCACCAGAATTAAGCAAAATTGATTTTTTTTTAAAATCTCCAGGGGTGTGCTGATTTAACTGTTCACAGACCCTGATATAGCCCTCATAAGGAAGAATATTAAAACTGGTATGGATGTATTTTTCAGCCTGAGTCTGGATTGCCTTGACCACGCTATCAGGGCAGTGTCCTGTATTCACCACACCAAATCCAGAAGAAAAATCTAAAAAAACATTGCCATCAACATCCTCAATAAAAGATCCCTTTGCTCGTTCCACAAAGATGGGGGTAACGTGAAATGGACCTCGGGCAACATGTTGATAACGCTCTTCCATCAACATTGTTGATTTAGGACCTGGTATTTGGGTTTTAATATGAATACGATTCATGAGTACCATCCAATGGGTGTTTCATCCAGATTAATATTCACTTGCTTGATTTCAAGATAGGATTCGATTCCATATAAGCCGAGCTCACGGCCAGTGCCGCTTTGTTTGTATCCACCCCAGGGCATTTCATTATAAGTCGGATGATAATGATTTACCCAAAGAATTCCGGCACGAAGCTGTGCGGTCACCCGGTGAGCACGGGTAAGATCTTTGGTCCACACAGCAGCAGCCAAACCATACTCTGTATCGTTTGCAATGTGAATTGCTTCTTCTTCGCTATCAAACGGGATAACCACAAGCACCGGGCCAAAGATTTCTTCGCGCGCGATCCGCATAGTTGGCGCCACCTCATCAAAAACAGTAGGCTCCAAAAAATTGCCTTTTTCAAAAGCATCGCCTGCAGGGCGTTTCCCGCCACAAAGCAATTTCGCCCCCTCAGCAATTCCTATTTTGATGTATCCCTCTACTTTTTCGCGATGGGCACTTGAAACCAAAGGGCCCATTTTTACTCCCTCAT
>NZ_CALMPD010000041.1 GCF_937871865.1 uncultured Legionella sp.
CACTCAAATTTCTTCAACGTGCCCACACAGTTTGTCTTCTCAATTCTTAATGAACATGTCCCGGAGACGAGTTGCGCATTCTACGGATTTCCCCAGGTAAGTCAATCATTTTTTGAAAATATTTTAAATAAAATTCGTTCTAGGGAATTATTGGAATTTAAATGAATTATTTGGTTCATAAAAGATCAGTAAATCATGGAATCAATGAATTGGTCAGGACGTTACCCTGACCAAGAATTACTTATCTATACAAACAGAATTGATATTATATTTTCGCCGACAGTTAATTCCTGATAGTTATAATGTTTAATAAGTGCTTGCCGCGATGACTGGATTTTACTTTTAATGTACACGCCAGCTGGTTTTAAGTTGCGTTCTACCCAGGATCGCTGGAACACTTGTTTGTATTCCAAATTGCTCCTGAACGAAAATCATCAGAATAGTTCCAGTTAGTCCAGCCAATCTTTTTTTCTTTCATCAGCAGCGCAAAATCATTAGCTCCGTCACCACTCAAGGTTTGAGTGCCAAACTCAGTAACAAAAATTGGCAAACTTGTGATGCATTCTCTAATGCACTCACGATGGAAATCAGAAAAACCTGCCCTTTTCGGTAAATAGCACCATCTTTTGCAAAGGATGGTGCTATAAACGCCGGCCCAACAATCAGCCCGATCAGATTAATACGTTAACATGCGTGAACATCTAACCCCTAAAAGCTCACTTTTGACTCTAATACATTGGTCACTAGCTCCATTCGAGGCAAAACATTCAGACCATGCATTATCCTCAGGGTTTCCCTCCTGTTCCGTCGAACTCCAATACTCCCCTGATAAACACTGTGGGCCAGTACAGTTATCCAATAACATGGGCAAGTTCGCGGCCATATTTTGTTCGAGTTGTAATAAGGGAGGAGATGTACAAATCATTCCGCCATCTTCGCCCATTTCACAAATCGAAGGTAAGTACCAATCTGATTGTCCATCAAAATATTGTTTACAAATTCCTGCTGCATAGCTGGATAAAGAAGGAATTGATACAGCGTATGTGGAGTAATAAGCATAAATATTATTCGTGTTGCATAAGCCATCGGTTGCACCATTACAATTAAATTGCCCTGGGTACAATGTGGCCGGAGGGTTATTAGGGCTAGGATTATTGAGAGTGGACGCTTCATCAATCCCCCAAACAGGAATCCCACCATCGAAGCTACCCGAACTATCCGCGCTCCAGAGAATACCTGTGGTTGGTAAAATCTGATCCACCAAGGCAGTCACTCGGCCTCCGATACTTCCTGTATTAATAGTTGTATCATTAATAGAATACACATATCCCCCCTGATAAATACAACCATAACTCAACACGGACACGTTAACTTGACGCTCACTGACATTGTCGGCTTTCAGAGTAATGTAACTATTATTCGGGACAGAGCCTGATGTGCAGCCAGAAGTTGCATCTCTCCCAGGAGTAATGTTAATGGTGCAGGAATGAGCAGGTTCCAATGTGCCCTGACAACTTGATGCCGTAATGGACGTTCCCGAAGGCAATCCGGAAGGAGTAACTGATACATTTAAAGCAGCTACCGATCCATTATTTTTTATTGTGATCTGTCTTGGCGTACCTGTTAATGCATCATTTACATACATACATCCCGTAGTTCCAGTCGGGCAATTAACTGAAAGTGCTAAAGACTCACTATTAGGTGTCAGAGTTGCTTGATTAATGGGATTTAGGATTATTCTTGCCGGTGCAGTATTACTTACAGAAAACAAACAATATCCATTGTTGTTGGCGACACAACCTTCTAATAGATATCCAGAGGTATTGAGTTTGATACCCGCTGCAGGATATGTATGATTCGGTATGGCAGTAGTTATATCCAAAGTTAAAGCCGAGATAGTATAATTCTGGCACGACAAAGCACCTTTACCATTTAAGCATAATGTGATGTTCTGATTTGTGTGAGCACCTGTTGCTGAAATATTAAATAAAAGTCCCGGAGCAGCACGAATAGTCTGGCTATTCATGAGCACACCAGCTGTACCCAATAAAATCACCAACAATTTAAACGCCATGTGTTTTTTTAGCATCAATAATTTCATATAACATCCCTATCATATTCAATAAGTGTTTGATTGTACTTCAACCTGGAACGAATAAATATTCCTAATGAACCTATTGATCCAGAGTATTTCCGTCATTGACCAATTATTGGGTATTATTCTGGATTAGGTGCGTGCTAAAATTCCTGTCACCTTAATCGCTAATTCAATGATGAATCCAATTAGAAAAATCATTCATATAGACATGGATTGCTTTTATGCTGCAATTGAAATGCGAGATTTCCCTGAACTTGCGAATAAACCAATCGCAGTAGGGGGAGATGTACAGCATCGCGGAGTAATCGCCACCTGCAATTATTCTGCGCGAAACTTCGGCGTACGCTCCGCAATGCCTACAGCACAGGCACTAAAATTGTGCCGTCAATTAATATTGCGCCCTGTTCGCATGGATGTTTATCAAAAAGAAAGCCAATACATCCGAGCAATATTTGCAGAATATACTCATCTGGTTGAACCTTTATCGTTAGATGAAGCCTATCTTGATGTCACTGATTCCTCTCAATGCCAAGGCAGTGCAACCTGGATAGCTCAAGAAATACGTGAACGAATTTATCAAACAAGGCAACTCACAGCGAGTGCAGGTATTGCTCCCAATAAAAGCCTTGCCAAAATAGCAAGTGATTGGCGAAAACCTAACGGCCAAATGGTAATAAGACCCGAGGACGTCAGCACCTTTATATTAGATTTACCGGTCCGTAAATTGTTTGGTATCGGCCCCAAAATGGAAGAAAAGCTAAATGCGTTAAACATAAAGACCTGTGCTGATTTGCAGCACTATTCTATTGAGTATTTATTGGTTAAATTTGGCGTAATTGGCCAGCGACTATATGAACTGGCCCGAGGAATTGATAACCGTCCGGTAAACCCTTTTCGTATTCGAAAATCCATTAGTGTGGAAGAGACGTATTCAAAGGACTTACCAAACGCAGAAGCCTGTCTCAGTTTTTTGCCGGAACTCATGACGCGTCTTGAAGCGCGAATACAACGTGCTGGTGAGACATCAGAAATTCAGGGGCTTGTTGTAAAATTAAAGTTTAATAATTTCCAGAAAACTACAGTAGAGTGTGGAAGCAACAAACTGGATATTCGGATTTTTCAGTATTTAATCCAGGAAGGTTTTGATAGGAAATGCCTTCCAGTCCGTTTATTGGGTATAGGTGTTAAACTAAAACAAGAAAAAAAACATGAGAACAAGCAACTACTCTTGCTTGGCTTGTAACGTTATTTATTCATATATTTTGTTTCGATTTATTATGTATTCAAGTAATTTTATAGTGCGTTTATGCGTTATAGTATAAGGAATACATTAAAACAGAGTGTGCTATGGTAAATGTCATTAACCTTAATAAAAAAAGAAAAGCCAAGATTCGCGTGGAAAAAGAAAAAAAGGCTTCTGAAAATCGTATTAAATTTGGAAGGAGCAAAACAGAAAAATGGATCGAAAAACAAGAAATTGAACGCAATGAAAGGTATCTGGATGGCCATAAATTAGAGAAAAAAGAAGAATAGTAAAGAGCCAATACTACGAGAGCCTCAGCTCAATCATCTGCAAGCCAGCAGCCGGTACTGAGCCGGCTTCAGGAGTAAGAGCACTTTATACAATTCACCTAATCATCACAGATATACTTTGTAAAATGAGAACACAGTTCCTTTTAAAATGTATTGATACTAAAGAGTTCTACTCTTGAATCGGTTTCTGTATTATCTATTAATGGTAAAAAATTGTTCTTTACCTTCGACCAGATACTCTCTCTTAGTTCCACAACACATTTATTATATAAACTCATAGTAGCAGGAAGAGAAATTTCTGTTGGAAAAGGAGGCAGAATATTACTTGAGCCAGCGATCAGATTAAATTTATCTACCATCTTAATGCATGTATCCTGAGCATATTGAGAAACAAAATTGAAAAAGAAAATTCGATTAAAATAGGGATCAATAATCAGCGATTCTTTCCATCCATTAAAATCTGTTATTAAAGTATTTTGATCTCTATTCAAAATAAGAACGGCATGAGCGATTCGTATATCATGTTTGCACGTAACATTAAGTTCTTCCACAGGAAAATCAACTTTTTTAAAATAAGCAAGCCAGGCAAAACTACTGGCTGCAGCCTCACCACAAGAACAAATTTTTTGTCCGGTTTCAGTTGTCACATCAAAGATAATTTTTTTGGTGACAAGATGATGTAGTAAAAGCATACTCGAAGAAAATTTTTGTTGAAATAACGAAAACTGCGCTTTTTCCTCTACAGTTAGATTTTTTTTACCAGCTTCTTCTTTATAAATTTTTTTTATTGCTGCTTCATACTCTGATTCTTGATGGATCTTTTTATTAATTACAGTCCAATGTCTTTCATGAAGAGTTTTTTCATCGTTACTGCATTCATTATCTGTTTTAGAAAAAACAGATTCTCTGGCTTTTAGTGCAGCATACCCTTCATCAATAAGCAAAAAAATTTTTTTAGTCTCCTCCGTTTTAGCATAATCACGAGGCGCCTTCCCTTCTT
>NZ_CALMPD010000042.1 GCF_937871865.1 uncultured Legionella sp.
TGAGCGTTGCTTGCTGTGTTAGGTGCTGTTGACTTTCCGCTGGATTAGGCTGGATAGAATTTATTATATCCGTTCAGACAATGGCATCATAAGGAGTTTTGTGTCACAAACTCCTCCTCTGTCTCCAAAGGCAAGTGGATGTAGAAAAAGTCCGTTCAGGGAATATGTATCGCTCTGCAAGAACGGTTTAGTTGAACTAAAGCGGGTGGGGCAATCGCTCTTGGTTTATTCGCCTTCGCCGAAATAATTATTGATTAACTGAACTAGTGCCTCATTCATGGCTTCTTCATCAGGCCCATCAATTTCAAGCGTCAGCTCGCTTCCTTTATTGGCGGCAAGCATCATTACACCCATAATGCTTTTCCCATTAACGGTTTGTGAGTCCTTGGTTACATCGATATGGCTTTGAAATCTTGCCGCAGTAGAGACAAATTTTGCTGAAGCCCTGGCATGCAAACCTAATTTATTAATTATCGTAATTTTAGTCTTTATCATAGCGTATACAATGTACCATGACTCAAGCAGAAGGTATAGATTAGAGAGATTAAAAACCGGGGTCAATAGGGGAATACAGATTATTTGATGAGTATTAGAGCAAAGTATACAAACACCACAGAATGAGCAGTGGTGTTTGTATATCAGGTTAAGATTATTCTCTGGGGTGGTCGTCACGGTGACCAAGGATTTTTTCTTTGTGTTTCACCAGTTGTCGATTCAGTTTATCGACCAGGGTGTCGATTGCCGCGTACATATCCTCTGACTCAGAGCTGGCGTGCACTTCGCCCTTATTAATTAAAATAGTTGCTTCAGCAATCTGTCTTAGCTTCTCGACGTCAAAAACTACATTAATGGCAGTAATGTGATCAAAATGACGCTCAAGCTTTTCGAATTTTTCTTCGGTAAATGCTCTGAGCGAATCAGTAACATCCAAACGATGCCCAGTGATGTTGATTTGCATAAAGCTCTCCTTCAGTTGACTTATTTAATTAACTACGAATTACTTTTCTTTCATTGGATGGGGAAATACCCATTGCCTCTCGATATTTTGCAACAGTTCTTCTTGCAACCTGTATGCCTTGTTCCGCGATAAGCTCAGCGATTTTACTATCACTTAATGGCTTTTTTCTATTCTCAGCCAGAATTAATTTTTTGATCACTGCTCGAATCGCCGTTGATGAGCATTCACCGCCGGCGTCTGTATTTACATGGCTGGAGAAAAAATATTTCAGTTCAAATACTCCTCTGGGAGTGTGCATGAATTTTTGGGTAGTGACACGTGATATAGTTGATTCGTGCATATCAAGGGCGGTCGCTACATCATTTAAAATTAAAGGCTTCATGGCCTCATCACCAAGCTCCAGGAACCCTTGTTGATATTCTACAATACAGGAGGCTACTTTGAGTAATGTCTCCTGACGACTTTGGATGCTTTTTAAGAACCAGCGCGCTTCTTGCAGATTATTTTTTAAATATTGATTGTCAACACTGTTATCCGCTCGTTGAATTAATGAAGCGTATTGGTTATTAATGCTTAATTGTGGCAGCACACTTTGATTGAGATTCACTGTCCATTGATCATTTATTTTTTTGACGATTAAATCAGGGATGATATATTCTGTTATCGCCTGATGAATTAAATTGCCAGGCTTTGGATTTAATCTTTGTATGATCTGAAGAATCTCATCAATAATTTTTTCACTGATTTGATGCTTTTTCATCAATTGTCGGTAATTATGTTGTCCCAGTAAATCAATATCGTCTATAAGTATTTTTTTAGCAATTGCTATATATTCGGTATCCAGTGGTAGCTGTTCTAATTGAATTAACAGCGTTTCAGACAGATTAGCCGAGCCGCAGCCAACAGGATCAAATAGTTGTATCCTATGTCTTACCGCCTCTATTTCATCCAAATCCAAAGGAAAGTCATCACTATTTAGAATGTTATAGATATCATTAATCGACGTAGTCAGGAAGCCGTCATCATTAATCGCATCAATGATTGTTGTTGCTATTACTCTATCAATATCGCTCATCGGGGAGAGTTCAAGCTGCCAGCGTAAATGATCTTGCAGGTTTGTGGTGGTACAATGTAAATTATCAAAATTATAATCATTATCATCAAAGTTATTGCGCTTGCTTAAATTATTATAAAGTTGTGACCATTGAAAATCGGCAAATTCGTCATTGTTCTGCTGCTGTGCTTTCTCTAGGCGTGTCTCTTCTTTCTCTTCAATCTGAGTTGCTTCAAGCATTGGATTTGATTCAACAATCAGCTGGATTTCCTGCTGTAAATCTATTGTCGATAATTGCAGAAGTCTTATTGCTTGCTGTAGCTGCGGTGTTAAGGTGAGATGTTGACCAATACTAAGCTGCAATGACTGTTTCATGCAAATCCTCTTTGTTTTCACTGCTATTAACTATCAGTTTAAACGATCCGTAAGGATTATCCAGTATTTGTCGGGCTTAATTTAAAGATAAATAACGATTATTTTTTGATTTTATTAACGAAATGAACAAGTTAATTAGCAAATTATACAAATTGAATTTATTTTAGTTGGAAGGGGGGGGAGACAGCCCCAATTTATTTGGGGCATCTTTGATTATTTTACTTTTTTCTCTTTAAAAAGCACGTGCTTACGAACTTTAGGATCGTACATCATAAGTTCCATCTTCTCAGGATGGTTACGTGGATTTTTAGTAGTGGTTTTATAGTATCCAGTTCCTGCTGTGGATTCCATTTTCACTTTTACGGTAACAGCTGCCATGGCTTATCCCCTTGAATTATACTTTTTCGCCGTTAGCTCTGATTTTATCCAGAACTGCTTTTATACCTAATTTGTCAATAATCCTCATACCTTTGGTACTTAGTTTTAATGAGACAAACCGATTTTCTTCTTCAACCCAGAACTTGTGGTTCTGAATGTTGGGCAGAAAGCGTCTTTTAGTTTTATTGTTAGCGTGCGACACGTTGTTACCAGTCATGGGTCGCTTGCCAGTTACCTGACATACTCTAGACATTCTGTTACTCCAAATAGTTTCTATATAGTAATTAGTCTTTGTAAAATTCGGGGCTTTCGTTAAACAAAATAGCCGGATGTGAAATACAAGAGCGGTTTTATAACAAAAAAACTCCAATATTGCAATAATTTTTACTTCACTACGTGAATAAACCCGACGCGTGTAACGAATCAGTACAACCATTAGAACAATCACTAAGGGTAATGTATCAAAAAATAACCTAAGGAGGAAGCTTGGTAGAACTTTTAAACAAAATCAGTATAATTCTCCCCTTTTCAATTGAGTAATTCTGATGCATCGTAAGATTAAAAGTTATGTCCTTCGCGCTGGACGCGTAAGTAACCGGCAGCAACAAGGTTTGGATTTATGGTTAAAAGATTATGAATTACCAATGGATAGTTCTCATTGGGATTTGGCACATATCTTTAATCGTACTGCTGAAACTGTTGTTGAAATTGGTTTTGGTATGGGAACTTCTTTGTGTACTATGGCAAGTAATAGCCCTCAGACAAATTATGTGGGTATAGAAGTGCATAAAGCTGGAGTCGGTAGTTTGGTTGCAGATTTGCATGATCGCCAATTGACCAATGTGCGCATTGCAGCATACGATGCCGTTGAAGTATTTCAGACAAAACTAGCCGCGGAATCACTTTCCGGGGTGCAGATTTTCTTTCCTGATCCCTGGCATAAAAAGCGTCATCATAAAAGACGCTTGATTCAGCCTGAATTTATTGCATTATTAGTTCAGAAAATTAAGAAAGATGGATTTATTCATTGTGCAACTGATTGGCAAGAATATGCTGAACATATATTAGAAGTTTTATCTGCAATACCTGATTTAAAAAACGTGCAATCAGAAGGTGGTTACTCACCTAAACCAGAATCACGACCTCTGACTAAATTTGAGCAGCGCGGGGAGCGTTTAGGTCATGGGGTGTGGGATTTAATATTTATAAAAAAATAGGATGTATTGGACACTGCCATTAAGTTAATAAAAGTACGTCATCCTGGCCTGGGAAGGATCTCCTGAATCCAGGGAGCTTCTTCGTTGCTAGCTCCTCAGGATGACGGCCAAATCCTTAGCTTAATGGCAGTGGGGCCAGGGAGGCTGTGAGATAAATCATGGCTATAGAGGTATTTTAAACTGAAATGCCAAATGGCTTTAAATACTTTGGAAAAGAGTTGATATTCGCTTTGATCTTCAATTGTTCATTGTGTAATATTGATACCCGTTAAGCGGCTTATTTATAAGTAACCCCAAAAGGATGTAAAAATATGGACTTTATAACTGAAATGAATAAGGCTACTGACTTGAGTTTAGATGAGTTTAAGGCCTTTATTAATCGTAAATTGAAACAGAACAAGGATTTTCTGGAACAACTCTTTTGGTTCGCCAATGGGACGCAAATGACGGTCCTGAATTATTTGATTGAGCAGTATCAGGAACCTGAATACGGTATTGACCTTGACGATGTATCGCGTAATTTAATAGATAAAATTGATCTGGTTTTAGAGCTATCACAAGATGCGAATGTGGGGGAACCGGTTCATCAAGCCATCTTGACTGGGAAAATTAAATTAGCCCTTCATCTTTTGCAGCCGAATAAAATGGGTGCCTCTCTCGCAGAACTCGTCACGGTTAATGTCTTAAGTGCGTTAGATTTTCTTCGTAGGCAGGCAAAAGAATTTGCGGATCAACTCAAATGTTACTTTTTTGATGTGGACCGACGTGATACAGAAGGGCGTACTTTGCTTTCATTAGCATTAGATAATAAAGATTCAGCGCTACTGGTCGCGCTGTTAGCTCAAGATCCTAATCTCCATGCAGTAACCAATAAGACTAATGCTAAAGTAAAATTCCAACCCATCCATCAGGCCGTGGTCCTTGATTATACTGATGGCGTGCGTTTGCTTGCAAAAGAAGGAGCGAATCTGACTAACCCTATGGGGGCGATGATGGATACTCCTGTGTTATTAGCTGCCCGTTCAGGGACTATTAATGCATTGGAAGCACTGATGGAGTTTCCTGTTGAACAACTCATGCTGGAAACTGAAAATTGCCATTTTTTTGAAGGGACAACGACTGGTCACACCGCAATAGAAGAATTTTGTGAGCGTATCGCCAATCACAATGAAACAGCTAATGCCCTGCGTGGTGTCGCGATATTATTGTGTCACGGCGCTGAACCGCCTCGTAATGACGCAATGCGTAACGTGCTAAGTAATAATCGTGTGGGCCTCTTAAAAGCAATACACCGTTATTTGGAAAATAAACCTGAACTTGTTGATCCTTTTGTAACTCGTTGTCATCTCACTGAAAGCGCTCTTCACTATATTATTTATGCAGACCATTCATGGGGTAGTTCTATACGTCATTTATTGGGGATGCCCAGCAATGCTGCTTTTATGGTGGAAGATTTGGTTGTTAAAAAGTACAGTAATCCTTTGATAGCTCAAGAAAGCGCCCCTATGCAAACAACGGCAACAGTAAATCTGGCTTCTGAAACCAGTCCACTAAAATTATATGCCGAGTTTGTCAGGCGCTATAATCAAGCTTATGAAAGCCAGCTTCTCCCGAACCGCTGGAGCACTATGCGTTGGATGATCGCTGAAGGTCGATGTGATTGGGCTACTGTAAAACGATACTCTGATACTTATCCCACCAGCAGAACTCGAATTATTCTACGCGAAATGTTTAATCCTATCCCGCCTATTCAGGAGGAAGTGATTCCTGAACCGGATTTGACTCTGTCTAAATTAGACTATTGAATAGTTGCCATGCCCGTGCATGGCAAATACTATGTCTATCTGAAATAATCAGACTTAAAACAGTATCTACTTGCTTAAACTTAATATACCCCATAGAATTCTAGCTTTCTTTGAAATAGCTAGGAGTCGTACATGGGGTGGAATGAGCCAGAAAAAGGCAAGGATCCATGGAAAGGTAAAAATCAGCCTCCTGATTTAGATGAGGCGTTGAAACGCATCCATGAAAAATTGAAAAAGACCTTCTTTGGAGGTACTGGTAAATCAGACAAAGAGTCTTCAGGCAGTTCAAGTGGTGGTCTGTTGGCGGGCATAATTGCTCTGGTTGCTTTCATTCTGTGGGTGCTTTCAGGCATTTTTATCGTTGATCCTGCAGAGCAGGCCGTTATTTTGCGTTTTGGTAAGTATGTTGAAACTGTGGGACCTGGCCCTCATTGGATTCCCAGAATTATTTCTTCCAAAGTAGTGATGAACGTTGATCGCGTTCTGGATTATTCGTACTCAGCTCAGATGCTGACTAGTGATGAAAACCTGGTTGCTGTTTCTTTGGCGGTACAATATCGTATCAGCGATTTGCATCAATATTTGTTTAATGTGGCCAACCCGGAGGAAAGTCTTCAGCAAGCGACTTCCAGTGCGTTAAGACAGGTTGTGGGCACGACCACTCTGGATCAGATTATCACTGAGGGACGAGAAGTCTGGGGGAATAGCGTACAAGATACTTTGGTGAAAACTCTTAATATATATAAGCCAGGGATTTCAATTGTTAACGTATCTCCACAGCCTGCCAGAGCACCAGAAAGTGTTCAGGACGCTTTTGATGATGCGATTAAAGCCCAGGAAGATGAAAAACGCTTCAAAGAGCAAGCTTTTGCTTATGCAGCAAAAGTAGTTCCTATTGCAGAAGGTAATGCAAGCCGTATAGAGCAGGAAGCACAGGCATTTTCCAAGCAGGTTGTTTTACGTGCACAAGGTGAAGTATCTGAATTTTTAGCATTGTTGCCTCATTTTGTTGCAAGCCCTCAGGTAATGTCAGAGCGTATGTATCTGGAGACCATGCAAAAAGTGTTAAGCAATACCACGAAAATTGTTGTAGAGAGTAAAACCGGTAATTTATTGTCTTTACCTTTAGATAAAATGATGGGAACTCCATTGGAGGCGCAGCCTGCTAATTTAAAAAATAAACTCAGTAGTGCGAACAGCGGCACTAATGATGAAAGCTTAATGCTTGCAGGACGCGATATCATCAGACCTACTTACAACCAAGGGAGAGATGAATAATGAATACAACAAAAACAACCTTGGGTATCTTGCTGTTTTTAATCTTGGTGCTGTTCTTAACCAGTGTGTTCACTGTCACTCAGGGCCAGCAAGGTATTATTCTGCGCTTGGGCCGTTTGGTAAAAGATGCTCAGACAGATAAAGTAAAAGTTTTAAATCCTGGACTTCACTTTAAAACACCTTTTATCGAAAGTGTTCGTATTTTTGATACTCGTATTCAAACGATGGATATTAAATCCACGCGTATTGTAACCAAAGAGAAAAAGGACGTTATGGTTGATTATTATGTTAAATGGCAAATTGCCAATTTAGCACAATACTTTAAATCAACGGGTGGTAATCAGTTCAAAGCGGAAACGTTGTTGGAGCAGCAATTAAATACTTTATTACGCGCACAATTTGGTAAGCGTACTATTTCAGAGGTAGTGTCAGGTGGTCGTGATGATGTGATGGAATTACTTCGTAACGCCGCGGAAAAACAGGCTAGCGAACTGGGTATTGTGGTCATTGATGTGCGTATTAAAGGAATAGAGCTTCCTGCTAATACCAGCAATGCCATATATCAGCGTATGCGAGCGGATATGCAAAAAATTGCTAACAGACACCGTGCTGATGGGCAGGCTGCTGCGGAACAGATACAGGCAAAGGCTGATGCAGACGTAATGGTTTTATTAGCTAAAACCAGAAGTAATGCACAACAGACCAGAGCTGTAGGACAAGCAGAAGCTGCTGCGATTTACGCTAAAGCGTACAGTCAAAATAAAGACTTTTTTGCATTGTATCGCAGTTTAATTGCATATGAAGGCAGCTTTAATAATAAAAGAGATGTGCTGGTTTTAGATCAAAGCAGTTCGTTTTTTGATTATTTTAAGCAAGCAATGCCAAATAATGTTGGTGTAGCTGCTAAAAATTAATTATAATGGCCGATTTTGCTGAAATCGGGTTCAATACCAATCAGCTTTGCAGACTAAGAGTAGATCATGGGTAAGAATGTTGTTGTTTTAGGTACACAGTGGGGCGATGAGGGCAAAGGCAAGATTGTCGATTTGTTAACGCAGGATGCACAAGTGGTTGTTCGTTATCAGGGCGGCCATAATGCAGGTCATACATTGAAAATCAATGGCGTTAAAACGGTTTTGCGTTTAATTCCTTCAGGCATGCTCAGACCTCACGTTACCTGTTATATTGCTAATGGTGTAGTGCTTTCTCCTCAAGCCTTACTTTCAGAAATTAATGAGCTTGAACTGAAAGGCGTCAATGTAAGAGAGCGTTTACGCATTAGCCTGGCTTGCCCATTAATTCTTCCGTGTCATGTTGCGTTGGATAAAGCTCGTGAAATTCATATGGGTAATGCGGCCATTGGAACGACCGGACGTGGTATCGGTCCTGCCTATGAAGATAAAATAGCCAGAAGAGCATTGAAGGTGAGTGACTTGTTTCATCCTGAGCGATTCACTCAAAAATTAATCGCCTTACTGGATTATCACAATTTTGTCTTGACCGAGTATTTCAAACAGCCTCCTGTAGAGTTACAACCTCTACTAGATGAGGCATTTAAGTGGGCTGAAGAACTTCGCCCTATGGTTTGTGACGTATCGGCTCGTTTGCATGAGCATAGAGAAAAGGGCGATCATATTTTATTTGAAGGTGCCCAAGGGGTTTACCTGGATATTGATCATGGAACTTATCCGTTTGTTACTTCATCAAATACCTGTGTCGGTTCGGTGATTAATGGCGCTGGATTTGGTCCCAGATACCTTGATTACGTTCTGGGCATTACCAAAGCGTACACAACTCGTGTTGGTGGTGGTCCTTTTCCAACGGAGCTTCATGATGAGGTAGGCAAGCAAATTGCAGAGCGAGGCCAAGAGTTTGGTGCTGTTACGGGAAGAGCTAGACGATGCGGTTGGTTTGATGCCGTTTTATTAAAGCGCTCAATTGAAGTAAACAGTATCACTGGCTTGTGCATGACCAAACTGGATGTTTTGGATGGCTTAGATGTTCTACGTATTGCGGTAGCTTACAAAGACAGCAATGGCAACTTATTGTCACGTCCGCCACAAGCTGCGGATGATTTCGAAGGATTGATACCTGTTTATGAAGAGATGCCTGGCTGGACAGAAAATACCGCGGATATCAAGGTATTAAGCGAGCTTCCTGCAAATGCAATTGCTTATCTCAAAAGAATAGAGAAACTATTGGGTATTCCTGTTGATATGTTATCTACTGGACCAGAAAGAGATTCAACGATCATTTTACGCGATCCTTTTTCTGTTTAAGCTCCCACATTCAGGCCTGCATGCTATTCGCTATGCAGGCTTTTAAGCGTTCGCGATGGCATATCCAGCTTAGCTAATTCATTCCTCATGTGCACTCCTTCGATTTACTTATCGACACTGTAAACAATTAGTAAGCATTCACCCAATAGCGTCAATTTAAGAAGTTTGTGTCACATATTCCTCTCTCTCCAAGGGGGCGAGAAGACAGATAGGCTTCGAACGAGAGATATGTTTTTATGACGCTATTGGGTGAATACTTATGCTAATTACGTATTGGAATATTCGTTATAACCTAAAACCACTAGAATACAAGGGCCTTGGGCGATAACATTAATGTGGTTTGCTTCACACAGGCGAATAGCGCTGTCACTCTCCGCACCAGGCTGCATCCAGATATTTTTTATTCCCTTTTTTATGGCATCATTAACTATTTGTTCTGTGATTGGTGGTGGTGTAATGATGGAGATGCTTGCTACTTCTTCAGGTAAAGCGCTTAAAACGGGAATTACATTCAAGCCTTCAATTTGTTGTTCATGAGGATTTACAGGATATACTTTTTTGTGATGTTGCAAATAACAGCGCAACACTTTATTACCGTATTTGGCTCTGTTGGAAGAAGCACCCAATACTGCAAATGCTTCTGACTGGAAAAATTGAGCTATTGAATCAGTGAGCATAACCTAGCCTGAAAATTCGTACATTAATTAAGAATAGCAATGTTTTATGAGAATGTGGACGTTTTTATTATATTAATAGATGGCCTGGATTGAGAAGGGAGTTCTTCCTAATCATATAAAAAACCTCATTATTTTTATTTATCTTTCAATTAAATTTTGCTACCGTCTTATCTTATTAATCAATAAAAACAAGATATTAATAATGTCTAGCTACTGCTCTCAATACCATCGAACATCATCTAATAGTACCTTCCACCGCATCATTGCAGTAGTTCTTTTATATAGTCAATTGTTGCCCATGGCTGTTGCAGCCCTTGTCCCCAATACACAAAGCCCGCGCTCGTTAACTCCCGTACAAACAGATAGCTCATTAAATAATTTATCCTTAACGAACAGACATTTAAATCTGAAAGGACCTCTCGACTGGGGAATTACCTACAGCGATCTCACTGGCACCTATTTTAATGCTCAGTATGTAGCCCCCTTAGGGGAGCGTTTTGCCTTTGGTGTTTTAGGTGAATACGGTAACGATCAATATCGATTAAATGGTACTCTGGGTTATGGTTTTTCTCCATTAAGCCAGATAAAAGCAACTGTAGAACGTTTAGGACAACGTTTACCCTTTCAGTTTGATTCGGGAGATCTGCGTGCTCGAGTCCATCAAGATGCTTATGGCGTTCAATTGCAACATTTGCTAAATGATCACCTCATTCGCGGAGTCAATGCAAGAGGGTACTGGGCACAAGCTGCCAACAAAGACTTAAATCCAGTTCTGTTCACATCCAATGGTTTTAATTGTGGCGGTTTTGCTGCAGGTTTAGAATGTATTAATTACCGTTATCTTGCTGGGGCAACAAGCCAAGGGCTTGATGCAGGTGTTGATGCATTAGTGACACCCTCAACTCTGGTGCAAGGAACTCTTTATTATGATCAAGTGCGTTACAATACCAGGTTTAGTCCTGTATCTCAGTACGATCGTAACGGACTGGGGTTGGGCATCAAAATAGAACAATTATTTAATGAGCAATTTAAGCTGTCAGGTGAAGCGACTGTGCGTGAGATTTACGATACATATCAAGCCGGAGTTAGCATGCTGCCTTCCTGGCGTTTAAATACAGAGGTTTCAATAACAGGACAACGTATTGTTTCAAGAAATGCAATCCCCGATAATAACAGCATTTCTGTGGGGTTTAAACTGTTTGGCGATGGGAAGAGGCGTTATGAAAAAGAGTATTTAATCGACCATTCCTTAACTGATATCCACCAATGGGTACGGACTCCAGCTGTAAAAATGCAGCAAGTATTAATTACTGCAGAACAATATACTAAATTGTTAGCTCCAAGTATTAACAGTATTAGCCCCAATAACGGTCCGCTGGCTGGCGGGAATACCGTAACCATTAGTGGTAGTAATTTTATGCCAGGTTTAACCGTCTTTTTTGGCGGGCAAGCTGCGACAAACATCCAATTGCTGTCCTCCACAACGATTAAGGTGGTCGTACCTGCGCTTCCAGGTATATTAACTGAATCGGTGGATGTCGTTATCCAAAATCCAGATGGTCAGCAAACATTCGCTCCCAAAGGATATACTTATGCTTCAGCAAGTGTACCGGCAGTTACGTTGATTAATCCGAATACCGGCACTAGTGCCGGAGGGACAACAGTAATCATTAGCGGTTCTAATCTAGATACTACGCAAAGCGTTACTTTTGGCGGGATTGCTGCTACGCTAACGCAAATTACCAGCAATCAGCTCACCGTAATTACCCCTTCGCACCCAGCCGGCTTAGTTTCTATCGTAGTAACAACTTCATCAGGAAGCATCGAGCAACCAAATGCGTACACCTATGTTCCACTGTCAGTCCCAACCAATGTGGCAATCGACTCAAGCGGAACAACGGTAACCGGAAATGGGGAGCCCGGAACTACTGCAGAGGTTAGAAATTCTTCAGGCATTATACTGGGATCAAGCATTGTGGGTGGTAACGGTAATTTCTCTTTGGTGCTAGATTATCCCCAAACAAATGGAGAAATCTTGTATGTAACCTTGAAGGATGCTGCAGGGAATACGAGTGCTTCCACCTCGGTTGTCGCTCCAACTTTACCTTAACTTCTGGCGTTGTAAAAGAGTTTTGGCGTACAGGTGGTGCAAAACATTCCGATTGCAGCCTGTTGGGTTAATTTGCGGGGGTAAGAGAGGAATGACCGTAAGCGCGGAGTTTGTCTGCTAATGACTTCTTAAGAGACGAAGAAATTCAGCCCCATGAGATATGGGGCTAAAAGTGTGTTAGACCTATTTAATTCGAAATTTATTTTCAAAAATGATTAATTGTTGTTCCAGATTCCATTGCAACTGAGCTTTTTCGCTTTTGGCGGTAAATGTTGTACACGATAGGCTGTTTAAGTCCTTGCATTCAGGAACAAATTCTCCTTTTCCCGCATCTGCCCAGATACTTTTTCCGGGAAGAAACGCAAAAGTAAGCGCATTCCGGTTAATTTGTTTTAATGTTGGATAATCAAGTCCGTGGGCAATGGTGGCTTCAACGTATTGCCTGGTCAGGTCAGTGCGCAAAACTCCCTCATCATCAGTAGATAAAACAACAGGTACATTGTGCTTCAAATAATAATTCAGCGGATGATTGCGACCGGAGATATTCAATAGTTTTTGATTACTGATCAGATTAATTTCAACTGGCAATTGATGTTTCGCCATATAGTCCAGAGTATCTTTTGCATTGTTTTCATAACCAATATCCACTCCATGGCCAATTCTTTGGGCGTGGCCTGTAATCAGGGCATCATGAATGTGGTAGCTTAAGTCTTCAGGTGTTACTGCTTCAGGGGCCAATTCACCCGCATGTAAGCTAATATGTACTTGGGGGTATTGTTGGTGTAAATAATTAAAAATTTCCATTTGTTGATGGTAATCTCGCAACGAAATAATGCCGTCTTCTGGTTGTACCAGATTTACCCCAACCAAATTACCTTTCGAACGACTGACTGCTTCGAAAGCATTTAATGCTTGAGCAAACAGATTATTCAGAGGTTGTTCTCTCAATACATAATATAAAATTTTAACCTTTACTTTGCAGGCATCTCGCTCTGGATTTTTTTTACAGCCTAATACGGCTTGAGCTCCATCAAGCATAGAATCACTTTCCAGAATTGTTTGTTCGATATTATTTTGAAATTCTTTATTTGCCAGAAGTAGTTGCTTCTTTTCATCGTTTGATTTTACGTTTTTTATTAGCTCGCCAAAACGCAAAGAATTACCATTATCTGTAATGTCCATGAGTTCCATATACTGTTCATGTTGTTGTGCAGCGCGCTCCACTACATCGGCGATTAATTGGGCACGGTAATTAAAAACAATAGGCATGTATTTCATGAAACTATTGAAAAAATGATCGTGCGCTGACTCTTTGCCTGGAATAAAGTCTTTCAAGGACCAATCTTTTATAACCCTGGAATAGAGTTCTGGTTTATTGAATAACTCATCGACTTTAATTCCATCACAATGTGTAGTGCTTTTGTGTACGGCGAAGCTTCTTAAATCCATACAATAATTACCCTTGGCGGCAATGGACAGCATGGTTTCGGGGTAGGTGCCTCCAGCCAGGTGATAGTGCAATTCGCCACCTTTAGGCATCGCTTTGAAAAAGGCATATAGGGCATTGGGATCTGCTTTAATGTTATTAAAATATTCGTCAACCTGTGCATGTGCAGGAGCGATAAACAAGAAGCTAAACAGGATAGAAAGCGATTTAATTGGATTCATAATGAACTAATGGTTCTCATAAAATCAGAGATTATCGCATAATTTAACTTGATTCCCTATAGATTGGTTAGTGATTCTATTTTTGAGTTCGCTTTTAATTTGCTTGTCCGCATTATGTGCTGCGGTTTAACCTGATATGTAGTCTGTATTAGACTGAGTCGAAATACAGCAGTGTCTGACCTCTAATACGGGTTACTGCATTTACTTCCAGGGATGGGTTGTTAATAAACATTGTATTTATCGCGTATTCATAGCAGAATATTTTTCACGATTCATAACCTTGAAGATGAATATGTCTAATGTATTGTTGAACAAATGTGTTATTAACTGCGCGTTAGTTTTATCGATGATATGGGGTAGCATCTGCCATGCCGTTGTTGATTCTAATACTATTAAAGCGAATAAAAAAACAGAAATCAATGTGGGAATTTATGCTCCTTTTTCAGATAAGTCTGCTTTTATAGGACGAAATATTCTGGCTGCTATGGAAATGGCCCGCGACCAATTTAAATCGTCTCAGATTAATTATGCTTTTTATACTCTGGATGTCCTTCCCTCTAAGGGAAAAGTACTGCCAACACTGCAAAAATTTATTGATGCTCATCATATCAATGTATTAATAACAGAGGGCACTGAAAATGGAGCGCTCATTGCACCACTGGCAACACAAAATAATATCCTGCATTTTAGTATGGCTAGCGATTCTTCTATTGCTGATGGTATAAATAATTTTCTTGCCTGGAGTCCAGCATACGAACAAGCAGCCGTATTGATAAAGGAACTACGACGTAAAAAAGTGAAGCAAATAGCTATTATTACCACAAGACAGCCCTCTTTTATGGTGCTGACTCAAAGCGTCATGAAACAGATACAGGCCCATTCAACAATAAAAATATCTGCGTATCAAGAAGTAAAAGCAAATGAGACCAATTTCTCTGGGGTAATCCAGAAGATGGAAGAAAAAAATCCAGATTTGTATTTAATCATGGCTTCTCCTGAAGAAATCGGATTAATACATTCACAAATGCTCAATATTCATGTGGATAAACCCATTACAAGCATAGTTGATAGAGTTACTCCTACAGTAATGAGAGTTTTTGATGGTCAATGGTATATTGATGCTCATGAAATGAAGCCAGAGTTTATTAAACGGTTTAAGGAAGAATATTTCAATCATCCGGTGACTGAAGCAGGATATGCTTATGATGTCTTCCAAATTCTTAATAAGGGCATCACTATGGCGATGAAGATAAAACATGAATTTTCCAGTGAGGAAGTAGCACGGCAAATCCATTCTCTGGCAAAAGGAGTCGGAGTGATGGGACCATTTTCTCTGGGTGCTAAGGGAGTTCTATTGACTCAATCTGAAATTAAAACCATTAGGAACGGGCAGGTGCTCACAGGGTAATGAGGTTACGAAGCTGGTCATCGTATCCAAGAAGAAAGGGTAACACGCTTTTGCCTGTTACCCTTTGCATATCAGATGCTTGTTTTAAATTTATCGGTTTGCCAAAGCCATCCCTTCCAGTACAGTCAGTGCAGCGTAGAGTTGATAATCTTCATGAATCAGGTCATCCGCTTTCGCTTCACTTTTAGCTTTATTATCTTCGGGATTATTTTTATTTATCAAATGTCCACTCAGATCTGCTTCACTAAATCCTGTTACATCAGACTTTTTTACCGAGTTCTTGGGAACATCCATTTCTTCAACCACGATGTCAGGAATAATTCCTTTAGCTTGAATTGATGTGCCTGATGGAGTGTAGTACAAGGCAGTGGTTAATTTTATGCCTGTTTTACCATCTAAAGGCAGTACTGTTTGCACTGAGCCCTTACCAAAGCTTTTGGTTCCAAGAATGATGGCTCTTTTATTATCTTTTAGTGCTCCGGCAACTATTTCAGAAGCAGATGCAGAACCATTATTAATCAGAACCACTATTGGTGCGTTATCCAGTACATCACCGGGGTTAGCTAAGGCGGTGAATTTAGAGCCAGGCAGGCGGCCTTCTGTATAGACTATCAGCTCTTGTTTACCTGATTTGTCATTACCTAGGAACGCATCAGACACTTGAATTGCTGAATCCAGCAATCCTCCGGGGTTATTGCGAAGATCCAATACCAAGCCCTTTAATTTTCCATGGGATTGTTGTTTCAATTGCTCCACAGCCTGCAGCATGTCTTTTCCGGTTAATGCCTGGAATTGAGTTAAGCGAATATAACCATAGCCATCACTTAACATTTTACTTTTTACACTCTTTATTTGTATTACTTCACGGATTAGATCAAAAGTTAGGGGTTTGCTGGCGCCTTTACGTAAAATAGTTAATTCTATTGTTGTGCCAGCCTTTCCGCGCATCAGATTTACCGCATCCTTCAAAGTCAGGCCTTGCACAGATTCTTTACCTAATTTAATAATATAGTCACCTGATTTTATGCCTGCTTTAAACGCTGGAGTATCAACCAAGGGAGTAATTACTTTGACCACCCCATCTTCCATAGTTACTTCTATACCTAATCCACCAAACTCGCCACTGGTCGAGGTTTGAAGCTCTTTAAATTCCTCTTCATTCAGGTAGCTGGAGTGAGGATCTAATCCAGTGAGCATTCCGCGAATTGCATTATCAAACAGCTCTTTGTCATCCACTGGTTTTACATAATATTTTTTAATTTCCCCTATCGCATTAGAAAATCTTTGTACGTCTTCCAATGGAATTCGTTTCGTATTAGTATTGTTGGTATCTGTTTCATCTGCCGTAAATGCAGTTAATGGAAGCATCAACGCTACTGCATAGACTAATGCTAATGTACGGGGAAGAATTTTCTTAATAACCATAGCGATCTCCTAGGATGCAAGGCCATAAAATCAGCCGCCTCTTTTGTTTTTATTAAATATTGAAATGCAATTTAAGTGCCAGGCGCTAACCCTAAGACAACCAGTCTAGCGGTGGAACCGCTTTTCCTCTTAGTCTTATTTCAAAGTATAGACCGTTTTGCTTGATTCCACCGCTATGACCTACGCTGGCTATCTGCTCGTTCTGACGGACTGTTTGTCCTTTGTGTTTAAACAAAGATTGATTATGAGCATATAGGGTCATAAAACCCTGTCCATGATCAATAATTAAAAGTAACCCATATCCTTTTAACCAATCACTAAATACTACTTTTCCCGGGTACACGGCAGTTACTACCGCCCCTTCATCGGCAAAAAATGTCACGCCTTGATTCATTCTACTCAAGGATCTGTGTTCAACATGTACGGGCAACGGCAATTTTTTGCGCATTTGAGCAAAGGGTTTACTGCTTTGCACTACACTTTGTTCAGCCAAGGATTTTAATAATCTTGATAAATTGGCTTTATCTTTTTGAACTTCGTGCAAATCATGTTGTTTATTTTGTATTTCGTTATCTAGGGAATGGATTAACTCTGTATGGTATTTTTTGTTTTGTTCCAATCGCTGCTGATGTTGGGATAATTGGCTTTGTAACTGGTGATTTTCAGATAATTCACTATGCAGTTTATTTTTATTTTCACTTAGATTCTTTCTGGTTTCGTCGATTTGTTTGATCAAGTCTTGCCGAGATTTAATAATATACTGATAATAAGTTAAAATTCGACTTATTCTATAAGGATCATCCTGATTAATAATCCATTTTAATGGTTGGTATTCGCCAGTCTGGTAACGTGCGCGAACATGATTTGCCAATAATTCCTGTTGGGTCTCTAGCTGTTTATTTAACGCTTCTGCTTTTATATGCAGTTCAGCGATTTTATGTTCTTTGGCATTTATTTCACGCTGTATGGTTCGCAGTTGGTGTACCCCTTCACCTATTTGCTTCTCTGTACCTGAAAGTTCCTTATTGAGTATACCTTTTTTGTCATGTGCGGTGGCTAAATTTTGCCGCAAGTCTTTAATTTGCGCATCTAGTTGCTTTAGTTTATTTTGAGTCTGGATGACTGGAGAGGGCTCTGGTTTTGCAGCGAGATTAAAACTTATCATCATCCCCAGTGCCAATCCACTCAGACATGCTTTTTTAGCAAAACATGGGTGATTACGCGTGAGCATGGTTTTTTTCCAATAAAACATGGCCAGTCATTTCTGCTGGAGGGGTTATGCCAATTATTGACAGCAGGGTTGGGGCAACATCTATCAGGCTGCCTTCTTTTTGTGTGAACTGCCAATCCCCACCTACGCAAATAAAAGGAACTGGCTCACTGGTATGGGCAGTATGAGCTTGATGAGTCGTATCATCAAACATTTCTTCGGCATTTCCATGATCTGCTGTAATTAACAATGTTCCCTCTTGTTGGCTCAATGCGTGCCAAACCCGCTGCATACAATGATCCAGGCATTCTATTGCACGAAGTGTTGCATCAAAATTTCCACTATGTCCTACCATGTCTGCATTCGCATAATTGCAGATAATGACATCATATTGCCCTAGCATTATGGCATCTACGAGCTTATCGGTTAGTTCAGGAGCACTCATTTCAGGCTGTAAGTCATAAGTTGCGACCTTGGGGGAGGGAATCATGATTCGTTCTTCATTGGCGAATACTTGTTCGGTCCCACCATTGAGAAAAAAGGTTACATGAGCGTATTTTTCCGTTTCAGCAATGCGAAGTTGTTTTAAGCCTTGTGCTGATATTATTTCGCCCAGGGTGTTGTTTAAAGGTAGGGGAGGAAATGCTTCGGTTGTCGGCAGATTTTTATCGTACTGAGTCATGCTGATAAAATGTGATAATTGGGGCTGAATTGTTCTTTGGAATCCATTGAATGTTGGCTCTATAAAGGCGGCAGTTAATTGTCGTGCTCTGTCAGCCCTGAAATTAAAGAACAGTACCGCATCGCCATCTTCAATGATTTTACCATCTCCTATTATCGTAGGAGGAATGAATTCATCAGAAAGATTGTGCTGGTAGAAATAGTTAACGGCTGATTCTGCATCATCAAAGTGATGCGAGCTAATGCCTTGGGTTAATAAGTCATATACAGGCTCTATTCGTTCCCATCGTTTGTCTCGATCCATTGCATAATAGCGCCCTGTGATTGAGCTTATCGAGCCAGTAGCATGTGATTTGAGTTCTTTATCCAAACGATGAAGGCTGTCTAACACGCTTTGCGGAGGAGTATCTCTGCCATCTAAAAATAAATGCAAATAAACTGTATTGAATTTTTTAGAATGGCACAACTCGAGCAATGCAAATAAATGATGTTCATGGCTATGAACTCCGCCAGGAGAAAACAGGCCCATGATATGAAGTGCTTTATTAGTATGATGTAAGCTATCAATGACTTCGTTGAAGACCTGATTTTTTGCAAAGTCACCATTTTTTATCGTTTGGTTTATTCTGGTGAAATCTTGCTGGATTATTCTGCCTGCGCCTATATGCATATGTCCCACTTCAGAATTACCCATTTGCTCGTCAGGTAACCCTACCG
>NZ_CALMPD010000043.1 GCF_937871865.1 uncultured Legionella sp.
CTGCCATTAAATAAAGAAAAGTACGTCATCCTGAGCATAGCGAAGGATCTCCTCAGGATGACGGTCAAGTCCTTAATTTTAATGACAGTGAATCCTTGGGGAGAAAAATATCATTTTGGAAGCGTGTCACAATTGAAATGGATATATAGAGCCCAAATTCAAAATTTGAGTTAGCTCATCCAATGCTTGCAAACTCTCGTTCATCAACTGTGGATCTGCTAGATCTGATGCCAACAATTCTGTTCTATAGTGCTTTAACACCCATTGATCCAAAATATCGAGTAATTGATTGGAAACAAGCACACTTTGGTGCATAGCACCTAGTTCCTGCTCGTTCAATGGCACTCGTAATCTCAGACAGGCTGGTCCGCCGCCATTTCTCATGCTTTGTTTGAGATCGAGATAATGCACTGAGTTTATTGGATTACCTGTATCAGCGAGCAGTTCATCAATACCTTGCTTTACTCTATGGTTATTTTGACATTCAAAAGGTGCTATTAAAATCATGCTGTTTTGATAAGGTAAGCTTATTAATTGAGAGTTGAATA
Source organism: uncultured Legionella sp. (assembly GCF_937871865.1). GTDB lineage: Bacteria > Pseudomonadota > Gammaproteobacteria > Legionellales > Legionellaceae > Legionella. The sequence continues at coordinate 549 of NZ_CALMPD010000043.1, forward strand.
AATAGGTTTCAACTGCATCTTTTACGTTTAGGGTATTCTTAGAAATTTCTAAAACGGTCAGGGGAAAATCAGCCTTACTTTTTAGAGACTGGAGCACTTGAGATTGGTTATAAAAACTTTCTTCATGCAGCAAAAATACTGATTCATTGGCAACTGAAATAACATCATTATGGAAGACGCCCAAATCCACTGCAGCAGGATTTTGATGTGCAAAAATTACCTGTTCAGGATTTAATAAGTGAGCACGAGCAATTGCTTCAGATGCTTCTCGCGTTTGTCGCGCTGGATATTTGGTGGGTTCTGTTTGAGCTATTTTAGAGCCTAATGCTTTCTTACCATAGACAAAAAGATTAATTCCTTTATCAGCATGACTTTTACAGAGACGATTATGATTCGCAGCACCTTCGTCACCGGTAACGCTAGAGTTCGGTAATACCGGATGGTGATGAAAATGACTAGGATTGGCAAAAATAAAGTGCAGCATCTTTTTGGAGAAGTCTGCTTCCTGATGGCGATGTAAATTACTCACCAGGTTTGCTGCTGTAAAATGAACTTTATTATCCAGAGTATCTGCACTTGCAGATACTGTAGCTGCATTAGCTGACCACATGCTTGATGCGGAGTAGCAGGCACTCAGCAGCTCTGGGGCTGCTTTGCTGGCTTTGATAATCTGTTCGGTTGGTGAGCCTGTAAAACCTAATTGATGAAGCATATTAAGATTAGGGCGTTGATGAGGAGGCAATAAACCTTGTTTTAAACCCATATTATGCAATAAACGCATTTTTTCTAATCCTTGCCTTGCTGCTGCTTGCGGGTTGGAAGGGCTTAGCGCATTGCTGGTTGAAGCAATATTACCGTCAGACAAACCGGCATAATGATGAGTCGGGCCGACAAGCCCATCCATATTGAGTTCATATACATTCATCTGATTTATTCCAAAACAATACCTGGTAATAATTGGGCTGGTGTTGATAATATTGGCTGTTCCATACTGGCTATAGGATAAGAACAATAATCCGCTGCGAAATACGCACTTGGCCTGTGATTCCCACTGTTTCCAACGCCACCAAAAGGCAGGCTGCTGGCAGCTCCAGTTGTGGGTCTATTCCAGTTTATTAATCCTGCCCGTATTTTTTGATAAAAGAGCTGATAGTTCTCTTCACTGTCACTTAATAATCCTGCTGCCAAACCATAACGAGTATGATTTGCTAATTCTATTGCTTCTTCAAAGTGGTTGTATCGATAAATCTGAACAAAAGGAGCGAACAGTTCTTCATCAGGAGGATTTTGAGCGCGAGTCATATCAATAATACCGGGCGATAAAAGGCCGGTGTACTCAGTAAGAAGTTTCATTGGTAATAAAGATTCTCCGCCCATATCAACCAGGTGTTTTTGGGAGTGGAGATGTTTTAACGCCTGTACATAGCTGATTACTGGCCCCATAAAGAGCTCCGGTTGATTATCGAATGGGCCTACTTTCAAAGACGTGCAAGCCTTGATAAAGCGCTTGAGAAATGCATCGCCATGATGGGAGTTCGGAATCATCACACGTCGAGCACAAGTACAGCGCTGCCCTGAAGTAATAAAGGCAGACAGGATAGTTTGATATACTGCAGCATCAATATTACTCACCTCATCTATCACTAATGGATTGTTCCCCCCCATTTCCAGGGCTAAGATTACTTCTGGTCTGTCTCCGAATTGTTGATGTATACGTTTCCCTGTAGGGTAGCTACCAGTAAAATAAACGCCCTGAATGTCTTGTGACAATAAGGTGGTACCGCAATGATAATCACCTTGCAAACAGTTGATAACTCCTGCCGGGATTCCACTGTCATGCCAACATTGCATAATCAGTTCTGCCACGGCGGGAGCCTGCTCACTCGGCTTATAGAGTATGGTATTTCCGGCGATAAGTGCAGGCACTATATGTCCATTGCTCAAATGAGCTGGAAAATTAAAGGCACCTAAAACCACGACAACCCCTTGAGGTTTAAAGCGAAGGCAGGCATTAGCTTCTGCTGTAATGGTTTGTTTTTCACCTGTTCGTTCTAGATATGCTTGAATTGACAGATTTATTTTGCCAATGACTGCTGTGACTTCAGTTTGAGATTCCCATAACGGTTTTCCGGTTTCTTGGCTAATTAACAGAGCCAGTTGGGAGCGTTTTTTTTCAATCTGTTGGGCAAAGTTTCTAGCGTACTGAGCTCGTTGTTCAAAGCTGGTGTCTGACCAGCTCAACAATGCTTGATGTGCAGCATGATTTGCTGCTCCAATTTCATCTGCAGTTGCATTACTGCCTTGCCAAAGCAAAGTGCCATATGCTGGATTGATGGATTCCAGAGTCGTTCCTTTTCCTTTGACCCATAAGCCATTGATATACTGTCCTTTGCTTTGCATGATGGGGGTATTAGACATCGTTATTCCTTATAACATTACAGTGTAAGCGCTTCGTTGATTCGTATGGGTGAGATACGTAGACTGTCACCGCATTTTACCTGGAGCAAGTTCGCTGCTGCTTTACTGATAATGCAGGTATTCTCTTGTTCATTAAATACGGCATAGTTAATGGTTGCTCGAAAATCCATATGCGTATTGGCTAATAAATATTCATTGCTGCTTACTTCATCGCTAATGCTTTTAATCACCATCATGCGGCTTAAAGCAATAGTTTTTATTTCTTGCAAGGGGGCTTCTATGGTTGGACCGCCATCAAAAATATCGATGTAGTTGTTATAGCGAAATCCTTCTTTTAATAAGATGTTCATGGCTGGGGCTGTTGACTGATGAGGTTTTCCAATAACCGATTGAGTTTCAGAAGAGAGTAATTTCACATAAATTGGATTACGTGGCATCAGATCAGCAATAAATTGTTTATTCGTAGCTAAAGTAAGGCGATCTGCCTCAAAAAATGGCATATGAAAAAAATGAGCGCCAATATTTTCCCAAAATGGGGAGCGTCCTTGTTCATCAGAAATACCGCGCATTTCAGCGATAACCAATCTTCCAAAACGAGAAGGATTATGCGCCATGAATAAGAAACGTCCTTTGGATAACAATAAACCATTATTATTTTTTCTATATTCGGGAGCAAGAAACAAAGTGCATATCTCAGTACGTCCTTGGTTATCATTGACCAGACTCAATACTTCATAATCACTTCTTATGCCTAGTGAATGGCATACTCTGGTACGTTTTGATACTTTGTATGAATAAAATGGAGAGTCATGTCCTGTTTTAGCCTCTATGGCCGAGGTGCCGATAATTTTTTTATCGTCCAAATCTTCCAATACAAAAAAATAATATTCACTACCTGGTTGAGTGACCTTTTTTTTATAGGAATCACAAGACCAATCAAGTCTTTTTTTGAGTAATTCTTTATCTTTCGGCAGAGTAGTCATTCCTATGCCGCTTTTCTCTGCCAGTTGGTGAATGGCGTCCAAATCCGATTCACGTACACTGCGAAATAGCATCATTTTTTTAGATCCTCTAGACCGCCTTGCGCCAGATCAGTCAATAGTAAGGCACTAAGTGCGGCACGCTCTGATAAACTATCCAGCAATATATATTCCTCAGAGCTGTGAATATTTCCTCCTCTCACGCCCAAGGTATCAATAACTGCCAATCCGTGGTGTGCCAGATTATTTCCATCACAGCAACCGCCGCTGTCTTTCCAGTCTATAGATAAACCCAGTTCTTTTCCAATACTTTGAACACGATGAAAGAGCCGCTCTGTAGCTGCACAAACTCGCTTTACTGGTCTGCCAAAGCCCCCATGAACTGTTAATGAGTAATCAGGGCGCTTTAACCCCAACATGATTTTATCAAGGGCTTCTCTGACCCAAAATTGATCTTCAGCAAGGCTAATGCGTATATCAAGCTGGGCTACAGCTTTATCGGGCACGACATTAAGAGCTTCTCCGCCTGCTATTTTACCGACATTAATGGTCACGCCATCACGTTGTCCATTTAAGGCATGAATAGCCGTTACTGCTTCAGCCAGATAGCAAATAGCATTTCGTCCTTCATCGAAGGCTCTACCTGCATGTGCTGCTTTTCCTGTGGCGACAAGAGTTAATTTCCCACTGCCTTTGCGATTCTTGGCTAAAGTTCCTGTGGCTGTCATCGCGGGTTCATAGACTAAAGCCGCTTGATAGTTTGGCGCTAATTCATCAAAAAGGATGCTGGATGCTGGCGAACCGATTTCTTCATCAGAATTAATTAATACATCCCAACCCATTTCAGAAGCCATGTCTGATTGTTCAAAAGCAGCTAATGCATGCAGCATGACAATCAAGCCGCCTTTCATATCGGCTACTCCAGGGCCATTTACGTAATTGTCGTTAATGTAGGTTAATTTTTGAAAAGAATTATTTGCCGCATACACCGTATCCATATGACCACTAAGAAGAATTCGACGTTTTAAGTGAGGGCGTTTGCTGATAAAAAGGGCATCACCACAATGCTGGGTTGTTGTGTTTCCACTCATATTTATAACAGATAGTGCTTGTAACTTTTTGCGCTCGACAGAGTCGGCAATTGGTTGAAATGCTGTGTGCAAGGTGCTAGCCATGACAGCAAGCCCTTCAATATTAGTCGTCCCCGAATTAATGTTACAAAACTGATGGAGCTGTTCTACCATAGTGTTTTGGTTGGATTTTACAGTATTGATCAGCTCTTTATATGATTTAACCATGGCTTGTACTCTAAAACTAAAGTTGAAACAATAGCTTAATTATCGATCTGGAGTCAATCCGAGGATGACATACATGGTGTGTGTCGGGCCAGTTTTGCCGCGCTTCTTCACTGTTTTTTTTGAACGAGCTGGCACTATTAGCAATCAAAGTACTTATTTGAGACAAAAATAGTTTTAATCCGTATTGTTTTTGCAAATATATTGTTTTCTATGATATATTTCATTCACTTTTAGCTTTTTTGATTAATTTTATACCAAAAAACGAAAGAATTTCTGTAAAATTACGAGCAGAAGCTGACTAAAACATTGAGTTGTTCTTTAGCTTCTAATCCTGATTATAGTGACATTAGGCCTTTGGGCCGCGCATCCTGTGGACATACTCAATGGAAATCAAAGTAAATTTTCTCGATAATTTAAGACTCGAAGCCAAATTTGATGACTTTAGCATCATCTCCGATCAGCCTATTCGCTATAAAGGTGATGGCTCAGCTCCAAGTCCTTTTGATTATTTTTTGGCATCATCGGCTCTTTGTGCTGCTTATTTTGTCAAGGTGTATTGCAAAGCTCGTGATATTTCCACTGAGAACATCCGATTATCGCAAAACAATATTGTTGATCCGGAAGACCGCTATAATCAGATTTTTCAACTTCAGGTTGAGCTGCCTGATGATATTTCAGACAAAGACCGAGAAGGTATTTTACGTTCGATAGAGCGTTGTACCGTAAAAAAAGTAGTGCAAACTGGCCCTGAATTTAAAATAGAAACCGTTGACAATCTGGATGCTGATGCCAATGCCATGTTGATGGGGCAGCTGGAAGACGAACAGAATACTTGTATTCTTGGTAAAGACTTGCCGTTGGAACAAACCATTAAAAACATAACCGGCATGTTGGCCGATCTTGGTATGAAAATAGAAATATCTTCATGGCGTAACATAGTACCTAATGTATGGTCTTTACATATTCGTGATGCTGCCTCGCCCATGTGTTTTACTAACGGGAAAGGTGCTACTAAAGAAAGTGCATTGTGCTCAGCATTAGGCGAATTTATTGAGCGTTTGAGTAATAATTTTTTCTACAATGATCAATTCTTTGGTCAAGAGATAGCCAACAGCGAATTTGTTCATTATCCCAATGAAAAGTGGTTTGCATTAGAGGGAGAAGAATTGCCTGAGGGCATTTTGGACGACTATTGTCTGGATATTTATAACCCGGACGAAGAATTACAGGGATCTCATCTGATTGATACCAACTCGGGAAATAAAGAGCGTGGTATTTGTGCTATTCCTTATACGCGTAAGTCTGATGGTGAGACAGTATATTTCCCATCGAATCTGATTGAAAATTTATTTTTAAGTAATGGCATGAGTGCGGGTAACAATATCCATGAAGCCTATGTACAGTGCTTATCTGAAATTTTTGAACGCGCTGTTAAACGGCAAATCATTGAACAAGAACTTGTTCTGCCTGATGTGCCTATGAGCGTGCTTGAAAAGTATCCTGGTATTTTGGCGGGCATTAAAGGCCTGGAAGAGCAAGGCTTTCCAATTGTAGTGAAAGATGCCTCCTTGGGTGGGCAGTTTCCTGTTATGTGCGTTACTCTGATGAATCCACGAACTGGTGGGGTCTTAGCTTCTTTTGGTGCCCACCCAAGTTTTGAAGTAGCATTAGAACGTTGTCTTACCGAACTGCTGCAGGGTCGTAGCTTTGAAGGCTTAAATGATGTACCCAAGCCAACCTTTAATAGTATGGCTGTTACTGAGCCAGAAAACTTCGTTGAACACTTTATTGACTCTACAGGGGTGATTTCCTGGCGCTTCTTTAGCAGTAAATACGACTATGAATTCTGTGAATGGGACTTTTCTGGTAGCAGCGAAGAAGAGGCTGACAAGCTATTTGGTATCCTGGTAGCTATGGGTAAAGAAGTGTATGTTGCCGATCTAACCGATTTAGACGCTTCGGCTTGCCGTATTCTTGTGCCTGATTATTCAGAAGTTTATCCGGTAGACGATCTTGTTTGGGATAATACGAACAAAGCGCTGGATTATCGTGAAGATATTTTAAATCTGCATTCATTAAGCGATAAAGCACTAAGCAACCTGGTTAATCGTTTAGACGAAAGCCAATTAGATAACTACAGCGATATTCGTACTTTGATTGGTATCGTGTTCGATGAAAATACAGTCTGGGGAAAACTCACTATTATTGAGCTTAAGATCCTTATTCATCTAGCGCTGGGTGCCCATGAAGAAGCTCTCGAGCTAGTCGGTGAACTATTGCAATTTAATGACAATACAGTTCAACGTGGTCTGTTTTATCAAGCAGTGCATGCAGTGCTGGAAGTTACTCTGGATGAAGAGCTGGAGCTTGAACATTTTATCCAAAGCTTCAATCGCATGTTTGGTGTCGATGTGATGGATCAGGTGGTTGGTTCCGTCACAGGGAGCGTACGTTTTTACGGTCTGACTAAAACCAGTATGGCTCTTGAAGGTATCGAGCCTCATTTACGATTAATTGAAAGTTATAAGAAATTACATCGCGCGCGTAAAATAAGAGCAGAGTTATCTCATCTCCATCTGGTACAACAACATGGATGAGACTACGGCATTCCATGAGTATGTCATCGCGAAACCGTTTAAGTCCTGAAGAAAAAAAGATATCAATGAGGCTTATACAGTCAGAAAATGCACGATATCCGATTTTTTTTACACTATCAGGAATAGTGAGATGAACGAGGCTTGTGCATCCCATGAATGCCTCGGCTTCAATCCGTTCAAGGTCTGGAGGCAGAGCTATGCTAACAAGACTCTTGCATCCACAAAATGCATGATACGGGATTATCTTAAGCCCAAATATGGTAACATGAGAAAGATTTGCGCAATCCATACATACCTCACTCCCAATATATTTAATTGCTGGAGGGATGTCTAGGTGAGTCATCTCTGTACAATACATAAATGCTCTTTTTGCAATCTCCTTAACTTGAGGAGGAAACTTAAATCTCCCGTTAGTTAAATCATCATTGGTAACGCGCACTAAAACAGTTCCATCAATCCACATGTAATTATCTCTATACAATGGTTAAATCAGAATTCTATAGTAATTCGATACAATGGCACCAGGGCGTGTTGACAATTGCTCTCCATCGCTAATCAGAAACGAAATCAACAACAAATCCAGAGTTTTAGCTGATGGGACTGTAGAACACTTTGTCTGTTTGAATTGTGACTTCCTCTAAACAATGATCACTTTTTTTTGTGCAGCCAACCTTCGATGTACGTTAGTGTTTCTTCAATCGTTGTAATGGTTTGATGATAAAGCGCTTCAAATAAATCGCGTTCTCCTGATTTCCAATAGCGTTCAAGATACTGGCATGAATACTTCAATCGGATTGTTCCGACATATACTGCGCCTCCCTTGATTTTATGAGCAGTTTTTTCAATTAATGGAAAATTATGAGCGGTATAAGCACGTTTCATTAATGCCAGGTCATCAGCCAGGGACGTGATCATTAATGCGAGGAGCTGTTGTACCATTTCAAGAGAACCGCAGTTTTTTAAAGCCTCGTCAGTGTCTAAAAGGGAAAAGTGGTTCAATTGAAATAATTCTTCATCGGTATCGGGTAAATCCTTTCGTGTCGAAACAAATGCAGTATTTGCATAACTACTACGAGAAGGAATAAATGAATGCAGGATATCCGTGGCATGAGCTTGAGTTAACGGTTTGGTCAATACGGCATCCATTCCAGCCTCAATACATCGTTGTTTACTTTCATCCGCACCATGGGCTGTGAGAGCAATAATCGGGATGTGGGGCGTGGTTTGCAAATTTTCTCTTATGTATTGGGTGACTTCATAACCATCCAAACCATCACCTAATCCTATATCCATAAAGATAAGATCATAATGATGCTGTTCGCATAATTTTACAGCCTCAGCTCCCGATGAAGCGACATCAACCCGACAATCCATGGACGTGAGAATCGCTTTTGCGACTGTTTGGGCAATGAAGTTATCTTCAACCACCAGGATATGGCTTAATATTTTTGTATTTGCTTGTATGGTATGGTTTTGGTGGTTTAATGGAACCATCAGCGCAGTTGGAATTTTTAACTCATCAGATGAATCAACTCCTGTGTCATTATCAAGAAGGGGAATTTGAAGAGGAATAAGACAAGTAAATACAGTGCCTTTTCTGAGCTCGCTGTCTACGTATATTTCACCACCCAATTCATCAATGAATTGTTTTACAACGTACAGTCCTAATCCTGCTCCTTTATAGATACCTTGATAGGATGGAGTTAATCGTTTGAATTGTACGTAAATATCTTGTTGTTTGTCTTTAGGTATTCCCATTCCTGTATCGGCTACTATCAGTCGTAGAATTAATGATTGCTGTTCTGTCTTGGCTGATTCTATACGGATGGTAACTTGTCCTGAATCGGTAAAATTGAGTGCATTACCGACTAATTCTAGTACAATTCTATGAAGACGAACTCTGTCGCCTATGACAAACTGCGGCAATTCAGGATCATAATTATACGATAAAGCTAATTTCTTTTCTGCAGCTTTAGCAGAATAGAGTTTGGTCACGTGTTCAAAGATGTTCGCCAAATTAAATTTTTTCTTTAAAAGTGGGATTTCGCCAGAGCTCACTTTGATAGCATCTAATACCTCGTCCATTAAATCCAGCAACGCATTGCTTGATGCGATTAAATTTTCTGCATATTCTTTTATTCGTGGGTCAGTTGTTTCTGATTTCAAAATTTCACTAAATCCTACAATACCAGAGAGAGGGGTTCTGATGTCATGACGCATATTAGCAAGAAATTCTGTTTTAGCCTGGTTTGCTAACTCTGCCCGTTCTTTTGCGTGTTTTAAATCCATTAGCAGTTGTTTTTGTTCTGTAATATCTACAGAGATCCCCACTATGCCAATTACGTTTTGGCCGTCATCAAATAGTGGTACGCGACTTGTTGAATAATAGCTTAGTGTGCCATCTGGATTGAGAATAGGGGGATCTTCACTATTGAGTTTGGGTTTTCTGGAGGACATAACTTCCTGGTCATCATGTTTATAAAGCTGTGCATGTCCTTGAGCCCATCCTGCGATTTTCCCCATATGTTCGTAAGTTATTCCAACGAAGTCTTCCGGTTTTTCAAGGCCAACAAACTTCAGTACGTTGGCATTGCATCCTTGAGTAATGCAATTTTTGTCCAGCCAAAATACGTTATTAGGCATACAACTGATGATTTTTTGATAATAGTCGTGAACCTCTTTAATGGTTTTCATTTTTGCAATAACCGAGGGTAATGAACACTCATTAGGTGGTTTGGATGAGGAGTTGTCCTTGGCGTTATTGCTCAATTGAGTTTCCTTTTTTAAGTGATTCATCATCATTATATATTAATTTTTGACAGGTGATCCTGTAACTGGTTGGATAAGACCTCAACATGAGGCTCCTGGAACATGGTTTCATGAGTGCCCGGTACAATAAATCGAATAATTTCATTATTAGAAAATTGCTCCCAATGATTAAGCGGTGCATCAATTTCTGCAAAGGCAGGCAATAGATCTTGTGATTTAAATAAAGCCATAGGGGATTCAATGAGTTGCAGTTTAAACTTCCACAGCAGATTCAGGCGGAACCATTGAATATCCAGTAAGATTTCAGGTGCAGGTAAGCCGTATTTTTTAAAATCACTTATGAGCTCGGCGTGTTGGCGTGCCATAGAGGCTTTAAAATAATGATCGTCTAACAGTGTATTAGGATAAACCCCCCATCCATCGAGCACAATAAGTGAGGCAACTTGTTCTTTTTGAGCCTTGAGGTCATGAGCTATTTGTGCAGCGACAGTGGCTCCAAATGATGCCCCACCAAACAAATAAGGTCCGGTAGGCTGAATGGATTTGATGTGTTTTAAATAAAAGGATGCCATTTCTTCTATAGAGTTTAATACGGGTTGTTCCAAATCGATGCCAGGATCTTGAATTCCGTAGATTGGGCGTTGTTTACCTAAAGCACGCGCTAATTTGGTAAACCAGAAAATGGTGCCGCCTATCGGATGTATCAGAAATAAAGGTGTTTTATGCCCATTAGGTTGTAAACAAATGATAGGATTGGGAATTTCCTGGTGTGACTTCATTTGTTTTGTTTGTGGAGCTTGCTTTTGCTTAATTAAATTCATTTGCTCTTTTAGCGTGGGGTGGGAGTATAAATCACGAATACGAAGAGTTACTTTAAATTGCTCTTGAATCAGGGAAATGAGTTTTAGAGCCAAAAGAGAGGCACCTCCAGCATCAAAAAAATTATCGTTTGCACTGATTTGGTTTGTTTCTAATACTTTTTGCCATAAGAGCATTAATTCATGAGTTTCTTCATTTGTGTTCGGTGCTTCTAATACGGTTTGCGTGAAATCAGGCTCTGGAAGTGCTGTGACATCTACTTTACCGTTCACAGTTAATGGAATGTCGTGAATAATAATAAAAACTCTAGGAAGCATAAAGGCTGGAAATTTGGCTTTTAAATCTTTTTTTATAGTTGCAAGATTAATGTTGGTTTGCTTCGGTTTTAGATAACATGCCAGGTAATCGTGTCCGTGTGTGTCCATTTTTTTTACTACAAAACAATCTGAAACGTCGGAATGATGAAGTACTGTTAATACCAACTCCTTGGGTTCAATGCGCACGCCATTAATTTTTACCTGATCATTATTTCTGCCCAGGTATTCAAGCATTCCTGATGCGAGCCAACGTACCCAGTCTCCTGTTTTGTAAATTAGTTTAAAACGATGAGGTTCGAAAGGATTAGGAATAAAATGTCCTTGGGTTAATGCTGCTCGTTGATGATAACCTTGTGCCAAACTTAAACTGCCAATATAAAGCTCTCCTTCTTCACCTTGTGTTGCCAGATTTCCTTGGCTATTCACCACATACAAACTGGTATTATGGATAGGGCGGCCGATGATGTTTGTATGCAGATCTTCATTGCTAGCGGTGACCTGATGCGCTGTAATGTCAATGGTAGCTTCCGTTGGTCCATATAAATTAATGAGCTGGCATCTTAACTGTTCAAAGAATAACGTTTTTATTTCGGGGCGTAGGGATTCTCCACCCACAAAAACATAACGTAATGAAGAACAGGTGCGTATTCTTTTGTTTTGCAGCATTTTTTTCAAAATAGAAGGGACCAGTTGCAAGAGAGACACCTGATATTGATTAATAAGATCAATTAGCAATTCGGGATCTACATGAGCGCCTTGCTGGGCTATTACCAATTGTGCACCCGTAAAAAAAGGTAAAAAAAGCTCCCATACGGATGGATCAAACGAGAGAGGCGTTTTTTGAAGGATGACATCTTCTGATGTCATATCGAAGCGTTGACTTATCCATAACATATGGTTTAAAAGGGCCACATGGGGGATTTGAACGCCTTTAGGCACCCCTGTGCTCCCTGAGGTATAAATCATATAAGCCAGCTCTGATGATTTGGCGCGTGAAGTAAACAGTGGTGATAAGGCGGCTAGTTCATGGGTAATTTTATCCAATACAATCAATGCTAAATCGATAGACTCCACCTGATCATTTAAATGCGATTCGGTAATGAGTAAATTTGCTTCACTGTCCTTCACCATGAATCCAATTCGTTCAAGAGGATAATGAATATCAAGAGGAACATAGCAACAACCGGTTTTTATTATTGCAATAATTGCGATGAGGGTATGAATTCCAGGCTCTAAATAGACTGCAATTTTATCTTTAGAGTGAACACCACATCCCACAAGGTAATGTGCTAACTGATTGCTTTGTTCGTGCACTTCTTTAAAAGTTTTTTTTGACTCTTTAAAATGAAGCGCAATTGCATCAGGCGTTTTTTGTGTTTGTTTTTCAATATAGGTGCATAAGGTATCTTGATGATTGAACCAAACGCTATCACCATGTCCTATATATTGGCCATCCTCTTTTATATAATTAAAAGTGCTCATGGTTTGTTAACCTATTTCCAGAGAAAATAAACCATACAGACGCTCTCTTTGATGTAGATAATCGGAATATCCAGACCCTTTAATCATCATAATTGTATCCTCTAGAGGCTCTCTGGTTGCATTAAATGCATTCAGGAGCGAAACACTCTCAGGGGTAGAGTCTGGTACATCAATAAACACTGACTCTCCTTGCGCAAACACAAACAGCTCTGCAATTAAGGCTTGGGCAATTTCTGGGGTGTCTGCGACCAAAGAACCTATACGAAATCCGCGAACACAACGACGTATCATGCCAAACCCTTTGATGATGTCATCGACCACAAAGAGTAAACCTTTAGTGTCTGGTTTGAATAACAGTTCAGAAAGTACTATTTGATTGATAACATTATTTTTTTCGTTGTATTGTTTCAGAGCTGGGATTTGTTTTTGGGTGATGGCAGTGCATTGGGAAGTATTATTACTTGAAATATTTGAGGGTAAATACCATCGCTGAATTGTCTGAACTGGAGTAAAGCCCGATTTTTTATAGCGTTCGACTTGTTGGGATACTGCATACAAGACAATGTGTGCTGCTGGATGTTCTTTATTCATTCGGGACATTGCGACATTCCAGAGTGCTTCACCTATTCCTTGTTTGCGATAGGATTTTTGAACAATAAATGGACCTAGGGTAAAAAAAGTTGGGCTGTGTTTGATTAATGAAAGAGAGGCAACCGGATTAGATTCTGTTGCGATAAAGTGACCAAAAGGATCCATCTTATAAGATGCGGCGCTGTCATAAAGCCCAATATTCCAGCCCTCATCAATGCACCATTGATTAACTATATTAAAATCAGTTGCCTGCATTAGGCCGATTGTTATAATTTTACCGCCGACTTCAATTGAGGAACTATTCATCTTCTGATCCAATATATCTGTTTTGTTCAAATTTAAATGCCGCTATCATAATGATGTCTTTTATTTAGTCAATTAAATTTCATAATTTGTCTGATTCTAGATAATTTTGACGTTTCAAGTTATTGAGATAGTGCATATTTATTCACTCTTAAAATATTTTTATACATTGTTTATAATAGAATCTAATATTGGAATTTTGTATCGAGATTGAAATGTTTGTTATGCTGGCGTGTTATCCCGGATGACCGATTGTTACAACAGGTAAATCTGTCCACTTGGTTGTATATGCTGGTGATTTTAGGTCTGATTTCATTGCCCACACTTTTGTATAACCTTCGGCTGCCAGTTTGATGGAGTGGCGTCCATATTTAAGATTAATTGCATCCAGTATGGTCATTACTTGTTCTGCTTTTTCGGAACGTTGATCAGGCTGATGAAATATATCTAACTGATGGTGGTCTTTACTGCTCAGCTCTCCCAACCAAACGCCTACTTTTTTATAGTGCAAGCCGGTTTTATATATTTTCTGCAAACATTTTTTAGCATGATGGGTAATCAAGCGTAAATCATCTGTTGGATAGGGCAGGGCTATTGTTGCTGATTGGTTATACTGCGTTAAATCTTCTCTAAAACGATTCGTTTTTATAAAGACATAGATTGATTGGGTAAGTGAGCGTTGTTGGCGTAATTTTTTATAAACATTGGCGCAATGCGCACTAACTGCTTGTGCAATGGAATCAAATTCTGTCTGCATGTTACCAAAGGAACGAGAAGACAAAATAGATTGCTTCGATTCATTCTCTAAAATATTTGAACAAGATACTCCTTGTAACTCCATTGCCGTACGCATCATTATTACATTATATTGTTTCTTTAATACATGAGGATTCATGTTTGCTAAATCATGGGCAGTATAAATGCCTTGTTGCATTAATTTTTTATGCCATTGGCGCCCAATTCCCCATACATCTCCCACACTAATGTTTCTTAGCCAATGCTGCTGTTCATTGATATTAAAAATAGGAACTTTAAGTTCTTTTTTACAAAGGTAGTTTGCCGCTTTTGCAAGGGTTTTGGTTTGTCCTATGCCTATTGACGTAGGAATACCTGTATATTTTAAAATTTTTTGCTGTAATTCGATGCAGAATGATTCGCGCAAGTGGGCAGGCATTGTACCTAAATCAAGAAATGCTTCATCAATAGAGTAAATTTCAACATGATCCCAAGCTTCTTCAAGTACTGAGATAATTCGTTGAGAGATATCTCTATAAAGGGTGTAATTTGAAGAAAAGACATGAATATTATGGTGTTTACAAAAATTTTTAACCCTAAAGAAAGGTTCCCCCATTTTTATGCCTAAGGTTTTTGCTTCATTTGAGCGTGAAATAATAGCTCCATCGTTATTACTCAATATTATTAATGGTTTGTTGTGTAGATCCGGTCTAAAGAGTCGCTCACAACTTGCAAAAAAATTGTTACAATCGATTAAGGCATACATTGTTTTAGACATCTTTCATAATATGTTTCACTACGCCCCAAATAACTAAATCATGTTCCTCGGTAATATCAATAGGCTTGTATTTAGGACTTTCGGGAAGGAGCTGTATTCGACCACCTATTTTGGATAAACGCTTGACAGTTAATTCACCATTAAGTGCTGCAATGACAATTTTTCCATGAGTTGCTTCTATACTTCTGTCAACAATTAACATATCACCCTCATCAATGTGGGCATTCGTCATTGAATCTCCTGACGCAACAACAAAGAAGGTTGCTGCTGGTGTTTGAATGTATCGTTCATTTAAATCTAAATAGGCCTCGACATAATCATCTCCAGGAGAGGGGAATCCTGCTCGGACTTTGCTTGAATATAAAGGGACTCTATAACTCAATCCCATATCTAAAAACGATAAAACTTCTTCAACACGAGAATAGGGAATACGAACCAGTTTGGTTGTCTCATTATATTTGCCACCTTTAGGACGTCCTGCTCCTGGTCTTTTTCCGCCTTTAGTCATTGAAATACTCGATATGATTTTTGTTACAAAAATCAATATTAAGTTTAAATTAGAGTGTTGTAAACTCAAAAATTTATATTAAGGTAGCAATCGTTCACGTTCTTTTTTTATTTTTAACGTGATATCAAGGTAGTTACGAAAAATTGCAGGTTACTTTTGAATATATGTTCATGTCATTCCGAAAATGGCCAGAATTTTAAGAAATTTTGTGCTTCTGAACAAATCTAATATGTCTTTGATATTGAATTATTTTGAATAAACCAACACAATGCATGGTGTTTTTGTATTAAACTATCTAAAAGGATTTAATTTATGATTTATAAGGAATTTTTTCGCGCCTATTGTTGTATAGTCCCCTTGACTCTGAGCTCAGCAACTCTTTTTTCAGCTTCATTGCCCTGGCATGAACATCTGGAGATTTCTGGAAATTTTGGTGCTGCGAAACAAAGTATGAGCAGTTCTACTTTTATTGTAACGGAAACTGAAACAGATAATTTACGTCAAACAAATAATCCAATGATCGGCGCATTCGGCTTTGGCGTCTCTTATCTCTTTCCCTTAAAAGAAAAAACAAAATGGTTTTCTGAAGGCAGGGTAGGCTTAAATTATCGTTATCTGAGCAATAAGTTATGGAACAATCTTGTTGAAGGACAAATTGAGCAATATCAAGACCCACGTATGGCTAATTATACCTACCAAATGTCTCTGGTTAACCAACGTTTAATGATGGATTTATCTTTGACTTTTTGGGAGCGTGAGCGGGCTTCTCTTTTTGTTATTGGTGGATTAGGTTATGGTTGGAATAAACTACATTACTCTGATTATCCCAATCCAGGAATTGAAGAAGGGAATTTAACTTTAAATACTTCCAGAACCAATAGGTTTACCAGCGAAGTGGGAGTGGGGGCATTTTATCAATGTTCAGAACAACTGAAGATTTCTGTTCAATATCTTTATAGCTATTTTGGCAACATAGCCACTGGTAGCTATGGGTATTTGAATGGAGATGCAACAGTGATTTACCCTGCTCATTTTAAACTGGACACGAATGCCGTTTTATTGGGATTACATTTGGCTCTTTAATGAATTTATTTTAAGGTATAAACAATGATCAAATATATGGACATCAATTCTCTTTCTGAAAAACAATTTCCAACCCGTAAAAAGTGGGTGGATCAGTTTGTTCATGCAAAAACGAGGTTCAAAGCTTCTGTTCATCTAGGTTTGGGCCTTGGTCTTTATCTGGTGTCCCATGCTGCTTCAGCAGGAGTACTTCCCCTTGAGTTTACATCAGTACCCCAGGTAACTGATATGGCAATAGGTCAGAAGCAAACGTTGACCTATACTATTCATAATCAGGTGGCTACCCGCAGCTTACCTATACGCAGCATTCGTGTTTTAAATGCTGGCGATCAACAGAACGATAACTCTGTTGTGGCGACCCAAACAACATGTGGCAGCTTGTTGCCACCTAATGGATCTTGCACTATTACCGTTACTCTCAGTCAACTGCAATCAGGAACAATAAATCGTATTTTAAGCATTGATTACAATGGCCGAGCGCCATTAACTACTCCAATTAGATCCACTATTGCTAATGCTGATTATACCGTTTTAGTTTACATCGTAGGTTCTGATCTTGAGTCTGATGGAGGGCAGGCTACCTTTAATATTGAACAAATGATGGAAGTGGGTTCCTCCAGTAAGATGAATATTGTTTTAGAGACCGGAGGAGCGCGCGCTCCGGGCTGGAGGACGGTACAAAGAAAAGTAGTTTATCCGGGGCAGGTTTCTGTAGTTGACGATTTAGGTTTACTTAATATGAGTCTGACAGATACCATTGAAGACTTTGTACAGTGGGGGGTGACATCTTTCCCAGCGCAAAAATACATTTTAATCTATTGGGATCATGGTGGTGGACCTAACGGTGGTTTTGGTGGTGATGAACTATTCCAAAATGCTTCTACTCCTATTAATCAATTGTCTGCAGTGGCTCAGAATATTTATACCAAGATGGGAACCCATTTTGAGTTGATTGGTTTTGATGCCTGCTTTTTAGGTAATGCAGAGACTTACGCCGGCTTATATCCTTACACGAATTATTTGATTGGTTCTGAGGACTTAGAGCCCGGAAACGGTTGGCAATATAATACCTTTTTAAGTTTTATCCAGCAAAAACCTACCGCCTCAGGCTTGGATATCGGGATAAATATAGCCAACGGTTTTACGGAGCAGAATAAAGACGACTCTACCACATTGTCTGTAGTCGATGCTTCGGCTATGCCTAATGTGCTGTCTGCCATAAATGCTTTTGCGGATGCATTAAAGCCTCACACCAATGATGTTTCTAATTGGATCAGCATTGCTGCAAGCCGTTTAAAGGCACCTGATTATTCAACGTCAGTTTGGGATAATAAAAGCAGGGATCTGGTTGATCTTGTTGAGTTTGCTAAACTGGTTCAGGCCCAATTTGCCTCTGATATGCCGTTATATTTTGCTTCAGGAGACTTGATTGTGGCGGTGAACGAAGCTGTTAAATACACGAAAAACAGTGAGAATCGCCAGGCATCTCATGGTTTAAGTGCTTATTTTCCCTCTATTCTTCCACAATATATAACCTCTTATCCTCAAACCACAGTGCTTAATGGCAATCAGTTTTTCTCTCTGCCTTACATGCAATTAGTTACAAGCTATCATGATTTTTACAGTGCTAATACAAACAGTTTAGAGACCACTATTTCTAATATGATGCTTACTGGAACTACCTATTCTGCTGATCTTAGCAGTTATTACGATCAGGCATTTGCGGCAGTTGGAAATGAAGCTTGTGATAATGTGTATTCACGAGGTCACAAAATATCCTCTACTCCGTGTTACAGCTCTATTTCTATCTTGCCTTTATCATCGTTTCCTCCTGAACCACCTCTAGCTTCTATAAGTTTTATAAACAGTGATTCCTGGCCTTTAGTAAATGGTACGCCAGTATTTTTAATTCCTGATATCTATCCTAACCTCCCAAACGAGGAAAATTATTTAATTCCAGTGATGAAAATGGATGGGAGTGTTGGTTATTTGTTTGCTTTAATTGAAAATAATGAGTACGTGGTTAGAGGGTTTCAGCCTGAAGTTGGTAGTTCAAATACTCAAGGTAAACTGGAGGCTATCAGCGAGGGAGAGCAGTTTTATCTGCGCACGTTCGCTCAAGATCCCAATGAGTTTAATAACTGGGCATTATTAAGAACGGATACTTCAATATCAGCTCCATTTACGATTTCTTTTGGAGCTCTTCCTGCCTCATTACCTGCATTTAATTCGTTTCGATTTTTGGTGGCTGATTTAACTGGGAGACTGGCTGTTTCTGATCCTGAAACATTTTAATCAGCAACCAGATTATCTTCATTTATGTCTATCTCATTCAAGAGCCTATTATGTACGTAGGCTCTGTTTTCTCTAATTAAATCGTTCATCGCCGTCAGTACTTCATTGATGGATATCAACGCCATTAGGTCATTGTCATCAGAAGAGTGTGAATCTGGTCTTGGTTTGTAGATATAAGAGCAGTGTAAACCCCAGGGTCTGAATTTTTTAGGTAGGGAGTTTGGACCAAATAAGCCCAGTGTTGGTGTCTGAACCGCTGCTGCCATATGCATCAAACCAGAGTCATTGCCAAGAAACATGGTGGAATTTTTTAAATAGGCTGCAGCTAATTGCAGATCACAACCAACAGCATCAATTAGGCGATGATCAGGCACTGACTTAAGTAATGGAGTAATATAATCTCGTTCGCTATTA
>NZ_CALMPD010000044.1 GCF_937871865.1 uncultured Legionella sp.
TGGATTCCCGCCTGCGCGGGAACGACACAATTGAGGTCAGTTTGTTCAATACCATACCCCCTGTTGATTGTGCACAAATATGTCAGGATCACTCAGAGCATCACCTAATGCGGGAAATAATGGCTCATTCAAACTAGAAATCCCGCGTATTACACGATGCAGCAAAGTACAACATCGATATAGAACCATTGCACTTAGGCTGCTGGCGATAAAGGTACAGAATCGGGTATCCAGGGAGGATTATTGCCTAAAAGATATAGAGGTTCAAAACCTAATAAACTGATTCGTTCCCACTCCAATTCTAAATAAGTCGCCCCATCTTTTAAAACACGTTCTTCACTAATATCACTGTCTTGAAGACAATAATCAAAAGGAACGTAAGCAGATGAGTTGCAAACTGCACCCCGTAAATCCATCTCACTCCCCATTTGAGCGAACCAATCATCAACAAATAAGGGCTTTTCATGATTAAGAGCAGGATCAAGTATATAAATTGTTCCCATATAATTCACGGCTATTGACACGTGGTACCACCAATAAACATATCCCCTTAATGAATAAGGTGTTTTCAGAAGCAAATTACCAAAAACAAATATTTTTGCAGGCTTCAATAATTGTTCTTTCTCCAATTCAATAATTGAAAGTGCTGCTCGGGCAAAACAGCCATCGTCAGGATAAAGCCAACTGATTCTTCTATCAAATTCAGGATTATCTTCGGTATGGAGAAAACGAGTATCCCGAATTACGTTAAAGAGATGCATCATTTCATCATAAGTAGCAACAACAGGCACTAAAGAAAAATCCATCTGTTTGATTGGAACCTTTTTCCGATAGGAGTATCTCTTTTTATTAAAGACTTATCAGGAGAAATACTGTTCTCAATTCTTTTCGCAGCCTGTTCGAATGTTTCATCAGGATACCGCTTAGATGAACTTGTTTTGTCTATGGAGTCAGAAAACACATTCAACGAAAATAGTAATAAAATCGATAAAAGTAATCTCATAACCACTCCTCATTCCTCATGCACTTGATAGATTTTGAAACATTATAATAAACTAGCAAACCAGCGAAAAAAAGCAGAAGAACGTTGCGAATTTTATATTATTTATGTAGAGTTCGCCTCCCAAGGTCGGGTAAAATGAACGCCTAATTAAGGGAGAGGTAAAATATGTCAAATATTCTAGTCAGTATCCTCATGGGCTCCAAATCAGATTGGAGCATAATGGAAGAAACCAGTCGTATGTTGGATAAACTCAGCATTCCTCATGAAGCACGTGCCCTTTCAGCTCATAGAACACCTGATGCGTTGTTTGAGTATATCAAATCAGCAGAACAGCGTGGGGGTGAAGTCTTCATTGCAGCAGCAGGTGGAGCAGCACATCTTCCTGGTGTAATTGCTGCAAAAACAACCCTCCCGGTTCTTGGCGTACCCATGCCGTCTTCAACCTTTACGAATGGTATGGATGCATTATTATCTATTGTACAAATGCCTGCGGGAATCCCGGTAGGAACAATGGCTGTTGGCAAACCAGGAGCACTTAATGCGGCTCTGCTTGCTGGACGTTTTTTAGGTAATAAATATCCTGAATACAAACAGACGATTATCAGGCATTTAGAGGAACAAGCCAAAGCGGTGCTCGAGAACTCCATACTCAAAGACAAATAGCATTTAATCCGTTTCATGAAACATGACTTAACTTACTGCTGATTCGCGTTATCTGGGTTTATCAAACCTAATAACGCGAATGGTTAAAGATCACTTAGTCAGACTAAGGTTAAGCTCCTCAAAACTCCCATCATCCCCATCAAGTTGCTTCTTAAAATGTTGTAACTGTTTTTCAGCATCCGTTGGTGGGGTATTAAAAAAAGTATCAACATAACCATGACGGCTTGTTGCTACAATCAATGCAGGAATAATGCTTAAGGTTGCCAATACGCCTAAAATACCTTTTAAAACAGGATGCAAACTGTGCCAAGCACCTCTATGGTGACTAAACTCTGTTGATGCATCATCTATTGCCTGGTCAACTTCCTGTTTAAAAATAGCAAAAGATTGTGCATTGGGAGCCTTAAAAAAAGCCTCTTTAGCAGCATCTAATGCATTATTCAATGTCTTAGCTGCATAGCCAACTGTTTCATAATCTGGATTATAAGTAGTGCTTATTTTGTCCCCTTTCTGGATAAGTTCAGAAGTTTTAATTTTTAACTGAAATAAATACTGCTCAAAATTTACTTTAGCCTGCTTCATCTTATCCTGATTATGAACATGCTCCGGTGTTTGTGACTCCGTTCGTTCTGGCAATGTCTTCTGCTCAATCACAACTGGTTCATCTTCAATGTCTTCAGGGAAGTAGCCTAATTCGTCATCAATGGTGGGATAAAAATCGGAATCCTCCTGGTCCATATACTCATCAGGATCAATTGCTCCAAAAGATTTTTGGATGGCTTCAATAAAATGTTCTGTTGTTGAAGAGTAGAACTCATCAATAACCTCATCGTCAGCTAAAAGCGTCCCAATCTCTGCATCATGTAATGCTCTTAGTTTTATGATATTTTGTTGATACAAAGATTTATCCATTCCAACCAATTGCATCAAATGTGTCGGCAAACTAAACTTCTCATCCAAATCCTGAACCCACTGAGGATTTTCTATTGCATATTTTAAAAATTCAACGCATAACGGACCACAGGAAACCAGCGCTCCTCCTTCATTCTCTACGTTTTGTACAAGATGAGGAGACATCACCAAAGACATGCCTCCGGATGATTCAGTACTCGCTAAAAGTAACCGCTTTTGTACCAGTCCCTTATCGGTATAACCAAGAGGATTAAATAAAAACAAGCTGGTTTTATCACCATCTTTTCGAAGAATGGCAGCCATATAATGTGCTCCGCCAAGTTCTGGTTTGAAAATAAAAGGGAAATACGATTTATCCGAATCTTCAAGTCGCTTTCGACACATATCCATCAAATTATCAAAGGACACGCCGTTGTCTCCGATTCCATCGAAAAACACAAATGGTTCTAGCATAGAAGAGGCATCTGAGACAGGTAGCCGTTTGAAAAAGGAGTAAATGAGTGCTTTAACATCATCGTTATGATACCAGACATCAAAGTTACGGCTATCCAGCGTTTCTCGATCTCTAAATAAATCCTGCAATATGGGCATTGTTATCTCCCGAACGGAATAAAATAAGAGTATAAATTAAAAACATTAACATAGTGTTAAGAGAAAGTGGCTAATTTTGCATTTTATTCATTGATGAACAAATTGCTTCTTTTGCTCATCAATGAATTATCCAGACTATAAGGATGCTATGTCGTCTTTAGAAACAATAATATAATCTTCATCATTAGCAGCCTGAGTATTTTGACTTGCATGCAACAGTTTTAAAGCATCATGCAATACAGGGATATTGATTTTGGCTTCACCAGAGCTATCAATCCATTGTAATTCAGTCAGAACCTCACGGCTTAGCGTCCCTTTCTCATACAAAGCATCTTTTAATATCTGCTGTAAATTGGCATTTGCATATTCATGGCGAAACTTATGATGATGAGCACCAAAAAAGCTATGCTGTTCTTTTACTAATTTTTCTGCGTAACAGGATCTAAACGCGTTACATAAATCCGCTTCTTTAAGTTTAATAGATGCTTCTTTAGCATTTTCAGGTTTTGGCGCAACAAAATCGTAACGAGGATTGTACTCATTATAAAATCGTGTACCCAATACTGTATGTACATCAGCAGTAGGATGTACATCATCCCAAAAAGCATATCCGTTAGAAGGAGCTGTATCATTTGGCAACATTTTAAAATCAGGAGAGTCTATAAATGCTTTTTTTAATTTATTGGGATCTAACTCATATTTTTCTGGGTGATGATAAGCATCGATAAAAGTAGCATTAATATCATAGACATCAAACGAACACTGTGGATATAGAGTTTTAAATCGTTGACAGGCCCTATCTAGTTCACTATTAAAATAGTTCGAACAAGTATGTGCATTTGCACGCTCATCATCGCCCTTTTTGCCCGTTTGATTTTGATAGCGCGGCGTTAAAGACAAATCAGGTAAATTTATCCAGATAAAATTTCGATATCCATTCTTAATTAAGATTTCCACATTTTTTACTCGCTCCTTAATCGCCCGATCCACTTCAGCTTTTGACGGTTTTGCATTCACCGTAATTAAGTCATTGGCTCCGGACCATTCAATCACTAAAGTATGAGCTTTCTGAATAGCAGATACCTGTTTTTTTTCATCATAATCCAATACAAGCTTACGCTTATCTTCTAAGGTAGATAAAATAATACGGCTAAAAAAACGAGTGATGCTCGTACTTGGTTTCCAAGCATAATCATAAGCACTCAAGCCCCCCTCATCATAAGAACGAATAAAAGGACGCCCGTCAAATGTCACATAGCGGTCATCATCAAGAGTATAACTACGCTCAATAATCTCTGTAACTCTTTTGTCATGATGAATAATGGCATCAGCAATATCATCATCACCGAATTTATATTTTCTCTTAAATTGAGAAATCATAAATTTACTGGCAAACATAGAACTAATGACATCGGCCCATACATAACCATTAGCGAAACGGCCTTTTGGTGAATTCCCTTCTAATCCAGCCAACCAACTCATAGGGATACACCCCAAGATTGTCGCTTTGTCTGCAGTTCCCCTATCACTCAAACTATCACCCATGATAATTATGTGACAGATTTCTTTTTTATTCATGATACTCCTCCGTTATTCGAGGGTAACTGCAAGTTCACCGAATAAGACACAAATACTGCAGGTGACAACAACATTCAGGCGTGGACTAAACCCGTATTGATAAATATAGCCAACGGATAATAAATTGATTATAATCATTTATTTATGACGTATTC
>NZ_CALMPD010000045.1 GCF_937871865.1 uncultured Legionella sp.
CTATGAAAAGGGGCAATGGGAAGAAGTACCGATGCAACATTATAATGGTTTAGATATCAGTAAATTATATATAGATTGTTTGGCTCTGATTGCCAAAAGTACGTCAGCGATACATAGCTAAAATCATAATGAAGGCTTAGACAATGTTTTTTATGAGATACCTGGCTGCATTATTTTATGATGCAATGATTCTTTCGGTTTTATTTTTTACAGTAACAGCATTGATGCTGCCATTTAACCATCATCATGCTATAGCACCAGGAACCCTTTGGTATCAGTGCACACTGATGTTCACGGCATTTATTTATTATCAGAGCTCAATGCGCTTTGGAGGTCAAACATTAGGGATGCGTGCCTGGCGGTTTAAATTAACCACCTTAACTAAAGAAACGCTGTCTAATAAACAAATCGTATTACGCATTCTTTGTTTTTTACCGTCCTTCTTCATGGCTATTTTTTACTTTAAAGCCAGCTATATGCTCCTGAATCAATGGACCAGGTCAGATTTTATCAAAACAGAAGCAGACTGAGGAATTAAAGCATTAGAACATGCAGCAGGAAACTTAACGTTTAATTCCTGCCGAAGAAGAACTGTGTGTCTGCTTATACGTATCACGAGGAGCTTCAGAAGGATAGCCATAACCTTTATCTGCAATTCGTTTCACATTTTGCAGATAACGCTCTCCCCATTGCCCAGGCTCGAAGTTCGTTACGACAACGTTATAGCTTAAATTGATAATTGATTCAAAAGCCTTTCGTTGGGATAGTTCATGCCCGCCAAAAGCGACTTGAACTTCATCCTCAGCTGTAACCCCCCCTGATTTTAATCGCTCCACAAGGATGCTGATCATCTTTTCTATCGTGTAAAATAATTTACACATTGACATCCCTGCTTCAAACATATCAGCACTTTTCGATGTAGATAATCTGGAACCAAAATCGTGAATATCATAAACAAACTCTAACTCATCGGTATTGGCGATGTATTCTGGCTTAATAATAATTGGAGGCAAAATACTGTCTATATGAGGAGAAGTCACATAAAGATGGAAATCAGCCCAATGCCACCAAATCTGGTAAACACGTTCCATCAAGGTTATAGGATTATTTAAATCCGCTTCAAACTCCAATTTGCGCTGATCAAGACTGATTTCCGTCACAAAACCTTGATTCTCTTTATTCTCAGAGTCAGTCATTTGTTTACCCAAGTTTAAATCAGATAATTTTATATTAGCCCAAAATTGAATAATGAGCACGAATGATTACACGAATAACGGTAAAAAACCCGTAAAATTATACTCTTAAATTCAAATTTATCTATAAAAAGAGTTTCTCTGGTGATTTTAAGGCTCAAAGAAGATATTGATAATATTCCGGTGGGGTACGACATTTAAAGCAGGCACTTCGACAACCAGCACTCTCCTGACATCGTTTAATGACGCCTTTATTAAGCCAAATATCCAGCATCGGTTGTAACGCCGACAGATCCAGGTTAAATTCTCGGGTCAATTGCTGTGTGCTGACAATACCCTGCCGGCCAATATATTCACGAATTTGTAACAGCACCATGCTTCTCCACGTATTCTCCACTGTATCTAAATACAGCAATAACCAGAACGATGCTCGTCAACATAGCACCTATCCATAAAACGCTCTGTTGCGGATGCTCAAAAAATTTAGCCAGTTGATAAAACACCACTGCAGCGGCATAGGCGACAATAAAAGACCATATTACTGACGTCCACATCAACTGCTTGTTTGCCTCCTGTCGTATTACCGCCATAGTAGACACACAGGGGATATACAGTAGAACAAACAGTAAATAAGCATAGGCACCTGCTTGACCATCAAAACGCTGTGCCATCATTCCATAAACTGTTTTTGATACGTCACTATCAGCAGCACTGGCTAAAACCGGGTTCCACAGCGCAGAACCTAAGTGAGACAGATTGTCTGGTATAGACCAAAATGCAGCTTTAATTCCAGCCCAAAAATCGAACTGAGCTGCGGCAATTTCGCCTAAATGACCCACCTGAGCATATAAAGTATTCAGCGTCCCAACGACAACTTCTTTTGCTAACATTCCAGTTAACAAACCAACCGTTGCCGGCCAATTATCCTGGTGTATTCCCATAGGAGAAAACAATGGCGTTATCCACTGCCCTACTACAGAAAGCAAAGATTCAGTACTGGCTTCACCAGAGTTAATCCCCCCACCCAAGGTAATGGCATTCAATCCACCAAGGACAACGCAAATAGGGATGATTAATTTTCCAGCACGGAATACAAAAAATTTAAGGCGCATCATCGTTTCGCGCATCAAACGCTTGAAGGCAGGTTTATGGTAAGCAGGTAATTCCAGAATCAATGGTGATGCATGACCTCTTAACGTCGTTTTTCGTAAAATCAAGCCCGTTAAAACGGCCATTAAGATACCAATCAAGTATAAGGAGAACACCACGTTCTGGCCCCCTGTGGGAAAAAATGCGGCAACAAAGACAGCATAAATCGCCAAACGCGCACTGCAGGACATGAACGGACTCATCATGACAGTTAATAAGCGATCGCGTTCTGAGTCAAGAGTTCGAGCCGCCATAATAGCTGGCACGTTACAACCAAATCCAACTATCATAGGAACAAACGATTTTCCAGGAAGCCCCATAGCCCGCATCGCTTTATCAACAACAAAAGCGGCTCTGGCCATATAACCCGAGGTTTCGAGTAAAGATAAGAAGAAAAACATGGATGCAATAACAGGGATAAAGGTTAACGTAGTATTAATGCCTTTACCTACTCCATTAGCTATTAGTGCAATGAACCAATTGGGTGCGTGTACTTGTTGCAGTAACCAGGCACTACCTTGAACAAAAATGGTATCAGTTCCAATATCAAAGAAATCCTGAAACGCTCCTCCAATATTGATGGCAAATAAAAACATCAAATACATCATGACAAAAAAGATAGGCAGTGCGAAAAAGCGATGCAGCACTATCCTGTCTAATTTTGCAGTAAAATGTTCACTCGCATCACTGCGCTTTTGTTGAACAGCCAAAACAATCTGGTGGATGCTCTGATAACGAGCATCAGCTAATAAGACATCAATACTTAACGCATTATAGGACTGCTCCCATTCAGTTTGCAGAGGCTCTTGCCCAATTAACGAGTCACCTTCCGCCATTCGACGCGAATAATAATACGCGAGCGATTGGTTGTAGCCTTGCTGAATCAACCTGGTTTCCAGATTATTTAATGCCTCTTGTACGTCCAATGGTAAAGACAGTGCTAAAGGGGTTCTGTGTTCTGGAATAGTTAAAAATGCTTGTTGTAATTCTGGAATGCCTTGATTTTTATGCGCTTGCACTGGAATAACTGGGCAACCTAGTTGCTGTTCCAATGCGTTAATATTAATAGAAATGCCACGTTGCTGTGCGATATCCATCATATTAAGCGCTACAATTACCGGTTTCCCTAACTCCAGAATTTGACTGGTTAAATATAAATGTCGCTCAAGATGACTGGCATCGATTACATTAATAATGCAATCAGCGTCCAGGCTCACTATGGATTGAGCAGCAATTTGCTCGTCCTGACTCATTCCCTGTGCATTGGCAATCAGAGAATACACCCCGGGCAAATCAGTTACTTCAATAGACTGGCCGTCCAGCGACAACATACCGGTTTTCTTTTCAACGGTAACTCCAGGCCAATTTCCAACCCGCTGATTATCACCCGTTAATGAATTAAACAAGGTAGTTTTACCGCAATTGGGGTTTCCTACTAATAAAATGTGAGTCATAGACGCTCCAATATTAATTGACTCGCTTCTTCTTTGCGAAGAGTTAAAGAGGTACCTCTAACGTCAATCTGTACCGGACAGCCTAAAGGAGCGATTCGTACTACAGAAAACTCAACACCACGAGTTACCCCCAGAGACAAAAGGCGTCTTCTGTATTGCAAATCGGTTGCACCAAAATCAACTAATCGAGCTCTATCTCCGCGCATTAATTCAGAAATATTCATCATAGGATAATAAAAATAATTTAATAAACATATTTTACCATAAATGATATCGAGAATCATTCTCATTTGAATAAAAAATGTTCCTTTCTCTTTAAATTACCTGCAGGGGCGCAGAACGTCATCGCATTCATGAGGAGCATCAGAAATCTCTTTGCAGTCACCGTTGGCCGATACATGAAAAACTAGCCCAGCACCGAAGAAGCCAATTTCAATCGACCAAAGAAAAGAACTCCACTGTCATTGAGTTTCTTTGCGCCTAGAATTCGACAAATCTATTTTTGCAGATTCAACAGTCGATTTAGTTTCTGTTATAATTTCCGCGAGCCCTTGTTTTCAGTATAGGGTTCTCACCATTAAAATCGGATTTTCCAGATAAGCTCTAAGGATAAGTTATGCAAATAAAGTTCAAATATCTATTAGTCAACAAAATATTAGCCTGTATTCTATTCTTGTTAATCGGGACTACAGCACAGGCCGGAAAATCTCTTTGGGCTATTGTACCCATACCCGGAAGTGAATGGGCCCAAACCGTTCCAGAAAACGCCGAGGGAACGATACAATATCGAGTTAAAAATAACACTAACGCGTTTAGAACCCTTGCCCTTTGGCCAGTAGATGGCATAACTCAAACGACTCCGTGTCACGTAGCACCTGAAGGAGCTGTCGATGACTTCTGTATTTTAAATATTGCTATTAACGGCAGTAAATTGATTTTAGAGGGCGTTAAGGGAGGTCCTCGAGTATGTCAAACGAACTCAAATGGTAATCCCAACGCAAATCAATGCTATACACCAAATGGCACCCATAGTTTAGATATTAAACGAGGTTCAGCGGTCAATACTCTGATTAATGTACACCCATCAGTATTAACCATTCCTGTTGAAGGTACTGGAGTAATTACTATAACGAACAGTGCGTTATCCAAAGAAGCCTCTCATAATCTACATATACCAAACTTTAGTGGGAACATAAGCATTATAAGCACTACATGTGGATTAAATCTTGCAGTTGGAGCAAGCTGTACTGTTACTTTTACTGCAACAACAGAACAGGAACTCACTAATATAGCAATTAAAGGCAGCAACACAAATACGGCAAATGTTGCGGTGCAGGCTGTTACACCACCGGCGCTACTCACCGTGACGCCAGCAACAGTGTACGTTTTTGAACATCAAAAATTTGATGTCATTGTAAAAAATAGAATAGGTTCCCGCACAGCAGCAGAAAATATAATAGCCAACATTCCCAGCAATAGTGCTATTAGCGTAGCCAACAGTACTTGTGGTTCAAGCCTTGCAATAGGCCATAGCTGCACAATTACCTTTCTTGCAGGCGCACCTGAAGTCCCAGCGACAATTACGATAGAAGGCAGTAATACTAATACTCAACATATAAATACCATAGTTACCAACCAAGCTCATGCAAGCATTACTTCACCTGAACCACAAGACCGTGTTGTACCAGTGTCAGGCGCATCACTATCGTTGAATCTATCCTATGACACTATCGGAGGCCCTGTAACATCCTTTACAGTTATTGACAATCCAGCCTGTCCTAACTTGATTGTCAATGATGCTGGATGCGTAAATCTAGCTCCGGGATCCAGTTGCATACTAGAGTTAAGTTCTAATACTCCCTATATCCCATGTACTATTGCAATAACAGGAAACAACCAGGCATTGATTGCTTTTTCATACCTTAATGGGTTGGTATTTGAGTCGAATGGCGTTAACGGTAAAATTGTAGCTGACAGCTCCCTGGGATTTAAAAGTTACTGGTTGCATAGTGCAGTAAACGTAAATGGAACTGGTTTCGATGGAAAAATCAATACCGACTTGATTGTTAATAGTCCTACCTGTATGCAATACCCTCAGTATTGTGCCGCCCAACGTTGTCGGGACATCGGCCCTGAATGGTACCTTCCCGTCATAGAGGAAGTAATTACATTCTATCGAATACTATGCCCTAAGACTTCGTGTAAATTTGGAGGAATTACTAATGGTCTCACTTATTGGAGCTCTTCTCCGACGGGGCAATACTACACAATTTTTACGTTGTCTTCGGGCCAGGTTTTTTTCGATTTTCAAGCCCAAAGTTACGACACCCGCTGTATTCAGCAATTTTAAATCTTTTTCTGTATCAATATGTTGCTGAGAGCCTCCATGGCTCGCAGCGATTGAGTGCAGAGCATATCATTAATTTGTGAACCCTAGCTTATGATGGTCTATTATTGAGCTAAGAAACAAAGCCTACTGGTGACACGCTTGTTAAAGCATTTGATTCCTCATGTAAACTTTGTGCAAGAAGTTGAGCGTTCAATGCTTTCAAACAGGCTATTTTTAACACGTTTTCAAGCTTAGACTCGGCGGGTATTTTTTGTAATTTGCTAATCATGGCAATTTCATCAATTTTAAGATAAGGATTAACAATTATATTTAGTTCTTCGTTGTGGAGTAAAAATCTACAATTTAATTTTTGGCCTTCTTTAAAAGTTAAACACAGTGTTGGGCGCCAGGATAGTGGGACTGATTTAACATTAGACTCCTCCCATATGATTTCAGGAACAGAGTTCTCTTCTAACACGTTTAAACCATATGTATTCACGTCATTTTTGAAACTTTTATGTGTGGATTCTATAAGTTCTAATAAAATATTAATAGAATCAGTTGTTTTGACGCCTACCAACGCTCGCCCTGATTTATGTCCAACGAATACTCCGGCAAAAAGACCTAAAGGTCCTCCAAACATTCCTCCTACTACACTGCTTCCTATAACCGATGTTGCGTATGTACTAAGTTTAAAAGTTGCCGTCATAATACTTCTATCTGTATTAAGAGTTGCAATGTCAGTTTGGGGTATGCGCAGAAACAAAAGGCATAAATCACATAATAGATTGGCTTTAATCAAGTCTTTACAAACTTCTTCTGCACCAGTTTTTTTTAAACTAGTATTATAATCGTTAATATAGATTTTACATTGGCTTAAAATATTTTCTAAAATAGCTTTTTTAGTATTTCCCTTGGGTAAGTCTTTAACTTTATTTTCTATTTTTTCAAGAGCAGCTCGAAGAGGGGAAAAATCTTTTTCTTTTGCAAAAGGGGTTTTTTCTATCTTTGTGAACATAAATTACTTCCTGTATTGTTTATAATCATTTAGATGGGTAAATATTTCACTTATTCACCTAATTTGTCAATATGTTCCTGATCAAATAAACTTATTAATCATGTGGTTAACTCATGTTCGGCTTTAATGTTATGAACCATCCGGCTTTGCTTCTTAACCCTAGGCAGTGTCTACCTTCACAAAGTTCAGACGGCTCTATAACTTGCAGGCATTCTCAATGACGTCATTTTATTGAGCATACCAAAACCCATCATAACCTGTAGATTCTGAGACTGAAGCTGTTTTGCTGGTTTGGCTGTCAATAATTGAGGTGTTGGGGAGACGTTTACGCCCTGCTCTTATCCGTATCTGCTCGCGCAATATCCTGTTTATTTCATCCAGAGTACCATCTTTTTTCCATGCATTTAAATAATCATAGACCGTTGATTTGGGGGGATTTCAGGGGCAAGTCGCGCTGACATCCTGTACACAGCATATACAGGAGAGTATTCACTACTTTGCGAAGATCGGTCGTCTTTGGTCTGCCTCTATCCTTCTCTGGCGGCAGATGGGGTTTTATCAATTGTCACTGTTTGTCCGTTAAATCACTGCGATATGAGTTCCGTGTCCTTGCTGCTATGATTTATGAGAGCCCTTCTCTTTAGTATAGGGCTCTCGCGGCATCAAATGGGATTTCCCAGCTGGCTCTTAGAAAGCCCGTACGCAACGTATTCCTGCCAAAGTTGAAAAGCTTTTCGGAGTTGACAATTGATTCGGTGTTGGATTAAAGAATTGTGTCCATGCATCATCTTTAGGATTGCCCAAGATATAATTTGATTCAGTAGAACTCCAGAAGTAACCAGCGAGCAAATTTATATTATTAAAAGCAACTAAATTGGATTGGATATTTTGCTGTGCGGGCGCAGTAGGGCTACCACAATTAGTACCATATGAAGAAATATCATATCCCATTTCACAGATCGACGGTAGATACCAATCAATATAGCGATAATTACCAGAGCGAGTGGAATAATACTCGCAAACCGCAGCAGCCAGGGGAGGATTTAAATTGGCATTCATAATACGTGTGGTATTACATTGTCCATTGGAAGAGCCATTGCAGGAATTAGGGCCAGCATGGCTGTTTTCATTGATGCCTCCAACCTCAATTAATGGCCCCCATTGCATGGGTCCATGCGCGTTACTGTCTGTCATTACTTTTCCAACAATCTCCGCTGGCCCCGGAACGTCTTCGATATCAAACAAATAGCCGCCCTGAACAATATTACCATAGGTTAAAACGGTAATTGAGATATCAAGTGGTGAGGTTACATTGTCACCCGTTACAGTCAAAGTGCTGGGTGTGGGCTCAGTACCAGGAGGACTTGTTGGTGTGCTGCCCGGAGTAATGGTTAGTGAGCAAGTATCATTGGGTGCAATATCACCACAACTGGCCGGAGTCACAATAGTGCCGCTGGGAAGGCTCGGTGAGATGCTATAAGTGACATTTTGCGCAGTAGCAGAACCAAAATTAGTAATATTAATAACCCGGGACTTTGATTCACACAATCCATTCCCCGAATCCCATGTACTCCCATGACTGATACAACTGTTTTCAGTTACGCCACGCTCGCGGGTTAAAATGTCCTTGGCCGTTAAGGTGTACGTGCGATAGAGCGTATTTAATGAAGCCGTGGTGGAGGACGTTGCGGTTACATTAATGTTAAGACTATTCGTGTTAATGCCCTTAATTGCTATAGCAGTTGGGCCTTCGGGTACTGGACTGGAAAAATCCATCGTACACGTCGTATCAGGCTCTAAAATATCTGGGCAATTATTAGTTACATTAATCGCGCTTCCGGCAGGAATTATGGCTTTAATATTATGCAATGCCTGAGCTGTAACGGCCTGATGAATGGTGATAGTGCCATTATTATTGATCGGGAATGTTAGTCCTGGAGGAGTCGCGATAATTATTCCACTTACCCTGATGTTCAAATTATTATCAACAGGTTGATAACATTGATTAGGATTTGGACTGCCATTGGCGTTGGCTTGACACATAGCCAAACCATCTTTAACTCCCTCGCTAGGCAATTGATTCGCACGAATGAATAATCTTAAGAGACAGGTATCATTTGCCTGTCCTGAAGGAGCTAAGCGACAAGGAGCCATCTGCTGTACACCGCTGATATGTTTCATCACCAATGTTTTTTCTTTATGAGAATTATTCTTAACGTAATATGCAACTTTAGCAACAGAGTCTCCTGCAATAGTGATATCTGTTTGCGTTATGGGAGTAAAACTCCATAATGGCCCTCCTGCTTGAGCCATCAAGGTGTTTAATACCAGGGATAAGCCAACTATTATTTGACTACATAAAATGGTTATATTTTTCTGATACACGGTTGTCCTTAATTAGTGCAAGGGAGCAAGTAAAGAACCATCAGAGTAAAGACGATGGTGCTTAGCATCGAAAAACTATATCATTCCTTTAAAAGTATTTAAATAATAAGCTGCTTTGATAGTTTGATTGGCAGATTCTTTATGCTGTTGTCCTTTCTGCACCATGTGGTGTAGTTCAATCCCAGCCAAGGTCTCCTCTAAGGAAAAAAGACTCATGGGGCACCAATCTACAATAATATTGGAGTTCATGTCATATTCTGTACAATACGGCGAGGATGACGACTTAGATAATCTACAGATTGCATTTCCATCAATCGGCTCAATGTACGTTTAAAAGTCTCTTTCATTTCACCCGCAACATACAACGCTTCGATAGGAACTTCAGCAGAGATAATGATATTGATCCCTCGGTCATACATTACATCGATAAAATGAATAAACATGATGGTTTGCAAGGTATGCTTTTCAGTCAAGCGTGGAATACCACTGATGAAAATATTATTGAAACGATCAGCGAGCTCCAGATAATCCAATTGGCTACGAGGCAAATTGCAAATAACATCAAATGAAAACCAAATGGATTCCTCTCCATATTTTAAATAAGGAATATCTCTGCCCTGCACTGAAATAGAACCATTAATCGCCACATCCTTGGCCAGTAATGAAAACTGCCGCTCCATAGCAAGCTCTGTTTGAACGGTCAAAGGACATAAATAAGCATCCATTAAGGGCTGATGACCGATGCGGTAATCTTTTTGAGCAGAAATGTGCAGCACGTCACATTCACGTTTTATAATATCAATCGCAGGTAAAAAGCGGGCGCGTTGCACCCCGTTTAAATATAAATCATCGGGAGCGGTGTTCGAAGAGATAACCAGTATCACGCCATTGGCTTGTAAAGCCTTAAATAGCTCAGCCAGAATCATGGCATAGGCAACATCATGTACCAGAAACTCATCAAAACATAATAAGCGCGTGGATTGAGCAATCTCTTTTGCAACCAGCCGTAAAGGGTCTTTTTTTCCTTGAAACTGCCTTAATTTAAAATCAATTTGTTGCATAAAATGATGGAAATGAAACCGTGCTTTTTTCTTTTCTTCAACATATTGATAAAATAAATCGACTAAATAAGTTTTGCCAACTCCTACTGAACCATAAATATATAAGCCTTTAATCGATTGTTTATGCATCCATGAAAACCAAGAGTTTTTTGATCGAGTTAATTCATCAGCAAGCCGTTGCATATGCACCAGAATTTCTCTTTGTCTGACATCATCATCAATTTCATTGCGAAAAATTGCTGCATCATATTGAGCAATTAAATTCATGATGCTTTAATCCAGCCATGCAGATGCTCTAATAAAGTGGCCTTCAGATCCAATAATTTTCCATGAAAAAAATGACCCGTATCAGCAAAGGTAACCACCTCAATCTCTGGCATCGATTGGCGGGCAAACTCATAAACCAGATCGCTTGGCACTACTTCATCAGCATCGCCTTGAATGATGAGCCAGGATTCAGGACGCGCCTCAAATTCGGCATAATTATAATGATGAACGGGAGGCGCAATGGTGATTAAAATACTGGCATCAGCTTGTGCAGCAGTCCTGTAAGCAACATAAGAACCAAAAGAAAAACCGGCACAAATTAATTTCAGTTCAGGCAGCTCTTTCTGCCATGCTCTAACCAGCCCCAGCATATCCTCACTTTCACCTATCCCTGCATCATAAGCCCCTGAGGATTGGCCGACTCCTCTAAAATTAAAACGTAATGAAGGGATACCGAATTCTTTAAACGCACGCGCCATAGTGGTCACTACTTTATTATTCATAGTTCCACCCTGTAGCGAATGGGGATGGCCTAAAAATGCAACATGCTGGTGCTTAATGGTATCGGGAACAGTCAATACGGCTTCAATCTCGCCAGCCCCCCCATTGAGTAATAAAAAATGTTCCCCGGGGGTATTTAATTTTTCAGTGAATTGCATAAAAAACCTGTTATTATAAAAGTCATAAATGATACATCAGATTCAGAGTATATATAACTGCCAATCGTTGTGAATTCCAGATATTCAGCCCCACGATATTTAAGGATTAAAAAGTGAATGACCTACAAGATCCCCCGTTAAAAAATGCAGCCATGCCCGCCCTACACGAATCTGGGACTCAAAACAGGATAAAACGTTTTGTTCTTCTGATTGTAATACCCCTCTCACTTATCTTTATTGGCGCAATAATCTATTTAATGAGTGGGCGCTACGTTGAAACCGATAATGCATACGTTAAAGCAGATAAAATACCTATTAGCCCCCAGATATCAGGAATGGTACTAGATACTCTGGCTCAGGAAAACCAGCACGTAGTGAAAGATCAGATTTTATATAAACTGGACCCAGCACCATATCAGGTCGCCCTGATTCGTGCTCAATCACATCTGGACCAGGTGCGACTTGATTTGCTTGCGCTTAAAGCTGGATATCATGCAAAACAAGCAGAAATTGCGCTGGCAAAAACCAAATACAATTTTTCCTTACTGAACGAGAAACGACAAACTGATTTAGCAGCAAAACATTTCACTTCAGCTTCTAATCTTGATGAAGCAAAAGAAGGAGCAGAAATCGCGGCACAACAAGTATTAACGATAGAACATGATTTAGAACGCCTGCAAGAATCTCTTGCCGGAAATGTAAATAAACCTATAGAACAACATCCAAGCTATCTCATGGCAAAAGCAGAACTGGATCAGGCGAAACTGAATCTATCCTATACCGAAATTAAAGCCCCTGCTTCTGGCATAATTAACACTCCTCCTAAACCCGGCCAGTATGTTTCTGCCGGGACGATATCCATGACTCTGGTTGCGAACAATCCATGGATTGAAGCAAATTTCCCAGAAAAAGAACTCACCAATATCCATCCCGGTGAATCTGTAGTCGTTACTATAGACGTGTATCCAGGAACAAAGTGGAAAGGCAGCGTAGAAAGTATCAGCCCCGCCACAGGTTCAGAATTCTCCATTATCCCAGCACAAAATGCCACGGGGAACTGGGTAAAAATAGCGCAAAGAGTTTCAGTACGAATTAAATTACAACCAGAAGAACATCAACTTCAACTACGCTCAGGACTAAGCTCGTGGGTGAAAATAGACACGAAATCCCCTCATCCTTCAGAAAAAAATTCTTAAGCGAGTAACAATGTCCCTGAGCGCTCAGCCCTTACATTCGTATTCTCCTTCCCGTAGAGTATGGGTTACTTTATCGGTGATGCTGGCAACCATTATGCAGGCGCTAGATACTACTATTGCCAATGTTGCCCTGCCGCATATGCAAGGAGCCATGGGGGCAACGCAAGAACAGATCTCCTGGGTGCTCACCTCCTATATTGTAGCAGCAGCGATATTCATGCCTCTGACCGGATATCTGAGTAACCGATTTGGGCGTAAACGTCTGTTTATCCTGTCTGTGATTGGTTTTACCATTGCCTCAATGCTGTGCGGTGCCGCCCAAAGTCTGGCTCAAATTGTCCTGTTTCGCCTGTTACAGGGTGTTTTTGGCGCATGTCTGGTTCCCATCTCTCAATCAGTATTATTAGATACGTACCCTCCGGAGCAACACGGATCAGCAATGGCTATCTGGGGCATGGGAGTAATGATAGGCCCAATCCTCGGCCCTTCTCTTGGAGGATGGTTAACGGAATATTACAGCTGGCGCTGGGTATTTTATATAAATTTACCTTTAGGCTTATTAGCCTGGTCAGGATTAACTACATTTCTCCAGGAAACCAAACTCAAAATGGGATCACATTTTGATCTGATGGGCTTTGCCTTTTTAAGCATTGCTATTGGCTCACTGCAATTATTTCTGGACAGAGGACAATCATTAGATTGGTTTAATAGCAATGAAATTATCATCGAAGGCATCTGCTTTATTTTGTGCCTGTATCTGTTCGTAGCCCATATCCTGACGGGTAAAAATCCATTCATAGATCCTGCGATGTTTAAAGATCGTAATTTCAGTGTGGGCCTGGCCTTTATTTTCATCATTGGTATTATTTTATTGGCAACAATGGCTTTGTTGCCTCCCTATTTACAAAGCTTGAAAGGCTACCCTATCATTGATATAGGATTAGTTCTTGCACCCCGAGGAATAGGGACAATGCTTGCCATGATGATCGTAGGCAAACTGTCGAGAACGGTGGATACCCGCTATCAAATTTTAGGAGGATTAATCCTGACTAGTTATTCGTTATGGTTAATGACCTTATTTAATACGGACATTACGGCATACACTATTACCTATACCGGGGTAATCCAGGGTTTTGGTCTTGGCTTTATTTTCGTACCATTATCTACCTTGGCGTTTGCCACCTTGCCCGTTCAATACCGCAATGACGGTACTCCCTTATTCAGCCTGCTGAGAAATATAGGCAGCAGTATTGGCATATCAATAGTAATGACCAAACTGGCGCAAAATATTCAGGCAAATCATGCCGCTTTTGTTGATTTTATTACCCCATATAATTTGGGCCTGCGATTGACAAGTGAAGCAGGAGTAATGAATATTAAAACGACAGCAGGATTAGCTTTCCTTAATGCCGAAGTAACGCGCCAAGCCGCGTCACTGGCCTATTTACAAGATTTTCGCTTTATGATGTGGTTGGTACTGTGCGCCCTTCCATTGCTACTGCTCTTAAAACCGGCAGCGAAGAATTCGCCTGACGAAAATACAGGGGCAACACCAGAGTTTGAACTATAGCGCTGAATACAATAGGTAGCTGCCCCGTATTCATCCACCTGCTAAGTGCTAGCCTCACACGTCAGTTATGGAATTGCACATTGTTTCGTTGCAGAAACTGTGATTCAGTCCCCCTTAATGCCTCTATGAATGATTAAGCCCAAAGCAGAGAAAGAGTCAATCCACTTAAGATCAATGCACCACAATCTAGAGCGTAGCGCCATCAGATAACTTATTAGGATCAGTGCCTGCATCGTCGTTCTTTACTTGCAATTCATTTGATGGTTCCTCTTTTGAAGCCTCCTCTTTTCTTCCAAAAAATCGTGGTAATTCTTTTATGCTTAACCGCCTCTTATATCTTGAGTTAGACGTTCTTGAGATTCCTTCAATTTTTGCACCATTAGATGCAGCCAGATCCGTATCGCCATTATCAATACCTGGATTGGATTTTCGAGAAATACATTCAACTGCTTCATTAGATGACGTAGCCTGCTCTGCATCTCCGTTGTCAATAAATGACTGAATCTTTCCAGAACTAATCTTATTCGTTGTAGAAATAAAATCAGAAGTGAGGTGCATTTGGACTGAAAACTCTTCATTTTTATTAATATATGTTTGCTGATGAAGAAGAGCTTGTTGAATACTGCCTAAAGAAAGCATTTGTTCCAAGTATGATTTTGTTCCATTTTCACTCATAGACATTAAAATATCTCTTGTAATGATAGGCAGAAAAGGAATACCTTCCTGGCTTATGAGTTGGCGCAAATTATAAAAATTCCCAAAAGGAGAAATACACTGCAAGAGCCCTTTTAGTAACTTATTATCGTCTTCAGATAGATCTACATGTTTCAGTATGTTTCGTGATAACCCTTGTATTATCCAAAAGGCCCCTTGCAAATCCAGACAAGGAATTTTGCATAATTTAGTTGCCGTATGCATGTACAGTTGAAACACCTTGATACATGACTGTTCATTAGCGTTGGAAACATCATCGTTCACTCGATAATACAATCGATCAGAAAACGCTTGTAATGCTGTAAAATTGGGAGCAGGTTTCTTTTCCTTTGTATTAAGTGCTTCTTGCATTAGCTCATAAAACTTAAGGGAGGTAAAATGAAATCGATCATAGCTAAAAATTTCTTGAGCCAGAACCGAAGCGTATTCATCAATCTGTTCGATGTTTTTAGCGCTAATGCCTGCAATGAATTTCTCATGCTCCACATTAAACGGCTTATCAATGCCGCTTAGCTGAGGAATGATGTCTGTTTTTTCTATATTGCTTAATGTATCCCAAAAGAAACTTGCCGCATTTTTACGATTTGTTTTTTCTCCCGTATACAGTCCACTTGCACTTAGTATGTGTTTGTTGTCTCCTGTTGCATGTACCCCATAGGCAAGCATAGAAAGTATAGAGCTATCTATCTCAATAAGGTTATTAATACTATGTCCCGATATAGATTCATTGCTAAACAGGACAGTCATTAGCGAGGCTATATTCTGCTCTTTTTTCGTCAGGCTGATAAGGTAAGGTTGAAAAGGAAGATTTGCTATCGGAATCAGCTCTTGAGGAGACTGTTGTTCTGAAAGATAAGTCGAGACAGAAATGCTTCCATTAGAAGACAACGAAGTGGTGCTTGCCCCACTGAAATCGGTTTCAAGATGATTCGCTCCGGTTAAGTCAACACAGTTAAAATTTGCATTATTCAGAGCTAATCCTTCCAAATTGACAAACTGCATTATTGAATTTGAAAATAAATTGTCAGCCCCAAACTTTGTTTGGCTCAAATCACTAAAACTGAGTTTTGACTTATAAAATTGTGTTGCATTGAGCACTGTCCCCTTAAATTGGGAATCAAAAATAGCACATCCATTAAACGATGCTTTAGTAAGATCTGCATTATTAAAATTGCATCGATTAAAAATAACACCATCAAAATTAGCCATACTCATGTCAAGATCTTGAAAATCCAACTGAGTACAATAAATGGTAATCGCCTTATTTCCGCCAAAATAAGCAATAGACATATAGCCTAAAAACCCATCGTCACCAAGTGACGTTAAGTATTCTTTAACATCATCTGATGTTGCAAACATAATACTCGAACGTTGCTGCGGTGTTTCATCTGCTTTAACAAGTGAAAAGGCTTTGCCGATTACTTCATTGAATATCGAATTTCGATTGCCATAGGTTATATCGCTACTTTTCTTTTTTGCAGGAATGTAATATTGATAGCTAATCGCCTTCGATGTGTTTTCGCATTTCACCTGATGACGTACCCCCATCGCACTCATAAATTTTGATATAGATATATCTTGCCCTGAAATTAGTTCAAGTTGTTTATTGGTCTTAATTTTTCCCGATTGAGTAATTGCTGCTAAGACAAAGAATGATTTTAAGGGAGTCTTATCTAATGGATATTCTTTCTGACTAAAAAGAGTTTCAATACCATCTGTCTTTCGCAAAATAATGCTACTGCAGTCAGCAATATAATGAGCAAATCTGATTACTCCGAGTTTTGAGCTCTGGAGCAAAACCAATTGTTCATCATAACTTGCTGCCAGCTCATAGGCGACTGGCATGAAAAAACTTTTAATATAAGACAAATACAAAAACCGATTAAACTCGGTTATATTTTTAGGATCGAGAGACTTGGGAGTCTTGTTTAACCGTTCTAACATGTCCGTTACAAATAAAGATAAAACAGAGTTCTCAGAAGATTTCTTTTTTGCAGATTTATTTAAGCAAAGCACCAAAACCGACT
>NZ_CALMPD010000046.1 GCF_937871865.1 uncultured Legionella sp.
GTATCACCAATAGTTATTATTAAGGGGTCTTCAAATTGAAGAGAAATAATATCCATTAAAAACCTCGTTATTTTATAAGTAGTTATGAACTAAGGCTACCTGTATATCATTGATTTTGATATATGGACGGTAACCCAAGTGAGGGATATTTGTCACTATATATTCAAGCAAAATCATAGAAATAATTTCATTCTACATGTATTTAAAGAATAAATGTCTCCAAAAGGAGCATAGAGACTAAAAATCAATAGTGTCTTTTAGACTTTTGTGGTACGTAAGCGTGTTCGTGGGTCTGGATATTTCGAATTACCTTGGTTTGAACACTGCATCCAGAAATCTCGCGATAATTCAATTCGTCTTCCATAAACTATTCAAGTCGGGTAATGAAGCCGTATGGAGCATTGAATTATGTTAGTTTCTGTGAACAAATATTGTTTAACGAAGCAGTCCAGTGTGATGCTTCATTAAAATCCAGTACGGGATTGCTCCACTTCGCTCGCAACGGCGACTTATTTATAACGAATTAAAATTTGGTTCACAAAAGCTGGCATTCAAGGCTTATCTAAATTTTAAACCGTTTTGATTGTAACCATGGGCTAAAGCAGTTACAATTAGCAGCTTTTTTTTAAAACCTTGCCTTACTGCTCCTAATTCCAGGATGTAGAAGGCTTAATCCACAAGGAGAATTCATGAGACATTACGAAATTATGTTTCTTGTGCACCCCGATCAAAGCGAGCAAGTACCTGCAATGGTAGAGCGTTATGAAGGGATCATAAGCAAGCACTCTGGTTTGATACACCGTAAAGAAGACTTAGGTCGTCGTCAATTAGCTTACCCTATTAATGATGTTCATAAAGCTCATTATATTCTTTTAAATGTTGAGTGTAATCTCGAAGCTCTGGAAGAAATTAAAAATGCATTCAAATTTAATGATGCAATTTTAAGAAACTTGATCACTGTTCAAAAACAAGCGATTACAAGTGAATCCGTGTTGATGAAGAAAGAAAAAGAAACCAGAACAGCTTAATTGGAGAGAATATATGTCAGCTTATTTTCGTAGAAAAAAAATGTGCCGCTTCAGTGCTGAAGGCGGAAATGAAATTGATTATA
This sequence comes from uncultured Legionella sp., assembly GCF_937871865.1. Taxonomy (GTDB): domain Bacteria; phylum Pseudomonadota; class Gammaproteobacteria; order Legionellales; family Legionellaceae; genus Legionella. The sequence goes on from NZ_CALMPD010000046.1 coordinate 1,112, forward strand.
AAGACATCAATTTATTAAAAAATTATATTTCTGAAACTGGTAAAATAGTTCCCAGCCGAATCACTGGAACTCAAACTCGTTTCCAAAGACAATTAGCAAAAGCAATTAAGCATGCCCGATTTATCGGTTTATTGCCTTATTGTGACAGCCATAGATAATAACATGATGCGTGCGGGCAATTTAATAATTAGACAATGTCAAGCTCTGCTGGAAAACAAACAGCAGGCGATTTTGGTTGCCATTATTTTGTCAATCTTGCCATTTGCTTCCTGGCTGTCAGTAGCTTTAGTATCTTTAGTTACTTTAAGGAAAGGAGCAAAAGCAGGTTTTGAGGTAATGCTACCTGCACTCGTTGTCCACTCTGTACCGTTAATGATGCTCGTGCCACTTGATAGCGTATTAACAAATACCCTGATTTCTTATATTCCTTGTTATCTGGCAGCGTTAACCTTGCGTAAAACCATGAGTTGGCAATCAGTATCTGGAATATTTTTAATTCAGGCATTTATTGGATTTACCATACTTCAATTGATGGCTCCTGATTTTGTCATTGATCAATATAACCAATTTAAAAATATATTGACTCAATTTCAGGAATATAATCAATTGATTGCCTCTAGTACAGGGGACATGGGTAGTTTTGTTTTGTCTCAATTATTTTTTGGTTTGCAAATATTAAGTGTGATCATTTCTGCAATGATGTCCTTGTTATTTGCCAGATCAATTCAGTCAAAGTTATTTATGCCCGAGGGATTCCGAAAGGAGCTCCTTGAGTTTCGAGGCGGAAGATTTGCATTTTTGGTGTTGGCTACAGTTTCAATTGCATCTTATTTTGGGATTCCACATGCAATTTTTCTGTTACCGCTAGTGCTTTCTTATTTTCTGGCTTCAGGTTTCTCTTTGGCTTACTTTGTTTTTGCGCGCAAGAGACAGGTTAAAGTGGTTGTTTTATTGTTATTATTAATCTTATTAAAACCATCTTTTGTGCTGTTTGCCTATATTGTATTTGGCGCGTTAGATAGTTTATTTAATTTTAGATTATATCTCCCGGCAAGGGTGAGAGAATCAACTTAAGGGGTTATTAAGATGGAAGTAATCTTATTAGAAAAAGTACGTAACCTGGGTAATTTGGGTGATAAAGTTAATGTAAAATCTGGCTACGGTCGTAATTACTTAATACCACAAAACAAAGCTGTTTTTGCAACGGCAAAAAGTATTGAGTTATTTGAAAAAAGACGTGCTGAGCTTGAGAAGAAAGCGCAACAATCATTAGCTTCAGCAGAACAACGTGCTGCAAAACTGAATGATATCACTTTAGTTATTAGTGCAATGGCTAGTGATGAAGGTAAACTGTATGGTTCAGTTGGAGTGAACGAAATCAAAGATGCGCTGGTAGCGAAAGAAATTGAAATCTGCAAGCGTGAAATCGTTATGCCAGAAGGTCCATTACATTCAATTGGTAATTTCGTAGTTGAAATTCATGTACACAGCGACGTAGTTGCTAGTTTACAACTTGAAATTGTTCCTTCCAAGTAATTCATTATTTGTTATAAAGTGTAGGTTGATGCTCTTTGCTCAACTTACACTTTATTAAGTTCTAAACTTATCTATTTTCATCTCATTTAACATTAACTATCCAATAAATTTATCTATTTTATTAAACCACATTCTTTAATTTTACTAAATGCTTTTTTCTTACTGATATTGGGTATTATTTGTTTTTAGCGTTAAAAAAGTGACTGACTGGCCTGATGTGCATATAATTCACCAAAATAAATAATAGGTGTAATAATCATGCCAACTATGAATAAAAAAAGCTTTAATGAGAAATTAAATAAATTAATAAGCGTAATAGGACGCCTTAATATCGCTCAACATAATGTGGGTATAGCCACTGTTGATAAACTTATTGAATTAAAAGATGAATACACCAAATTATCCAATGATTTTGGATATTACACGCTCAATAAGGAACAAATTCGTTTGTTAAAGGAAGCGAAAGAGCAGTATACTTCAGAAACAAGAAGTGTCATCAATCGAAAAATTGCTGATGCATCTAAAGAAAAGACTCGGATAGATCAAAAGAATAAAGCTTATCTTGAACAACGAAATCAAAAAATCTCTGAAGCAAAAACTCTTGTGGATACATCATTCCCCCACGTTCGTTCAGCAGCCAAAGAGTGTCTTAAAGCAACTACAAGCACTATTGATGAAAAAATCACCCAATATAAAGCTCTCTCAAAACAACTACGTGAAGCGATTGATTCACTTGAGTCTGAGGAGCGTTTAAAGCAACTTTATGAACTGAATAATTTAGCACAATCGGTTAACCAATATAAACTACAAATGGATACACAAGATCGTAATACGCTAAAAGGAATTCAAATTTTAGTAAAAGAAGCAAGTAGAAAAACGTCGCAAATGACCGTTGAAGAAATGCTTCTGAGCCTTCTGGGTACAAAAAAGACACATGATTTATTGGGAACTCTAGATAAAAAAACTACTTCATTATTAAATGGGAACGGTACAGGAAGCAATGTGGGTACTTTGGCCTTAGGTAATTTGACCAAGTCAGATCAAAATGCTGTGGTACTTGCTTTAATGAATGAATTATCGAAAATGAGCTCCTCATCAACACAATCGGCTACGTTAGCTAAATTTGTAAACGCCATGGAAAAGGATTTAGATGCTTTGATGACTGGCAAGAAAACACATCTATCTATCCTTTTTGATGATAAAGGGCTTGTTGGTAGCGTTCATATCGATGTTCTGGATTTGATAAAAAATCCTGAGAGAACAATTTCAGAATTATTTTATCGTTTATATAAAAATGGTGTGGGTGCAGATGCGAGTGTTGTTATGACTGTAACTTCACCAATTGAAGTTAATGCTCTATTACAACTTAACAATTTGGAATTAAGTGCTGTTGCACAAATTGGGACTTTAGAAGAGTTGACTGGGCAGGTTATTAGGTCGGCCTCAAATCCACAGGAATTAGCTCAGATTGTTACTCATAAACCAGATAATGGTGTAACTAAGTTGAATCATAGACCTCTTGTTCAGTCAACAAATAGAAAAGGTCTTGAGGCAGAGGAAATTCTGAGTTTACTTGGTGTTGTAACAATAATATTTGAAGCAAAACGTTTGCTCGTGTCGACACCAACGAAAGAGAAGCAATTGGGATTATCAAGCAGTAATACCAATAATGTTGGAGTACTGAGCACCATTCAATACATACATATGGCATCGTCAGAACAAATTAATGATGTGACTGATGTGTGCTCTCAATATACAAAGGTATCAAAATCCCCTGGATTTTCATATGATGAAGAAAAAGTTCTTGATGAAGGAGATAAGCTGACTAAACCTAAGGTTGATCTAACGACCGAGTTTCAACAATTCTATAGCTCACTTCGCGAATTGGCTGATATTTACAGCAAATTATCAAAAAAAGGGCGCCATGGTAATAAGCTCTATCAAGAAACTGCTGAAAAAGTTTTGATCGTGTATGTGAATATTAAAGATGCAGGCGAAAATTTTTTTGCAAATCCCAATCCTGCTACTTTAACACATTTTAGCGATGTGACTGTTGCGCAGGTTCAATCTATAGATCCTGTTCTTCAAATACACCGTGGCAACCTATTAGGACGAGGGCTTTTGCTTGTTTTAAATGGCCTATTGGGACTTCTTGCTGCATTAACCGTATTACCAGCCTTAATTATTGAAGCGTCAACTGATAAAGGTTATGTCGGAACATTTTTCTCCTTGCCGGAAACACAATCAGCTAAAGCATTTCAGTCCGTGAAAAGAGGATTAGTGGAACAAGGCGTTAATAGCGAAACAAAAGTAATGTCTCCTTATTCTCTTTATATATAACATTTAGCAAACAATAAAGCCCGACTCTTTACTTGCCGGGCTTTGCGAACAACTCGAAAAGCGAGTAACCTGGATTACGCTGCGCTACATATCTGTATTCATTTCCATTTTATGTTGCAACCGAGGCTTGGTTTTTGCTCTAAATCGAGTGGAGTTCCTGATAAGAGACAATCTAAAGCCTGACGAATTGAAGCTCCAGTAACTGGAATATTATTACCTGGTCTTGAATCATCTAGCTGTCCTCGATAGACCAGGGATAAATCTTTATCAAATACATAAAAGTCTGGGGTGCATGCGGCCTTATAAGCACTGGCAACCTCTTGTGTTTCATCATAAAGATAAGGAAAGGGATAGTTAAATGTATGAGCGTTTTGAATCATATTCTCTGGAGAATCATCAGGATAATTCTTAACATCGTTTGAACTTATGGCAAGAAATCTCACTCCTTTAGAACTATAGTCATTTGCCAAACGCGTAAGCTCTGAATTGATATGTTTCACATAGGGACAATGATTACAAATGAACATGATAACGGATGCAGTATGCTCAGGCGATACGTTGAATTTAACTTTTTTTTGAGTAATTACATCTACTAATTCAAAATTTGGTGCCAAAGTTCCCAAGGGGAGCATGGTTGATTCTGTTCTACTCATAGTGATTCCAATTCGTTATAAAAATAATTTATATAAAGCAATTAATGAAAAAATAGTATTTAGTATTGCCCACATGTACGCAACATAATAACCTTTATAGGCCATATAATATGCATAAATGGCGATAAATGAACTTCCGAAAAAGAAAATCCATTGGTCATTGTAAGCAAATCCGAGAGACAGAAGTGCTATTCCAATAACTCCTATTAGTAATAAAATACTATTTTCTTTGCCAACCATTAAATAAAAGATAAGTAGTTGAAAGCAAAGCAATATAGGTAGTGCAAATTGGGCATTGCTGGCAATACCCAGTAATATTGCGGAGTGGCCTGCAACTAATATTAGTTCCAGTGCAATAAAATACAATAATTTAAAATGAACTGCTGTGATCAGTAAAAACAGTGAACCAATGATATAATATATCTGAGGATGAACTTGTGCATTCCCATACAATAGGATAATAGAACCAATAATTCCAGATATTATATATACTTGTTTCATTGTTCCCTTTGAAAACTAATCACCATTTTAAATAGATCCCCTTGGCTACTGAATCCTGGATGACATTATGTTGCGACTTATTAGCAGATATCCAATAATTTCCCATGTTGCTTAATGCAAATCTGACTCTGGGATATTGGCATACATCAAGCACATCACTACAATTAATCGCAGTAGTATTTTCTTCAACATGCTTATAGCATTTAAAATTAAGATTCTTAACATCTGAAGCAAACGCAGCCCAATTGGCTGGTTCAATAGTTGCTTGCAATGGGGGACTCATAAACACATCACCTGTTTCATGACGTTCTAATTCTATTTTAGCGTCAGATCTGTTTTGCATTAAATAATAAGATTGCTCACCGGTATCATTTAATATCAAAAAATTTTTGTCATATCCAAAACCCGATACTTCACATCCTCTTGGAAAAATTGAAGCTGCATGTGTTGAATTAATTAGTATCATCGATACGAGTAATATTTTATGTGAATAGTTAAATGGCTTCATAATTTCCTCAAAAAACAAACTTTAGCGGCTATTTTAATCATAAAATAGCCAAAGTCTATCCTGGAATGAAAAAATAGGATTATTAATCTTTATTTGCTGCAATTTTAGCCTTTATCATTGGATAATAGGTTCGATAAAAGCTCAAGAATAAATACATCGCAATGTAGCCTAATGAAAGGCTTAACCATATATTGTTAGTATTAGGGTAATAAATTAACAAACACGCTGAACTTATTCCATAAATCACTGAGCAGCAATGCATTAATATTTTAAGCAACTTAGAGTCAGTCAAATAATCCAGACGTGAGGGATAAACATATTTTACAGGCACAAAAATCAGTATACAAAATATAGAAAGCAGAATGGCATTAAACGTCATTGAAGTATCAAATATGAACATATAGAAAACAGCAATATTCCAATAACAGGGAAATCCTTTAAAGAAATGATCGGGTGTTTTGGCATCATCCTGACAAAACTGGTATGCAGAAGTGATGGTTATCGCGGCTATAATCCATGTCGCGTAATCGGGGGGCAGCATCTCTGGTTTTACTAATAAGAAAAAACATGGGGTAATGACGTAATTGAGGTAATCAACAATATTATCCAACAGGGCTCCGTCAATTTTGGGCAATACTGTCTTAACATGAGATAAGCGAGCAAACGTTCCGTCGACTGCATCGATGAATACGGTTAATGCCATAAGCCATAAAGCGAATACATATTCTTGTTGATATATCTTTGCCAACGTAAACACTCCTATACATGCTCCGCTGGCTGTAAATATATGAACTGCCCATGCTGCTAAATATTGCAATGGGTTAAAAGGTGGCTTTATTTGCGTCATTAATTATCCTAGGGTTAATTAATTAAAATTAACATCTTGATTTATAATACTGTTCTTTCAAGCAAAACAGCATAGAATATAAAAATAGTATCAACAATCAAAAGTAAAGTGCAAGGAGAGTTGATAACTTTCAGTAAAATAGTATGTGCAGCTAGTCTAGACTATATAAATGCATCTTTAAAATATACCTTTAATTGGTGATTAAATGAAAATTCAGACTATTAATCCTTCAACCGAGGAACTAATTGCTACATATGATTGCCTTGATGAACAATCCATTAATAATAAAATTGAAAAGGGGCATACTGCTTTTTTATCCTGGAAAGAGACTGCATTTAATTTAAGACGAGAATTAATGATGCAACTGGCTAATGTTCTTGAGCTAAAAAAGGACGAACTGGCGCATTTAATGAGCCAGGAAATGGGAAAGCCTATAACTGCCGGAAAAGCTGAAATTGATAAATGTTCCTGGGTCTGTAGACACTACGCAGAGAATGCTGAACATTATCTGGCTTCTCGAACAATTCAGACAGAAATGAAGACGGCAAAGGTTTGTTATAAACCTTTGGGCATAGTCTTTGGAATTATGCCGTGGAATTTTCCATTCTGGCAGGTGTTCCGTTTTGCAGTTCCTACTGTAATGGCAGGTAATAGCGCATTACTAAAGCATGCACCAATTTCTTCAGGGACAGGAAATCAAATTGAACAGTTGTTCCTTGATGCAGGTTTTCCTCCCGGTGTCTTTCAACATATTATTGTTGATAATGATGGGGCCTCACAAATTATTGAACATCAACATATTTCAGCGGTTACACTTACTGGAAGTGAGAGGGCAGGTAGCGTCGTGGCAGCACAGGCTGGTAAATTTTTAAAAAAATCAGTTTTAGAGTTAGGCGGCTCAGATCCCTATGTGATTCTTGATGATGCAGATCTCGATTTGGCTGCGCGTTGTATTGTTGCCTCAAGGTTAAATAATTCAGGGCAGGTGTGCATTGCAGCGAAACGCGTTATTGTAACCAAACTTATTGAAAATGAACTAATTTCTAAGATACAAAAATGTGTTGATGCATATAAAATGGGGAATCCTCTCGACCCTGATACAAAGCTGGGTCCTCTAGCGCGACATGACTTAAGAGAAACACTTCATAAACAAGTAGAAAAATCGATTAAACAAGGTGCTAAATTATTGCTTGGTGGTATAATTCCAGATTTTAAAGGGTATTATTATCCTCCAACAATTTTGACAGATATAAAACCTGGTATGACTGCTTTTGATGAAGAATTATTTGGCCCTGTAATTTCTGTATGTACTGCAGAGAATGAGGAGCATGCAATTTCTTTGGCCAATATGAGTGCATATGGTTTAGGTGCTGCCGTTTTTACCTGTGATCTGCAAAAAGGTGAGTTTATTGCTACAAATAAAATAGATGCGGGCGTATGTTTTGTAAACAATTTTGTTGCATCAGATCCCAGATTACCTTTTGGTGGGATAAAGCATTCAGGCTATGGCAGGGAATTATCAAGAGAAGGGATTTTAGAATTTGTAAACACAAAAACAATTGCGATTAGTGATTCTTAAAATGGCAGCAATGAACAAAATCATATTTATCTCGACAACAAAACAAGAAATGAATTGTTTTGCTAATGATCAGCTGGTGTTTAGTTACCAGGTATCTACAGGAAAAAAAGGTGTCGGGGAAACAAAAAATAGCGAATGTACTCCCAGGGGATGGCATCGGATTTATTCTATTCTTGGATTAGAACACGAGGTTAACAGTGTTTTGGTTGGCAGAAAATGGACTGGTGAACTGTACACCGAGCATTTAGCGAGTCAATTTCCTGAACGAGATTGGATTTTGACTCGAATATTTCAGTTGGATGGTCTCGAGCCTGGACGCAACAAGGGCGGAAATGTTGATACACTGGAACGATATATTTACATCCATGGAACTCCTGATAGCACACAATTAGGTATACCAGGATCTCATGGTTGTATACGTATGAATAATATGGAAATTATTGATCTGGCTACTTGGGTAACATCAGATACATTGGTATATATTCAATAATTCAAACAATAATTAATGCTGCAGAGCATAGAAATTCTGACGGGGTGAGCTAATGTCTTATAAATTTGAAGAAGGTAAAGACGTAATTATAGACGCAGTAGTTGAGAAGATAAAACACTGTATGGCTGGCGATCAAACTGTTTTTTGCGCTGAGTTTGCCAAACAGTTGTACGGTACCGTTGCTCTTGAAGATTTGAGAGAGTGGGATATCGATGATTTATATGGTGCCGTGATGAATTTTTGGTCACTAATCGCTGAGCGAGCACCAAATGAAACCAAAATCAGAATTTATAATCCTGATTTTGAACGTCATGGATGGCAAACAACCCATACTGTAGTCGAAATAATTTGTGACGATATGCCCTTTATTGTCGATTCATTACGTATGGTTATTAACCGAATGGGACTTGCCTCACATCTTATAATTCATATGGGTGGTATTCGAGTTAAAAGAGACAGCCATAATCGTGTTTGTGAGATTTTACCTCGCAAAAATGGGCTAGCTACTGAAGAGAAAGGAGTAATTCAGGAAGCTCCTATCTTCATGGAAATTGATCGACAGACAGATCCATTGGTATTAGAAGAGCTACATAAAAGTTTTGAACGTGTTTTAGAGGAGAACAGGGCTGTTTATGAAGACTGGGCTAAAATGCGCTCCGAAGTGCGTGAAGCCATAACTGAATTGGATCATGTGGCAAAATTAGTCGACCATGATGAATTAGAAGAAACTAAAGCCTTTTTAAACTGGATTGAAGATCATCATTTTACATTTCTCGGAGTGCGTGATTATGAGTTGATTCAAAAAGGTAAGGAAACGATTTTACAGGCCATTCCTACTACAGGCTTAGGTGTGTTACGTGAGACCTCAAATAAATCAACTACACGCAGCATTTCTGCCATGACCCCCGAAGCGAGAGAGCTCACTTTATCTCCTCGAATATTAGTTATGTCAAAAACGAATACCCTTGCCAGTGTTCATAGGGACGCATATACCGATTATATTGGTATCAAACGTTTTAATAATAAAGGCCAGGTCATTGGTGAGCGAAGAATTATCGGTTTATATACTTCAGCTGCTTATCATACTAACCCAAGACATATCCCATTTTTAAGACATAAAGTTGCCTTAATCATGGAAAATTCTAAATTAAATCCACGCAGTCATGCAGGAAAAGTATTATTAAATATACTTGAAACGTTACCCAGGGACGATCTTATCCAAGGTTCAGAAGATGAGTTGTTGGAAATTGCTATGGGTATTTTTTACATGCAAGATAGAAAACGTATTCGCCTGTTTGCTCGTATGGATGTATACAGACGATTTATCTCTTGCCTGGTATACGTTCCTAAAGATCGATTCAATACCGAACTAAGACATGCCATGCAGAAAATACTTGCCGAAAGTTTTCATGCAGAAGAAATTACTTTTTCTACGTTATTTTCAGAATCAGTTTTAGCTCGCATTCACTTTATTGTTAAAGTGAATCCTAAAGAATGTCCTGTATATGATTTGAAAGAAATTGAGAGAAAACTGATTGAAGTGGGACGTTCCTGGACCGATGATCTTCAACATTTACTTTCTGAAACATATGGAGAAGAACAAGCTAATATGCTGTTTGCGCGCTATAAAAATGCGTTCCCCATCTCTTATAGTGATACCTTTACTGCACGAACTGCTGTATACGATATCAAGCATATTGAGATGCTTACTCCTGAAAGTCCATTAGGCATTAATTTTTATAAGCCATTAGATGAATCAGAAAATAATTTCAGACTTAAAGTCTACCAGCATGATACTACCATCGCTTTATCGGATGTCTTACCCATATTGGAAAATTTAGGATTGCGTGCGATTAGTGAGAGACCATATGTTCTGAAATTTGATGATGGTAAGGTTACCTGGATCAATGACTTTGCCATGCAGTACAATAGAGATTTTGAATTTGATATCGATGAAATTAAGGATTTATTTCAGAATGCATTTTCAAGAGTATGGTTCGGTGATGCTGAAAATGATGGTTTTAACCAACTGGTTTTAGCTGCTGGATTGAATTGGCGTGAAGTAGCTATTTTACGAACCTATGCCAGATATTTCAAACAAATTGGATTTACATTTAGCCAGGAATACATGGAAAAGGCCCTGAATCATAATGTGGGTATTGCCAAAAAAATAGTGCAATTATTTGAAATACGCTGTAATCCAACAGAAAGTGCAAATCGTGAAGAACGTTTTAATCATTTAGTTAATGAAATATTTGCTGATTTGGACAATGTAAGCAATCTTGATGAAGATAAAATTATCAGGCAGTACGTGCATGCAATCAGCGCGACATTACGAACCAATTTTTATCAAGTAGATTCTAATGGCAATCCGAAAAGTTATATTTCAATCAAATTAAACAGTAAAAACATTCCTGGTGTACCAAAACCACACCCAATGTTTGAAATTTTTGTTTATTCTCCTCGTTTTGAAGGCGTGCATTTACGTTGTGGGAAAGTTGCTCGTGGAGGCTTACGTTGGTCTGATCGAAGAGAAGATTTCAGAACTGAAATACTTGGCTTGATGAAAGCACAACAAGTTAAAAACTCTGTTATTGTTCCTAGCGGAGCTAAAGGTGGTTTTGTTCCTAAACAATTACCAGTAAACGGTTCGCGTGAAGAAATTATGGCAGAAGGGATCAGTTGCTATAAGCTGTTTATCAGAGGGTTACTCGATATTACTGATAATTATAAAGATGGAACTCTTGTAAAACCTGAACATGTTGTTTTTTATGATGAAGATGATCCTTATCTGGTAGTTGCTGCGGATAAAGGAACTGCAACTTTTTCAGATATTGCCAATTCAATATCTCTTGAATATGGTTTTTGGCTAGGTGATGCGTTTGCATCTGGCGGTTCTGTCGGCTATGACCATAAAAAGATGGGGATTACTGCCAGAGGTGCCTGGGAATCTGTCAAACGGCATTTCTATGAACTGGATATTGATATTCAGAATAATGATTTCACTGTAGTTGGCATTGGTGATATGGCAGGGGATGTATTTGGTAATGGTATGTTGTTATCAAAACATATAAAGCTTGTAGCTGCTTTTAACCATATTCATATCTTTGTTGATCCAGATCCAGATGCCGCAATAAGCTTTAAAGAAAGAGAGCGATTATTTAATCTACCCAGATCCAATTGGACTGATTATGATAAAAAGCTGATTTCTAAAGGTGGTGGAGTATTTAATCGTAGTGCGAAATCAATACCTGTCAGTGCTGAGATGCAGAAGGTTTTAGGTATTAAACAAACCAGTATTGAACCTAATGAACTTATTAAAACCATATTGAAAGCTAAGGTGGATCTGCTCTGGAGTGGTGGTATTGGTACTTATATCAAATCCAGCCAGGAAAGCAATGCAAGTGTTGGAGATAGAGCCAATGATGGAACTCGGGTAAATGCCAAACAATTACGCTGTAAGGTAATAGGCGAGGGCGGTAATCTTGGATTAACACAGCTTGCTCGAGTCGAATATACCCTCAATGGTGGTTTGGTATTTACTGACTTTATTGATAATGCGGGTGGTGTTAACTGCTCAGATAAAGAAGTTAATATCAAGATCTTACTAAATACGATTGTGGCTGCTGGTGATTTAACTCCTAAACAACGAAATGAGCTTTTGGGAGAGATGACTGATGAAGTATCCAAATTAGTACTTAGGGATAATTTCTTACAAACTCGTGCTATTAGTTTATCTAATTCGCAGGCAATACGATCACTTGAATTACAAAGCCGTTACATTAATGAGTTAGAAAAAGCTGGAAAAATTGATAGAAATCTAGAGTTTTTGCCTGATGATAAAGCGTTATTGGAACGAAAATTAATGGGGCATGGCCTTGGACGACCTGGAATTGCTGTATTAATGTGTTATAGCAAAACCATTTTGAAAGAACAGATACTAGCTTCAGATGTTCCAGAAGAAGCTTATATGAATCAAATCCTGATTAGCTCTTTCCCTAAACCGCTGCAAGAACGATTCAGCAAGCAAATGCAGGATCACCCATTAAGAAGAGAAATTATTGCTACACGATTAAGCAATATCATCAATAATGAAATGGGCTTTACGTACGTATATAGACTACAAGATGAAACTGGGGCCCCAGTATCGGCAATTGTAAGAGCGTATATGATTACACGTACTGTTCTTGATTTAGAGTCCATATGGAGACAAATTGAAGAGCTGGGTACTAAAATAAATGCACAACAGCAAATTGATATGATGATGTTGTATGTCAGATTATCTCGAAGAGTTACCCGATGGTTTTTACGTACTCAGAGGAGATCTCTTGATGTGAGTCAGGCAATTCAGCTTTATTCCCAAGGAGTTGTTGAGTTCAAAAAAACGATGCCTTCTGTATTTGGCCCGCAAGGTAAAGCTCAGTATGATGAGCAATATCAAGCATGGATAAAAGATGGTGTTCCACCAGCTCTGGCTCATGAACTCACCGTAACTCGAGGATTATTTGCTGCAACGGACATTATTGAGCTGGCCCATACGAAAAAGGTGAAAATTGCTCAGGTTGCAGAAATTTATTTTGGTATCGGTGAGTTTCTTGATTTATCCTGGATTAGAACACAGGTCATTATTCATACTACAGAGAATCATTGGGAATCATTATCGAGAGAAGCACTACGAGATGATTTGGATTGGCAACAACGTCAGTTAACCTCAGGTATTATGAGTTTTGAGCCGAAGAATAAAGATCTTTGGAATCGTTTAGAATCATGGGGCAATGCGCATGTTGATTTAATCGAAAGATGGCGCTTTATTCTTAATGATTTAAGATCCAGTACTGCCTTGAATTATACAATGTTCTTCGTTGCGATTAGAGAGTTGTTGGATTTAACCCAGACAACGCTTCAATCTTATGCAAATACTGAAGAGATGTATTAATTCGTTCACTACTCATATTAAGGTTCATATCCAAACTTACATCCCGCGCTTGTGCGCGGGATTTTTTGACATCTAAGGAGAGAATGTTGTGAATAAAAACGTTGATGCACGTTATACTTCGAGCACCAAATGGTTGCATTGGATTATTGCCTTGGCAGTAATTTTAATGCTGTTCATGGGATTTTTTCTTGATGATATTCCTGAGCGTTTTCAGGGCATGGCTTATATGTTGCATAAATCTATAGGCATTACGATTCTATTCCTGATGATTCTTCGTTTTATCATAGTACATGTGCATACGCGACCACCTTTGCCTGAATCGATTAAATTATGGGAAAAGGTCTTGTCACGCTTTGTTCAATACGGATTTTATATTCTTCTTTTGTTGATGCCACTTAGTGGTTGGATTATGTCTGTGGCTTCGGAATATGTTCCCAGTTATTTTGGCTTATTTAATATGCCATTGCCATGGATATCCCCTAATAAACCTTTAGCTAAATTCATGAATGAATCTCATGGCATTATTGCCTGGATTTTGGTTGTTTTTATTTGCTTGCATATTCTAGGGGCATTAAAACATCATTTTATTGATAAAGATAATGTTCTAAAAAGTATGTTGCCCTCAAAACGAGCTGAAAAGTGATTTATCAATAAGGGGCGCGAGAAAATGCCCCTTATTTTAATCGTCAATCTTATTTGAACTCTAAAGGCTCTAAAGTGGTATCCCTGGTATTGCCTTCTAAGCGAACAGCATTAAAGGGCTCTTTTAATATGCTCACTGCAATGAAATATTTATTGCTCCCCATCCAGGAATAATCGATTAACTCACCTACTTCTGTTTCTTCATTACTTCTAAATAATTTCTGGCCAGAATAAATAGTTTGCTCTGAGCTAATAGAATAAATTCGAAGTTCATGCTTTATTGTAGCTCTGTAATGAGTTCTGGCAATAATTTCCTGTCCTTTATAGCATCCTTTATTAAAACTGATTAAATTAGTTTCATGTAATCCTAATCGGTGAGGCAAAAACAGTCCTCTTGACTCTGGATAGATCTCAAATTGCCGGTGTAACAGTCTTATTGTATGCCAGTCTAAAGAGCCTTTGAACTGATTCAGCTCTGTAAATGGCTTTATAAATTCGGCCACTTTATCTTCATGGATTACGATAATATAAAAACCCTTACCCAAATGGTAATAACAATAATTGGATGTGTAGGATAATGCATGCGTATCCTGAGGAAGGAATATAGCGTCAGGTATTACATCTTTAGGGTTTTGTAAATAAAACCCTAAAACCTGATATTCAGAGGGTTGCTGTAAGCTAACTTTGGATAGTTGAGCTGTTTTGCCTAATGAGCTTACTGTGGCGTCTATTAAATCCGCAGGAAGAATTAATTTAATTCCATTCCAGTTAATCACATCCATCAGAGACAAAATGCGGCCTTTTAGATTGCATTGTGCGCCTTGGGTCATCTGTATATCTGATACCTGATTCAAGTCACTGGTTAGTTGCCCTTGGAGGAAATCAACTGATTTTTCTCCATTTAAGTTGATAACTCCAAGATAAGATAGATCAAATAAATAATTTTTATGTGTTTTTGCTAATATTTCGTCTGGCTCATTACTTATGATGGTTAGAGCTCGTGTGTTTATCATCTGTTTTTTTAATGAGTGTATGTTCATATTGATTGAATGTTTCCGTTTATATTTTGAGTAGTGTATCATCTGTAAGCATATATTTTGAGATATTTTACGAATAATACAAAAGAGAAAATTAATGCTTGATGCTCAAGAAAAAGCCAGGTTATCATGGCATTGCCGACGCGGTATGCTTGAACTGGATCTCATATTACAGCGCTTTTTGGAATGCGGTCTGGATAAACTTACTGTTGAGGAAGTTAAATCATTTGATTTGTTCCTTGAATGTACTGATCCTGAATTATTTGCCTGGTTGATGGGGCATGAAAAACCTCATGACGAAGAGTTAAATAAAATTGTTACTCTCATCAGAAATCATACTTAAACCAAGTAAATCCAAGGTATATTTTCGTTTGCTTACAGTGATATACCTTTTTACTTTAATACTTCTGTTTTATTCTTCATTCTATATGATGATTAAAATTGTTTTGATATTGTTTTTGGGATGGCAATTATGGATAGAATATCGTCATCAAAACCCGTGTTCTGCTGTAGCAGAATTCATTTATCGTAATAATCAGTGGTTTTTGATAGCAAATAATGGAGAAAGCGAAATATGTAATGACATTAAGATTGTTATTCATAATACGTTATTTCAACTGATTCACTGCTCAATGCCTAAAAAAAATAAAATACTTATTTTATTTAATGATCAAATACCTGATCATCAATTAGCACTTCTTCATCTCTTAATTGCGAGCAAATAGTATATAATTGTACTAGGTGCGCTTGTTTTGATCTGTTGCCGCATTGCTTATGCCTACGTAGTACGCGAAGTACTGAGAAATCCTGGCATATTTGTACATAATCAACAGGGGGGATGGTAATGAACAAACTGGTCTTTATTGTGTCCTTCCCGCGCAGGCGGGAATCTATTCTTCAAACAAAGTAAGGAAGTAACTTGAACAATGGTTTCCCGCCTGCGCGAGAACGACACAATCAAGATCATAATGAATTAATAAATACCAAGCTCACTCAGCGCGAAGCAATTGAGGATTATAATGGATTAAAGAGGTGACTATGAATAACGATGCATCTTGTACTGACGAATGTTTGGTTGAATTGGCAAGAAATGGCAATAAGCAAGCATGTAACCGATTGCTCGAACGTTATAATCATAAAGTACAACAAATTATTTGCTTTTATATTAGCGATCAAAACAATGCCAAAGATTTGGCACAAGAAGTACTACTTAAAGTATATCGTCATCTACATTACTTCAAGGAAGAAAGTAGATTTTCTACCTGGTTGTATAAAATAACTCAAAATACGATTAAAAATTATTACAGAACAAAATCACTGCAGCTCGATTCTGAAGCGCACTATATTGAAGAACAATATTCCATCTATTACAGCTCCCCGGAACATCAGTTAATTAATCTTGAACTTAATACACAAATAGAAAATGCAGTAGCGCGATTATCAGAAGAGTTGAGGCTTTGTTATGGCTTGCATGTATTTGAAGGCCATAAGTATGATGATATTGCAAAAAAGCTGGACTGTCCTATTGGTACAGTCCGTTCCAGAATTTATAGGGCTAGAAAATTGCTGACTCATTTTGTAGATCAAAAGCAAGTCTGAGCTCTCTTAACTTATCCTGGAAGCGGACGCACGGAGCATCAGCGAATCAGGTTCTATGATTGTAGCTCAGCAATAACTTGATGCATCCTTATCCAGGTCATTGTGTTCTCTGAGTTGGCCAAAGAGAGCAGATCCTGTGATAACGCATCAATTTCATCTTGTGTTGCAATATTTAGATGTATTAGCTGGGGGGTAACATCCTGTAATGCCATTGAATAAATTTGCTTTTCCTTGGCCGTTCTTAATAACGGTTGGAATAAGGTATGTTGTTTCACTTTAAAATTGGCAGAAGCACATTCTTGTTCTAAGCGATGAGCTATCTCAAAGTCACATTGATTAAGAGTGAAACAAGTTCTGATCCATTGGGTAAATTGTTCATAAGTCTTTGAGGGAGGTGAACAGAACGTAGAATCAAATATGGAAGGCTCTTCACAAATTATTATTCCACCTGGCTTTAGACAATTTTTCATTTGTAAAATAGCTGAATAGGCATCTTTAACATGATGAAGCACCATACGGCAATATATAAAGTCAAATTGTTCGCCAAGATCTGAAAGATAATTAACATCCCATTGTTTGAATCTGATGTTTTTGTAATTCCTCGTCATGTATTGAACATGATTCAATTGATCTTGACTTAAATCAATCGCAAGCAGGCTACCCTGGACTCCAACGAGTTTAGCAAGTTCAATAGTCATCTCTCCAGAACCACACCCAATTTCAAGCCCCGTCATTCCCGTAGAAACGCCTCCATCTTTTACTAGTTTTATGCTGCTTCGGGCATAGAGGTGATGCTGTAATGACAGGCGATCCCTTGCCTGATTATTCGTATTCAAAATATAGTTGGCGCTCATAATAATCCCTTATTTCTGATAAATTAATTTTACCCTGGTTCAGTAACAGGATGTAATCGATGTAAATTTTGTAAATAGTGGTTTAATTGTTGTGCCTGCAAATGGAACATATTATTTAAGTTTTCTTTTGTCGAACTTCCCATGTGTGGCGATAGAACCACATTATCAAGTTCTCTTAATTTCAAAGAAACTTCTGGTTCATTACTGTACACATCCAGAGCAGCTCCAGCAATAGTTCGCTCTGATAAAGCATTAATTAATGCATTTTCATCAACAATGCTTCCTCGAGCAACATTTATAAGATATCCATCGCAACCTAAATGTTCTAAAACTGTTTTATCAATTAGATGATGAGAATCAGCATTAGCTGAACAGCAAATGATTATAAAATCACTATCATTGGCAAGACTGTTAATATCTGAATAGTAAGTATATGTATTGTCTTTTTTGTTGCGTGCAGTATAAGCAATCTTCATGTCCAAAGCGTGTGCGAACTTGGCAATGGTCGCACCAATCTGACCGAAGCCAATCAAGCCCAAGTGCTTTCCTTGTAAATGATTTCCAATAAATTTGGTTTTGTTTTCAACCCATTGATTTTCTTTGGTGTATTTGTGGTTGGGAATGATCTTGCGTGCCAGTGTTAACATTAATGTCAAAGCCAACTCTGCGGTATCATGGATGCCAGCATTTGGTTGCGACAAAAGTAAGATGTCATTATCCATTAAATAATCTTTATCAATATTATCTGTACCAATACCTAGATGGGTGATTATTTTAAGGTTTGGAAATTGAACTAAATAATCAGCATCGATACGATCCCACACGGTCGTTGCTAATGCAGTAACCTGATGTTTGGTTGCAGCGTCTACTGGATTCCAGCCTGAAATAATAGTCCACTCTGGATTTAACTGTGGAATGATAGACTTAATAAATTGATTGGTTAAATAAACAGTTTGAGTCATTAAATATCCCATATTTTTAATGTACATTTTTTATTGCGGCTCAAATGGGTAATCTCTCAATAATCTGGGTAGCCTTTTTGCCGCAACTTATTGAGAGATTGCTCAAATAGTAGATAAGTAAATTGAGCCTGAAATATTAAGGTCTGTTGATCTTTCAGTATAAAATCATTATGCATCTTGGTTTATTCATGGCGCGGAACCAGGTTTTTCGTATGAACTATCAACAAATCCTAATATGAACTAAAAAATACGAACAAGCAATATAGTTGTGGATTGACCTGATTGTGATAATTGTCATAGAGTGGGCTTACATATCAATGTAATGCGAATTGTTCAGGGCAACACATATATAATGTATCGTTTGAAGCAATTATTTCTAATAATTAATCTTTGTCTTTTTTCTCTTGCAGCATCTGCAGAAACAATTGTTTCTGGCTTGATTCAAAATCGGCTAGATGCGTTATCTGCCGTATTAAAAAACAGGTTATCATTAATCAAACAAATAGATAAAGAAGATTTACCGACTCCTTTTGATTATTTACTGACTCAACCGTTATTAACAGTTGGAATCGAAACGTTTTATAAACGAACTTCGGCCATACGGGTGGTGCATGCCGAGCGAAATATAAAAGATAACGTGTACACGCGTGTTATCACTATGATCCTTGATCAAAATAGCAAAAGAAACAATCCAGCCATAGCAGAGCGGTTAAACGAGCAAGTTATTGTGGAGTTGGCTTTGATTTCTATTTATTTTAACGAGCTTCCAGCTGATTTCATACATGATATTTTAACTTCGGATATACCGTTTGGTCGTCTTTTAAAATCGAAAAAAATAGAGACTAACTCAAAAAATCAATATTATTTTTCGACTGTCTGTAATACTGCATTACTGTCATTTCTGAAATGCCAACTCAATTCACCAATTTATGGCCGTATAAATACCATTGTCAGAACCGATAATAATCGGAGCATCGCCCAAGTAATTGAGCTTTTACCAGTATTAAATATAGTTAATAACTAACTGGCTTTATTGTTACTGTAATTATTCAGTTACATTCACTGGACTTTTATTGAAAACAGATAAGTGGCTTGTGATATAGGCTCATATACAATTGAGTGTCTTTTTTTGACCTCCGTGTGCTATTATTGGCAAATCCTCTGTTTTGAAAAATATTTTATGTCCATTGATGCTTCTTTATTTGCTTATATTCACAATGATGCGTTTGTCTAATTCAACGATAAGACACGTACTCTATTTTGATAAGAATCAGGATCGATATTAATAAGCCTGATAAGCCTATAGTATTTAAAACTACTGATGAAAAAGAGATTCATCGTTTACTTGGATCTCCAGCAGTTGCAGACCATGATTATTACGCCTCAAGAGGCTAGTAAACTAGAAAAACATGTTAGTTCATTGGAGGTGAGTTGGCTTTCAACCAATTCAGGTACCGTACTTTTGGGAAAAAGACCAAAAGGTATGTTGCAAGATCCGAACTATTTATCTTTGCAGGAGCAAATACGATTTTTTAATGGGGAAATTTCAAGCCTTTTAACGCAAAAAGATTCTATTGGTTAAATGAGAAGAAAACTGAAAAAATTGAGTTTTTTAAAAACGGTTGATGCTTTGTCGTCCTGAAAATGGGCAGAGTTACCTCAGTTAGAAGCCGCATTACAAGAAAATAAAGAAGGATTGATTTATATTGTCCAGCATCGATTTGAAGATTTAACCGAAGTTGAATGGAAAAAATATTCCATAATATTATGCCCATCCAAGCTGCTGAATATTCGCGAATTGCAGCAGTTTTTAATTACGTCACTCAACAATGGGACAAAGAACCTCTAGATATTAATCAATTACAAATACAATTTGATCTGCCTCTTATTGCTCTTGGTTATGTGCAGGAGCAAATATCCACCATGCGAAAAAATACAATGGCGTTTCTTTGTGGCAAAAACCTCCAGTCAAAAGCAAGTTGAGGAAATTGAAGCTCCAATTCAACAGTTGGGAACTATTCTAAAGAAATAAGGTTTATAAAAATAATCATGATTGTTATTTGATTAACCATCGGGGCAAAATAGCAATATATTAAATATTTCCTGTGAGAAAAAGCTGCTATTAAAAAAACATATGTTAAAATGTTTTCATTCGGGTGAATCTAAAATAAGACTCTTATGCTGGAAAGTGATCGCTTAATCAGTACCCAAAGTATTGTCACAGAAGAAGCAATTGACCGAGCTATTCGTCCTCTTAGTCTCAGTGAATATATTGGACAGGAAGCGGTAAGCTCACAAATGCAGATATTCATTGATGCTGCAAGAAAAAGAAAAGACGCTCTGGATCATGTTTTGATCTTCGGCCCTCCAGGATTAGGTAAAACGACTCTTGCAAATATTATCGCCCATGAAATGGGGGTTAATATTCGACAGACTTCTGGGCCAGTCATAGAACGAGCGGGGGATATTGCTGCTATTTTAACTAATCTTCAGGAAAATGACGTTCTTTTTATCGATGAAATTCACCGATTAAGTCCGGTCATAGAAGAAATTCTTTATCCTGCTATGGAAGATTATAAATTAGACATTATGATAGGAGAGGGGCCTGCAGCCCGTTCCATTAAATTAGAATTACCTCCATTTACTTTAATTGGGGCCACAACGAGAGCTGGCTTGCTTACCTCTCCATTGAGAGATAGATTCGGTATTGTACAACGACTTGAATACTACTCCGTCGATTCTTTAACTCAAATAGTAGGCCGTTCTGCTCAATTGTTGCATGTGGGTACTGAGCCTGAAGGCGCCAGAGAAATCGCGATGCGTTCAAGAGGTACTCCCAGGATAGCTAATCGATTGCTGAGACGAGTACGTGATTATGCTGAAGTAAAAGGGTGTGGCATAATAAGCCTTGATATTGCTAAGAGAGCGTTGGAAATGCTTGACGTAGATCAGCATGGTTTTGATCTGATGGACAGAAAATTACTTTTAGCTGTCATTGAGCGATTTAATGGAGGACCTGTCGGTGTAGACAGTATTGCAGCAGCTATTGGTGAAGAAAAAGGCACAATTGAGGATGTTTTAGAGCCTTATTTAATACAACAAGGATTCCTAATGCGCACTCCACGAGGTAGAATAGCCACCTCCAGAGCATATCAACATTTTGGTTTAAATGTTCTGGAACAGGAATAAGTAATGAATATTAAAAAAATCCACCATTATAATGTTCGAGTGTATGCTGAGGATGTGGATTTTATGAGCATCGTCTATCATGCAAATTATTTGCGTTATTTTGAGCGGGCTCGGACAGAACTGTTGAGAGAAAGCAATTTAATATTAAGTGATTTAATGAAACTTGATATTTCATTTGCCATTAATGAAATTACGATAAACTATTTGTCACCAGCAAAATTAGATGACTTATTAACTGTTTCTACTCAAATATCTGAAATAAGTGCATGCAGTTTTGTTTTTAAGCAATCCATACAGAACGAACAAAAGAAATTAATTAGTGAAGCGAGTATAAAAGTAGTTTGTGTCAATGGCCTTTTAAAGCCCAAACGACTACCTGATGTATTTTTGAAATCAAATGAATAATTGAACACTTCGATACTGGAGAAAAAAGTGGGTAATCAAGCAAATGTATTGATGTATTTTATGCAGGCAGGGTTAGTAGTTAAATCGGTAATGATGATATTGCTAATCGCATCTATAGTTTCCTGGACTCTAATTTTCCAGAGAGCATGGTTTTTTAACCGTAAAAAGCAGTTAACTGATGCATTTAATCGAAGATTTTGGGATAGCAGTGATTTAAGCAAGCTCTATGCAGATATAGACAGTAACTCAGATGAAAATCAGGGAATGGCCGCCATTTTTCATGCTGGATTCAAAGAGTTTGTACGCGCAAGAAAACAGGGGGCTGTTACTTTGGAGCCTATTCAACGCGTGATGCAAATCAGCCATGCAAAAGAAGCGGAAAAGCTGGAACAACATTTACCGTTTTTTGCCTCGGTGGGCTCTATATCTCCATATGTGGGGTTATTCGGTACCGTTTGGGGTATAATGACTTCCTTCCAGGCATTAGGGCATGCGCAACAGGCAACCATAGCAATGGTAGCCCCTGGTATCTCCGAAGCGCTGGTCGCGACTGCTTTGGGATTATTTACAGCAATTCCTGCGGTAATTGCTTACAACCGTTATACAACTCGAGCTAACATTTTATTGAATCGATTTGATTTGTTTCAAGAGGAGTTAATTTCCTTGATTGAGCAACAAACATCGGGTACCCCAAAAGGATAATACTCAAATGATCAGAGCAAAAACCAAACGTGAACGCCCAATTTCTGAAATTAATGTGGTGCCCTATATTGATGTTATGTTGGTTTTATTGGTTATTTTTATGATTACAGCCCCTATGTTAACTCAAGGTGTTACTGTTGATTTACCAAAGGCTGCCAGTCAAAATTTGCAACCAACCGATAGAGAACCAATTATCGTTTCAGTCAATCAACAAGGAACTTATTTTTTAAATATTAGCAGTACCCCAGCAGATCCAATCGAGGCACAGGCTCTTGTTGTGAGAGTTGCCGCAGAATTGGAATTGGCTAATCAGTCAGGACAAAAACTTAATGTATTAGTTAAAGGTGACCAGGGTGTGGCATACGGTAAAGTGGTGCAAGCTATGGCCTTACTAAAACAGGCAGGTGCGGAACAGGTAGGATTACTGACTGATTCATCAGATGAACCTACAGAGAGTCAAGCATGATAAGCACACCCAGTTATCGAAAAGCATTTTTTTCAGCAATAGGATTACACCTTTTTTTAGTTATTTTATTGCTGACAGATACGTCAACGCAGCATCCTGTTATGACTGCAGAAAAGAAGAATACTCCTGGCATGCAATTACCAATAGCTAATGCACCTCAGCAGGAGCCGGTAAAGGCCGTTAGTGTTGATAATAAAGAAATAATGGAAACGGTTAATCGCTTAAAACAAGAGCAAGAGCAAAAGCGCAGAGCTGAAGTCAATCATCAAAATGAATTAAAGCGACAAGCCGAGGCAGCGAAGCAACAGAGAATAAAAGAACAGCAGCAACTTGCTAAATTAAAAGAAGAGGCTAACAAAATTGCTATTGCTCGAAAAAAACAGGCTGAAGAAGAGAAAAAACATCTAAAGGAATTGGCTGAGCAAAAAGCATTAGAAGCAAAACGTATTGAAGAGTTGAAAAAACAAAAAGAGGCCCTGGTTAAACAAAAAGAGGTTGAGGCAAAAAAACTCGCGGAACTTAATAAGAAAAAGCTCGAAGAAAAAGCCCTGGCCGATAAATTAAAAGCAGAACAGGTCCAGGCTGAAAAACAACGAGCAGAACAAGCACGTGCTGCTCAGGCAAAAGCGGATATGGAAAGTAAAAAACAAGCAGAGGCAGCTGCAGCACAAAGAGCCGCACAAAATGCAGAAAATCAGGCCCGTATTGCTGGTGAGGTAGATAAATACAAGGCTCTGATTATTAATGCTATTGGACGAAACTGGATTTTGCCCGAAAATACTAACAGCGGTTTATCAAGTCAATTCAGGATCAGGCTTGCTCCTGATGGCTCGGTAGTCGAGCTTACGTTAACAAGGAGCAGTGGTGATCCGTTGTTAGATCGCTCTGCGCAGACAGCAATTTATAAAGCACAGCCTCTTCCTGTGCCTACAGACGCGGAAACATTTAATTTGTTCCGTGATATCAGTTTAACCGTTCGACCAGAACAAGTAAGGGGGTAAAACTCGTGATAAATCGAATTATTACGCTTATATTATTATGTTGTGCCAGCCACAGTTATGCGCTGGATCTTGAGCTTACTCAAGGTATTAACTCAGCTCTTCCTATTGCTATTAACTCATTTGGCTCAGATGCTGGGGCTGATGAACTAGCTCATGTTATTGAGAATGATTTGACTCTTTCAGGGCAATTTAAAATTATATCAGGGCCGCAAAGCCCCAATTCTCAATCATCTATTGGTGTCCTGAAACAATTAGGCGCAGACAGTGTAGTGACCGGCAGAGTGAGTCGTGTAGGCAATAATTTGGAGGTCAGCTTTAAACTGACTGATGCGGTTGCTAATGGCAATGTGCTTCTGAGCAAAAGCTATCAGATTAGCGCTAACCAACTTCGACCTTTAGCGCATCATATCAGTGATGAAGTGTATCAAAAATTAACTGGCGAACGAGGAATATTCTCAACCCGGATTGCATACATATCTGTTCAACGAAACGCGCAACGGCCACCTCGTTATTCTTTAGAAGTAGCTGATGCTGATGGCCATAATCCTCAAAGTTTATTAGTATCTTCTGAACCTATTATGTCACCATCCTGGTCTCCAAATGGTAAATCAATATCTTATGTTTCATTTGAAAAGAAAAAAGCGCAGATATTCACTGTATCTGTAGAAACAGGGCAACGTCGATTAATTACCAGTTTCCCTGGTATTAATGGAGCTCCTGCATGGTCTCCTGATGGACGCCAACTTGCTGTTGTTTTATCCAAAACTGGCACGCCTAAAATTTATAATATTGATATAAATTCCGGAAGTATGAAACAAGTTACTTTTGGGGATGCTATAGATACCGAACCACGTTTTTCACCTGATGGAAACAGTCTGTTATTTACTTCAGGACGAGGTGGTTCACCGCAGGTTTATAAATTATCTCTGGCAAGCGGTCAGGTAAGCCGAGTTACCTTTGAGGGTAATTATAATGCTCGAGCATCCTATACCCCTGATATGAAAAATATTGTTATGTTGCATCGTGATGATCGAAGCTTTAATATTGGTTTACAAAATGCTAATGGTGGTCCAATTGCCAGTTTAACCTCCTCTGGCCTTGATGAGTCACCCACAGTATCTCCGAATAGCCGTTTAGTGCTTTATGCGACACGATTCCAGGATAAAGGTGTATTAAGCATCGTTTCTATTGACGGTAGAATCCGAATGAGATTACCAGCCCGGGAAGGTGATGTTCAAGAACCCGCATGGTCTCCATATCTGAGTTAATATGATGAGAGTTTTTGTCGCACTATTTTTTGTTTTTGGTATCGCTTGCAGTCATGCGTGGAATGCAATGGGGCATAAATTAGTTGCTCAGATTGCCTATGATAATTTGACACCAGCAGCAAAAACTATGTGTGACAAGTATACTCGAGCATACAATACTAAAGCATCCAGGGTAAATTTTGTATCTGCAGCATCCTGGATGGATTCCATACGAAAAAAAGACGTTCATTGGTTTGATTCATTACATTACATTGATAAACCATTCACCCAGGATGATAGTCCATTACCTGCAATACAAACTCCTAATGCTTTGTGGGGAATTAAACAGGCACTAATTGTATTATCATCTGATAAAGCCAGTTTGGCTGATAAAGGACTAAGTCTGCGTATCTTGACCCATTTAATTGGTGATATACATCAACCGTTACATACAATTACCCAAGTAAGCAAGAGGCATCCTCAGGGAGATTTGGGTGGAAATTTATTCCCGCTAGCTAAAAATCCTATAGGCGATAATTTACATAAATATTGGGATAATGGCGGAGGAATATTAATAGGATCATCTAAAGAGTTTCAGATACAGAACAAAGCACGTCAATTGCAGACAAGATGGTCATGTTCAACGACCAATAAGGAAAAAAAGCCAAAACAATGGATTAATGCATCGCATCAGTTAGCACTAAACGAAGTATATGGTGTTGCTGTAAATAAAACCCCAGGAAAAAATTATCAGCTGAAGGCTCAGAATATCACCCAAAAGCAAATTTTATTAGCGGGTTGTCGATTATCTTCAATTTTAAATGAAATAGCACAAAAACAAAGTAATGGTTCAACAAATTATTAATACCATACCCATGCAGTTATTACATTCGGTTTGCTCTTCCTGAATAATCATCTTGGAATTTATCGATTTCTGCTCGAATTTTTTGTTCAAGTGAATTCGATGTAAGCATTATATCACTGGAGTCAAGCTTACTTATTTTGGATGTCGCTGTTTGAGTAATTTGATGTTTTCCCATTCTGCTTATTGGATCAAAGAATCTAAAATTTTTACCCTCATGCATTAAAGTACATACTGAGTTTTCTTTTTTAATTCCACTGACACTGACACTGACTAAGGCTTCTTGATATTCTTGTTGTTTGTCAGGGAGCACTTGCGGATAGGATTCATATTCAATCTGTAATTTATGATAACTCACCTTACGCACGCCACTCGTTAGCAAGCCATATTTTTTAACTCCTGCATCGCAATCTGATTTGCTCGAATAATCAGTTTATATAGCCAACGGATAATAAATTGATTATAATCATTTATTTATGACGTATTC